>JANYAP010000068.1 GCA_025361285.1 Bacteroidales bacterium | reverse complement strand
ATTGAGGGAAGGGTGTATGGGGTTATAGAGGTTATAGAGGTTATAGAGGTTATAGAGGTTATAGAGGTTATAGAGGTTATAGAGGTTATAGAGGTTATAGAGGTTATAGAGGTTATAGAGGTTATAGAGGTTATAGAGGTTATAGAGGTTATACTAAGTGCTTAGTACTTAGTACTTAGTAAACATCAAACATAAAATGAACAAAATAGCTATATTTCCAGGGTCGTTCGATCCGTTTACGATTGGGCATGAGTCGATTGTGTTACGGGCACTAAGTCTGTTCGATAAGCTTATAATAGCAGTTGGTAACAACGAAACAAAAAAAGGCTTCTTTCCTTTGGCAGGCCGAATTGCTATGATTAATGACGTGTTTGCTGGTAACAATAAAGTTGAAGTTGTTCATTACGAAGATCTAACAGTTTCGCTTTGCCAACGTGTTGGTGCAATGTATATTCTGCGAGGATTACGTACATCGGCCGATTTTGAATACGAACGCGCTATAGCTCAGGTTAATAAAGCAATGTACGACGATATCGAATCGGTTTTCATACTTACCTTACCCGAACACACATCAATTAATTCGTCGATAGTACGCGAGATATTACGCTATGGCGGCGATGCAAGCAAATTCATGCCAGCATCTATCGACCCAAAAAAATACTTATAACCTTGGCAATGTTTCGAACCATTTTCATTAGTATATTTCTCATTAGCAGTATCTTAAATTCGTTTGCAGGACAAGTTATTGTTAATGGTAATAATGCAGAATATAAAGGAGTTACATTATCGTTTTACCGATATGCAAACCAAATTTCCGACAAGGAAATTATGGTTTCAAGTACCAAAGTTAATGAGCATGGCCATTTTGAGTTAGTTTTCGATGTTAACGCAACCGATTATATATTCTGCCGAACTGGCGTTTTCTTTTTATATATGTATGTGCAACCCAATTTCACCTACACAATAAAGCTCCCATCGCGAATAGAAAAAAAGCAGGACGATATTCTAAATCCATTTTTTAAGGCATTAAACATACATCTGTTAGTAACCTATTATCAATCAAACAATAAACAACTTCCAGAACTGCCCGATAACGAGTTAAACCTCTTAATACAATCGTTCGATAATTATTTCGACCCTTTTTACGCTAAATACGCATCGAATATTTACACCAAAAACAATGTAAATGCTATAGACACTACCATACATAAAATTGAAACAACTTTTGCGTCTATTAATAACTCCTATTTTAGGTCGTATTACACCTACCGCATGGGTCTGTTAAAGTTTATGTCCACACGGTTTAAATCGCGCAATATATCCGATAATTACTTCCTTAACAAGCCAGTGTTATACAATAGCACAGCGTATATGGAGCTATTTAACCAAGTTTACGAAAAATATTTTGTGTACTTCGGACGAACCAACAATGGTAAAGAAATTTACAACGACATTAACACATACCAAAGCCTTACACGCTTAAAGCATACATTGGCTCAAAATGAAGTACTTACAAACGACACACTTAAAGAGTTTGTTGTCTTAAAAGGCTTACACGATGGCTTTTACGAAATGCAATTTGCACGCGAAGCATTACTAATAATACTCGATTCGCTCGAATTAACAACAAAAATTGACAATCATAAGGCTATTGCCATCGACATTCGCCAAAAAGTTACTCGACTTCTTCCTGGTTATGCTCCACCACCTTTTAGAATGCTAAATCAGGATAGTGCTTGGGTTAGCCTTGCCGACTTTAAAGGATCGTACGTATATGTAATGTTCTGTACCACACAAAATTACGCATGTATAAAGGAATACGATTTACTTAAAAAACTATACGAAAAACACGGTAAACTACTCAAAATTGTTACTATTTCGTTCGACGAAACCCTTGCCGACACTAAGATGTTTGCTAAGAAAATGAAATACGATTGGACGTTTCTTCATTTTGGCAACCAACCCGAAATACTTAAAGAATACGACATTCGTACGTTTCCTACTTATTTTCTGATAGATAGAGATGGAAAACTAGCCCTTTCGCCAGCACCATCGCCAGCTGAAAATTTCGAAGTATTTCTTTTTCAACAACTTAGAGAAAAAGGAATATTATGAGAATTCCCCACATAACATTAATTAACAAATAGATAATGAGCAAACTAGGAACAAAAGCAAAACCTGCAGTTATTAAGGTACAAACAGAGCAACGTGCAATGGAAATTATGAAGCTTTGCGACAGCAACGGCTGGCAAGTTATTGTAGGTATCGAACCCAGTGAAGAGGAAGATATTAGCGATGTTGAAAGATTGCAAAACCCAATTCAACAAGCAGTTTCAGCAAAAATAGACCGTAACGCCCCCTGCACTTGTGGAAGTGGAAAAAAGGCAAAAAAATGCTGTTTTAGTAATTGATAATATGCACGTTGCTTGATGTTTAAAATGGATGAAAATAGATATTTAGTCAAAATAATATATTGCCCCCGATAATACTCAAAAAATACCAGAATTAAAGTGTTAAATAGTGTATTATATTGCACTTTAGTTTGCAATAACTCACAAAATGTAATGTAATACACTAAATAGTGCTTTTTATTGCTCTTTTAAAAACTAATCGTATTTTTACATAAAAACAACGATATGGAGCAGTTTGAAAATTCGATTAAAATAATAAAAAAACGCAGAGATTCATTAAAAGTTACTCAGGAATCCTTAGCCCAATTATCTGGTGTTGGCTTAAGAACATTAAAACATTTTGAAAGTGGAAAAGGAAATCCTACGATTAAAACATTACAAAAGATTGTAGATGTGCTGGGTATGGAATTTTGTTTAAAACTTAAAACGTATCTCGTAACAAATGAGAAAGGCGAAAATACTATATAAGGACGAGGAAGCTGGTGTTTTAACCCAACATGAGGATGGTACTAACTTCAGTTATAAAGATACAAGGATTGCAGATAATAACAAGCCTGATATTTCTTACTTTGCCTAAAATTGAACAACCCTTTAATTCAAAATATTTATTTCCATTCTTCTATAACATGCTTCCTAAGGGGTCAAACAAACAAGTGGTTTGTAAACATAATAAAATTGACCAAACAGATTACTTCGGATTACTCATCACTACGCAAAACATGATAGTATTGGCGAGGTTCGAGTCGTAAAAATAGTATAGTAATGAATTTACTAGCCACTAAATATTGTCCTGGTACTTTGGCAAAAGGTTTTAATACATATAGCAGAACCTGTTTAAATAGAGTCTTTAAGGGTAAAGCCGTAGCTCATATATTGCCTTATGATTCACCAGCATCGAATTCTAAAACAGATGAACTTTTTGAACAAAACAGAAATCATATGTCTATCTCGGGCGTACAAGAAAAATTCTCTTTATTGCTTGAAAAAAATACATTGCGACTTATAAATGAAGGGGAACGTGGGGAATATATATTAAAACCTATTCCGAGTGTTGGTAACAACCTAAACCAAATGCCAGCTAACGAGCATCTTACAATGCAAATTGCTCGTCAGATATATGGAATAGAAACCGATGAAAACGCTGTAATTTTTTTTAAAAATGGTTCTCCTGCTTATATAACAAAGCGATTCGATATTAAAGAAGATGGATTAAAACTTGCACAGGACGATTTTGCTTCCTTGGCAGGTAGAACGCCACAAACCCATGGCGAACATTACAAGTATTTGGGGAATTATTTGGAGTTATTTCAACTAATACAGAATTATTTACCTACATACAAAATAGAAGCACCCAAACTTTTGAAAATACTTGTCTTTAATTATTTATTTTCAAATGGCGATGCTCATTATAAAAACTTTTCACTGCTTGAAACACCAATGGGCGACTATAGGTTAAGCCCTGCTTAGGACCTCCTAAATAGTCGGATACATATTGAAGATAAAGACTTTGCCTTAGACGATGGATTATTACCTAGAAATATCGCTCAAGGAAATATTAGAGCACAATTTTTCAAACTCGCAGAGATTGCAGGAATTAGCGAAAGGTTTTTAAATGATATTATGACGTTGATGCTATCAAAATCCGATATTGTGGCAAAAATGGTATCTGCTTCATTCCTAAACGATTTCACGAAAGGAAACTATTGGCAGTCATACAATAGGCGATTGAAGCAATTGTCAAAAGCTTGAAGTAATTTTTTTATTGCCTAAAAATACAAAAGCCCCGAAGATATCAATATCCTCGGGGCTTTTATGCTGTATAATGGAGCTATCTTATTTTTTTACACTTCCTGAATCGAGTTTCTTTTTCTTTTCGGTCATTCTAATGATATCGTAAGCTACTGGTGTAGCGTTAAATACCGATGAGTATGTACCTACCGAAACCCCAACAAGTAATGCGAATATAAACCCGCGAAGTATTTCGCCACCAAAAATGAAAATTACTATTAATACTACCAATGTAATACCCGAAGTGTTAATGGTACGCCCAAGTGTGTGGTTTATAGCGTCGTTAATATTCACATCGAGAGCACGTGCAGGGTATAATTGCTTGTACTCGCGTATTCTATCGTAAATAATTACGGTATCCATAATTGAATAACCAATAATGGTAAGCAGTGCGGCAATAAAATCCTGCCCAATTTCAAGGCTAAAAGGTAGCCTTCCCCAGAACAACGAGAATACTCCTATTACAATAAGTGTGTCGTGTAATAGCGACGCCACGCCTCCCATACCATATTTCCAGTTTTTGAAACGAATAGCGATATATATGAAAATAATAATTAAGCCAAAGAAAACAGCCATAAATGCTCTGTAAATCAGTTCGTTTGAAATAATTGGGTCGATTTTTTGAGAACTTTGCTCGCCACGTGTTTTTGTTTTCGATCCCTGCGAAAATTCGGCAAAAGTAATAGGTTTTTTATAATGGCTTTTTACACCTTCAAATAGCTTGCTCTCAACAATCGAATCGGTTTGTTTCGATTTATTATCAATTAAATACGCTGTTGTAATTTTTACCTGATCGTCGTTACCGAAAGTTTTTACTTCGGGTGCAGTTCCAAACGATTTTGTAAGAGATTCGCGAACATCCTGTGTTTCAACGGCGGCATCGAAACGTACAATATATGTTCTACCACCTTTAAAATCGATACTTTGATCTAATCCACGAACAAATAGTGAAATAAGTCCAATGGTAATAATAATACCCGACACAATGTACATTGGTTTACGAATACCAATAAAGTCAATTTTCACTTTAGTCATTGCACCAATTGTATATTTGTTACCGAGTGTAATTTCAATATTACGATCAAGCATCCATTCGAACATTAAACGGGCAATAAAAATTGATGAAAAAAGAGATAATAGTAAGCCTGCAACCAATGCTGTTGCAAAACCTTGTACAGGACCTTGACCGAAAATATAAAGTACAATACCTGTTAATATGGTAGTTACGTGACCATCGATAATAGCCGAATAAGCATGCCAGAAACCGTCCTTAACAACCATTTTGTCGCCTTTACCAGCACGTACTTCCTCGCGCATACGCTCGTAAATAATTACGTTACCATCAACCGCCATAGCAAGGGTTAAAACTATACCTGCAATACCTGGCAATGTTAACACCAAGCCCATTGATGCAAACACACCAAATAGGAAGAAAACGTTTGTAAATAAGGCTATGTTTGCCACATTTCCGGCACGACCGTAGTACAGCCACATATAAAGCAATACACCTATAAATGCTATAACAAACGACATTAAACCAGCTTCAATCGATTCCTGACCCAACGAAGGCCCAACAATGTTTTCGCTGATAATGCGTGCAGGGGCAGGCATTTTACCCGATTTTAAAATAATGGCTAAATCTTGTGCCTCGTTAATTGAATAATTACCTGTAATTACCGAACTACCATTAGGTATTTCGCCATTTACGCGAGGTGCTGTTTGTACGCTATTGTCCAAAACAATAGCTATGCATTTTCCAATATTTTCTTTTGTTAATCGCGCCCATATTTTGGCACCTTCGCCATTCATGGTCATGCTAACTTCGGCTTTCGACTTATTTTGACCAAATTCGCCACGAGCATTGGTTACCACACTACCATCTAAAGGTGCACGTCCATCGCGCGTTGACGATTTGATAGCGTATAACTCGTATATTGTCATCGATTTGTCGCCTTCGGTTGGTTTACTCGACCATAGGAAGCGAATATCTCTAGGGAAAATTGAGCGAATTGGCTTTAAATGAAGGTACGAATTAACCTTGGCGGTATCGCTAACTTTTGCGTATCCAACCATTGCACCTTCTTGAAGTTTTCCATCGCGGCTTGAGGCGGGGTTAAGTAAGGCAAACAAAGGATAATCCTTAATACCTTGATTAGGAAGTGCTGCCGTATCTTGCTTTGTGGAGTCGCTGGCAATTTTATCCAACAACGACAGTGTTTTTGTAGTATCTTTCTTTTCAACAGTTTTGGCTACCGCTGTAGGCTTAACATTATTAATAGAATCCGATTTTAATGTTTCGGCAGCTAAAACATCTTTAAGCTTTTTATTGGCTTCCAACATAAATCCGTAAACTTCCTGATTTTCATAAGTTTCCCAAAATTCGAGATTGGCTGTTCCTTGCAACAGTTTACGAACTCGTTCTGGTTCCTGTATACCAGGTAAGTCCACTTGAATACGACCTTTAGTTTCGAGTTGCTGAACATTTGGTTGAAGAACGCCAAAACGATCGATACGCGACTTTAATATATTGAAAGAGTTATCGATAGCGGCATTGGCTTGATCGTGTAAAACAGCTAAAACCTGATCGTTTGTTGAACTAAAATTTATCCTATCTTTCAATTCCACAGTCGAAAAAATGGCGGCCATTTTTGCACTTGGGTCAACTTTGGTAAATGCTCTGCCAAAAAGAGTTACAAAATCTTCGCGAGATGTTAACTGGTATTTTTTGGCTAGTTCAATTGCCTTAACGAAGGTGGAGTCGG
Organism: Bacteroidales bacterium; assembly: GCA_025361285.1. GTDB lineage: Bacteria > Bacteroidota > Bacteroidia > Bacteroidales > JAAUTT01 > JAAUTT01. Next base: position 60,792 of record JANYAP010000068.1, on the reverse strand, counting down.
TACTGTTATTCGATAATGCTCGAATTACATCAACTACCGATACTTCGAGTATTACGTCCATACCACCTTTTAAGTCCAAACCCAACGCTATCTGGCGCTCTTTGCACTCGCGATAGGTATATTTGCGTAATCCTAAAAAGTTGTAAACTACTTCGCCCGATATAGAATCTTTAAATTTGTTTTCCTTGTTCAAATCGCCATTGGCAAAAACCTTAGCTTTATTATCAACCCGCACTGTAAACCAAGTAAACGACAACTGGTACAAACACACCAGCGCTAGGGCTATAGCAAATAATTTAACTGCTCCTTTATTTTGCATTTTATATAAAATTTAAAAATTATTTAGTTTTTTTAAAGTAGAGCGCAAATATATAATAATTTTTTATTCTGTTGGTTTATCAATTCTTATATTCAATGATAAACGTATTAAAATTTACAAAAAAAAATCTTTACAAAATAATAGTAGCAATATTGGTTTTACTTATTCAGGAAAGATGTGTATTTTCGGCGGCAACTACAACGTAAAAACTATGAATGCGATAACACACTTATTCGAAGAAAGCGCCACTAAATACAAAAACAACACTTTTCTGTGGGAGAAAATTGGCAACAGTTATATACCAACTACTTATGGCGAAACCAAAGAGTTAGTTTACAAATTAGCCGCCGGATTAATGGCTTTAGGCGTTAAAAAAGGCGACAGAATTGCATTGCTATCGGAAGGATGTAATAACTGGGTAATTAGCGAGTTAGGCATTTTGTATGCTGGGGCTATTAATGTTCCATTGTCGGTTAAATTAGCCGAAGCTACCGATATAAAATTTCGGTTAATGCATTCGGGAGCGCGCTTTATAGTAGCATCGGCAAGCCAATCGCGCAAGTTAAATGGTTTACGAAACGAACTTGAATCGCTCGAAAAAGTAATTCTTTTTGAAGCCGACGAATCGGTTCACGAAAAAAACCTTCTTTTTAGCGATGTGCTTAAGCAAGGTAGCGAATACCTGAAAAGTAATCGCATCGATTTCGAATCGACATGGAAATCGATACAGCCTTCCGACCATGCTAATATATGTTATACATCGGGTACCACCGCCGATCCGAAGGGAATTATTCTTACCCACCGCAATTATACTGCAAACGTGGAACAGGGGCTTTCGCTTATGAACATTCCTTCGCATTACATTTCGCTACTAATATTGCCTTGGGATCATGCATTTGCACATACTGTTGGCCCTTATATACTTATGAAATCGGGCGCAAGCATTGCATCGGTTCAAACGGGTAAAACGCCAATGGATACATTGAAAAATATTCCTGTAAATATTAGGGAAATTAAACCTCACTTTCTGCTTAGCGTGCCTGCTTTAGCTAAGAATTTCCGTAAAAATATCGAAAACGGAATACGCGCTAAAGGGGCTGTTACTATTGCACTTTTCAACCTAGCCTTAAAAATAGGATATGCATTTAACGGCAATGGTTTCGATAAAGGTAAAGGATGGCGATTTATGCTTAACCTTTTTGTTAATTTGTTCGACAAAATTCTGTTCTCGAAAGTTCGCGAAGCATTTGGCGGTCGCTTAGAGTTCTTCGTTGGCGGAGGTGCGCTACTTGATATTGAATTGCAACGATTTTTTTATGCCATCGGCATCCCAATGTATCAGGGCTATGGACTAACCGAAGCATCGCCAATTATTTCGTCGAACGCACCGCTAAGGCACAAGTTAGGTTCGTCGGGCTTTCTGGTTAAACCAATTGATCTAAAAATTTGCGACGTGAACGGCAACGAAGTCCCGATAGGCGAAAAGGGCGAAATTGTAATTCGCGGCGAAAACGTTATGGCAGGTTACTGGAATAACCCCACCGCCACCAGCGAAGCGTTGAAAAACGGATGGCTATATACTGGCGATTTAGGGTCGATGGACGATGATGGATTTTTGTATGTTTTCGGAAGGTTTAAAAGCTTACTAATTGCCGACGATGGCGAGAAATACAGCCCCGAAGGCATTGAGGAAGCTTTTGTGGCACAATCGCAATACATTGGGCAATGTATGTTGTACAACAACCAAAATGCATACACTATTGCCTTGGTAGCCATTAATAAAGAAGCCGTTAAGCGCTGGCTGCAAAAACACCATTCGCATATACATAATGGCGATGAGCCTACCGCAGCCTTAAAACTTATTGAAAGTGAAATACACGAATATCGTACTGGAAAAAAGCACGGCCATATGTTTCCACAGCGATGGTTACCATCGGCAATTTGCATATTACCAGAGGGCTTTACTGAGGATAACCAAATGCTAAACAGCACTATGAAAATGGTTCGCGGAAAAATTACCGATGCTTATGCCGACATTGTTACCTTCCTTTACACCCCCGAAGGAAAGAATATTTGCAACCGAAAAAACATGGAACATATTAATAAACTGGGGTTTACGAAATCTTCGGTAAAAACGCTTCGCTAGATTCCTCACTCTGTTCGGAATGGCAGGCAGCTTCAATGTGGGCGGGGGGAGGAAATCTGACAAGGAGAAGCCTAGCGAAGCGTTTTTAATAAAGCAATATAACTCCATAGCACCTCAAAAAAAAGAATTAACCATATTATAACACACAACAAAAATATTGCATTAATTTTTAGTTGATTTCGAAGTTATGGTTAAATAAATCAACAAAAAGGTAACATTTATCACCAAATATGAGTGATAAACTTCTATAAATAGTGGTAAGCAATATCATTAAAAAGTTAATTAATGTGCCATTTTTCGAATGTACATTTGTATAGAAAATTAAACGTAGTTTTTTTAAGATACAAACCGACGTGATGTCGCTTTTTCATAGGTTTTTTTAGGTAGTAGTTTTAATTTTAGGTAAATTTTAGGGTTTCTCCGGAGATAGAGGTATCTCTGGAGTTTTTTTTTATAAAAAAAGCCCAAACTATTGACAATTCAACAATTTGGGTTTCAGATACATAAAGTATAAGTTAAAATAAACAGCTAAATATAATTTGCGCCTAGTTTCCCTGATCGAAATAGCTTTTCATTCTATCGAAAAAACTGCGGTCGCTACGGTCGGGGTTCGGTGTAAAGCTCGACGATTCAGCAAATTTCTCCACTATTTTCTTTTCGTCCTTATTGAGGTTTCGAGGTATCCAAACGTTAATATTCACAAGCAAATCGCCATGGGCATAGCTGTTTACCTCAGGTAATCCTTTGCCACGTAAGCGTAGTATTTTACCAGGCTGTGTGCCAGGCTCTATTTTTATTTTCACTTTTCCTTCCACTGTTGGCACTTCTACTGTTGCACCTAAAGCAGCATCGGGAAAACTAAGGTATAAGTTGTATATCAAATCGTTGCCATCGCGAAAAAGCTCCAGATGGTCTTCTTCTTCTATTAATACCAGCAAGTCGCCATTTACACCACCTCGGCGGGCTGCGTTGCCTTTTCCGCTAACCGACATTTGCATACCATTAGCAACACCACCAGGTATTTTAACAGTTACAACTTCCTGATCCTGAGTCATTCCTTCGCCATAGCAATAGGTGCATTTCGCACGAATTATACGCCCTTCGCCTTCGCAGCTGGGGCAAACCGATGCTGTTTGCATTTGACCTATAAAGGTTTGCGTAACGCGAGTAACCTGCCCAGTACCACGGCATGTACTGCAGTCGCTATATGCCGAGCCTTTTTCGGCACCCGTTCCGCTACAATGCTGACACGAAACATATTTCTGAACTTTTAGTTTCTTTTCTACGCCTTGAGCTATTTCCTGAAGGTTAAGTTTTACCTTAACTCTTATGTTTGAGCCTTTCGATACTCTACGACCGCCACCACGCCGCGAACCGCCACCTCCACCAAAACCAAAACCACCAAATATATCGCCAAAATGTTCGAAAATATCATCAACAGTCATTCCTTGGCCAAAACCACCACCACCACCTGAAGCTCCGCCTAGCCCAGCATGGCCGTATTGGTCGTAGCGGGCACGTTTATTGTCGTCGCTTAAAATCTCGTAAGCCTCGGCAGCTTCTTTAAACTTTTCTTCGGCATCCTTATCCCCTTGGTTTTTATCGGGGTGAAAACGAATTGCCTGTTTACGGTATGCTTTCTTAAGCTCCTCTTTCGAAGCATTGCGCTGAACTTCAAGTATTTCGTAAAAATCTCCTTTGGCCATTTTGGTTATTTCTTAATTTTGCAAGAATTCAATTAATTGTTGATAATTATTCGCCAATTACTACTTTGGAGTAACGAATAACTTTGTCGTTAAGGCAGTAACCTTTTTGAACCACATCTACAACCTTTCCTTTCAATCCTTCTTCGGGAGCAGGTATTTTAGTTATAGCTTCATGTAAATCTATATTAAAATCCATTTTCATGGCTTCAATTTCTTTTACTCCACGTTGGGTTAAAAAGTCCTTAAACTTATTATAAATAAGCATTACTCCTAATTTTACCGACTCTACATCGGCAGCATTATCAATTACTTGCAACCCACGCTCAAAATCGTCCATAATAGGAAGAACGTTAACAAGAGTTTCTTCGCCAGCCGATTTTAACAATTCCATACGCTCTTTTAACGATCGTTTGCGGAAATTATCGAACTCAGCCATCAAACGTATATACTTGTCCTGTAAGTCTTTAACCTGAGCTGGCAATTCTTCCTCATTATTTGTGGCGCCTTTTACTTCTGCGGAATCTACGTTTTCTACGTCGTCTGCAATATTAGCAGTATTTAATTCAGAATCTGACATATTTTCAGTTTCAGAATTTTTTCCCGAATTCGCATTATTGTTATTTACCGCTGTATCGCTGATGTTTTCATGCTTTTGCTCTTTTTTCCCAAATATGGAACTTTTCCCTTTGCTCATGTTTATTTTTAGTTTTTATATATAAAATGTTATTCTCAGATAACTAAAATTAATAGTTAAAACGTTGATTAATTACATTTTACTTAATACTTAATACCTATTTCTATTTAATATTATTCTTAATGGTTACGGAACTTATCAAAATGCTTGCCATTGAAAAATATCCGACAATTTGACATTGTAACTTATTACTTCAGGAGGTTTTAATAATCTTTTTCATTCAGCCTATTTACTTGCCTAGCTTAATTAGTATCCATCCGTAATATACTGCTAACAGGCGAAACCTTTCCATTGAGTATTCGATTATGCGCAGTAATAAGATTATAATATGTTATTTTAGAAAAGGTTTCGCCTGTAACTCCATTTATTATTTACATTATGGATGCACACTAATTACTATGTATTTAATATGAACTGATGTTTTAGAGTTTTTTATTCGTTCGATATTGAATATTTAAAAAAACTAATTACTTTTGCGAGTCTTAATTAGAGTGTGAACTTACAAATCATTGATAAGATGTATTTAACAACAGAAAAGAAAGAAGAACTTTTTACACAGTACGGTAAAACAGCCACCAACACAGGTTCGCCCGAGTCGCAAGTGTCGTTGTTTTCATTTCGGATTAATCATTTAACCGACCATTTACGAAGTAATAAAAAAGATTTCAGCACACAGTTGGCTCTTTTAAAGTTAGTTGGTAAACGTCGCAGAATGCTCGATTATCTGAAACATATTGATATTGAAAGATATCGCGAAATAATTAAAGCGCTTAACTTGCGTAAATAATTAAAACCGTACTTATCATTGAAAAGGCAATTTTATCGAATTGCCTTTTTTCTATTTATATGTACATAAATATTCATTTAATATCATAATGTAAAGATGTTTAAGGTTTTTGAAAAATCTATTGATCTTGGTGATGGTAGAACTATTACCCTCGAAACAGGCAAACTTGCAAAACAAGCCGATGGTTCTGTTGTATTAAAATTCGGCAAAACAATGTTATTGGCTACCGTTGTTACAGCCCGCGAAGCAAAAGCAGATGTCGATTTCATGCCTTTATCGGTAGAATATAAGGAAAAATATTCTGCAGCAGGTCGTTTCCCTGGCGGTTTTATGAAACGCGAATCTAGAGCTTCGGATTACGAAATTTTAGTTTCTCGCCTAGTTGACAGAGCGTTACGTCCACTTTTTCCCGACGATTATCACGCCGAAACATTTGTAACTATTAGTCTTATTTCGGCCGACAAAACAATTATGCCCGATGCCCTTGCTGGCTTAGCCGCTTCTGCCGCAATAGCTGTTTCGGATATTCCGTTTAACGGTCCAATTTCCGAAGTTCGTGTAGCTCGTATCGATGGTAAATTTGTTATTAATCCCACTTTTGCTGAAGTAGCAAAGGCCGATATCGATATGATGGTTGCTGCCACTTTCGATAATATTATGATGGTTGAAGGCGAAATGAAAGAAGTTTCGGAAGCCGAAATGCTCGAAGCCTTGAAAGTAGCTCACGACGAAATTAAAAAACATTGCAAAGCGCAGCTCGAACTTATGGAAATGGTTGGGAAAACAACCAAACGTACATATTGTCACGAAGTTAACGACGAAGATTTGCGTACAGTAATAAAAAAAGCTACTTACGATAAGGTTTACGCCGTAGCGAAATCGCAACAAGGTAAACACGAGCGTTCGGAAGCCTTCGAAGCTATTCGAAGCGAGTTTTTAGAATCGTTACCCGAAGCAGAACGCGAAACTAAAAAATCGTTGGTTATACGTTATTATCACGATGTTGAGAAAGAAGCAATGCGTAATATGATTCTCGATGAGGGAATTAGACTCGATGGACGTAGCACCACCCAAATACGCCCTATCGCTTGCGAAATTGATTATTTACCTGCTGCCCACGGCTCGGCAGTATTTACACGCGGCGAAACACAATCGCTTACATCGGTTACCTTAGGCACAAAACTCGATGCCAAACAGGTTGATGAAGTATTGTATAAAGGAATCGAAAAATTCGTTTTACATTATAATTTTCCTCCATTTTCTACTGGCGAAGCAAAAGCACCTCGTGGCTTAAGCCGTCGCGAAATAGGGCACGGAAACCTTGCTTTCCGGGCATTAAAAGCTATTATTCCCGAAGCTCCCGCTAACCCTTATTCAATACGCGTTGTTTCCGACATATTGGAATCGAATGGTTCGTCGTCGATGGCCACCGTATGCGCAGGAACACTTGCTCTAATGGATGCAGGCGTAAATATTAAAGCTCCTGTTTCGGGTATTGCAATGGGCTTAATTTCCGATTCTAAAACTGGAAAATTTGCCGTTTTATCCGATATACTTGGCGATGAAGATCACCTTGGCGACATGGACTTTAAAGTTACCGGAACAGCTAAGGGTATAACTGCCGCGCAGATGGATATAAAAGTTGACGGTCTTTCGTACGAAATATTAACTAAAGCGCTAGAACAAGCTAAGGCCGGTCGCTTACACATACTTGGCAAAATTACCGAATGTATTGCCGAGCCTCGCACCGATTACAAGGCGCATTCGCCACGTATTGTACAAATTTCGATACCACGCGAATACATTGGTGCTGTTATTGGCACAGGTGGCAAGATAATTCAGGAAATACAAGCAGTAACTGGCGCAACCATTGTGTTAGAAGAAATTGACAGCCGTGGAGTTATCGATATTTTTGCCGACAACAAATCGTCTATCGATGCAGCCTTGGCGCGTATCAACGCAATAGTTGAAATGCCCGAAGTTGGTAAAATTTATCGTGGTAAAGTAAAATCGATACTTCAGTTTGGTGCTTTTATTGAAGTTCTACCTGGCAAAGATGGTCTGCTTCATATTTCGGAAGTAGATTGGAAACACCTACAATCGCTCGATGGCATTATTAAAGAAGGCGACGAACTAGAAGTTAAGCTTATCGATATTGATAAGAAAACTGGTAAAATGAAACTTTCGCGTAAGGTGTTATTACCAAAACCAGAGGGTTATGTTGAGCGACCAGAACGTACCGATAGACCTGAGCGTTCCGATCGTCCAGAACGTTCCGAAAGGCACGAAAAGCCCGAAATACACAAACGTCAACCGCCACAAAGCGAGTAACATAATTAACTAAAGAGCTAGGCTAACACCCTGGCTCTTTTGCTTTTAAGTGGTAACTGATTTATCTAGATTAAGTATTGTTTAAAATATATTGAAATTAAATATAAATTATTAACAAAAAATGTATTTTTGAAGACTTCTCTTGAAAAGGAAATACGGTATTGTAAATCTATTATATTTCAAGTTTTTGCTAAAAGAAAACTAGATTAGTAAGTAAAAAAACATATCGACCAGCAGTTTAAATTACTGCAAAGCAAAACATTATAGGCACTCAAAATATTATTAGGTAGCATGCAACTATTATAGGTAAGGCTCGTTAAAATATTTAATATATAAATTAATTCTTAAAATAAAATAATTTAAACTATGTTATCGAAATTATCAATTATTATTCCCGCCTATAACGAAGGACGAACAATTCACTTTATTTTGAACAAAGTGAAAGAGGTTAATTTAATTAACAATATTGAAAAAGAGGTAATTATAGTTAACGACTACTCAACCGATGATACCGAAAGCGCAATTGAAAATTACATAGCTAAAAACCCATCGTTAAATATCCAATATTTTAAGCATGAGGTTAATATGGGAAAAGGCGCGGCGTTGCATACTGGTATTAGCAAAGCTACTGGCGAGTACCTAGTTATTCAAGATGCCGATTTGGAATACGACCCACAGGAATACAACGACCTGCTTAAGCCCGTGGTTAATGGCTTTGCCGATGTAGTATATGGTTCGCGTTTTATGGGTGGTAGGCCACATAGAATATTGTTTTTCTGGCATAGTATAGGAAATAAGATGTTAACAACCCTGTCGAATATGTTTACTAATTTAAACTTAACCGACATGGAAACTTGTTATAAGTTATTTGAAACTAAGAAAATACAAGCAATTAATTTAAAGGAAAAACGTTTTGGCTTCGAACCAGAGGTTACAGCAAAAATTACACGAATTCCAAATATAAGGATTTACGAAGTTGGCATTTCGTATTATGGTCGAACTTACGAAGAAGGGAAAAAAATTGGATGGAAGGATGCCGTGCGGGCTTTATATTGCATAATTAGGTATAATGCTCACAGGTCAAAAATTGCATTACAATTCCTTGTGTATCTTTTTATTGGAGGTGTTTCTGCAGTATTTAACCTATTAATTTTTTTGGCTCTGACAACTCAATTGCCAAATAGTGTTTCGGCTATAAGTGCATTTTATTGTGCTGCCATTCTAAACTATTGGCTTTGCATACATTTGTTATTTAAGAAAAACGCATATTGGCGCACTTGGTCCGAATATGCTATTTACTTTGTAACAGTTTCGGCTATTGGAGCAATCGATATGGTTTCTACAATAGGGTTTATATCATTAGGTGTTGGTGCCGCAATAGCAAAGATATATGCAACAGGTATTGGCTTTACTCTAAATTTTCTGGTCAGAAAATATGTTATTTTTTCCGAAAAGTAAAATTATCAATTTAATTTGGCATGAAAAATATAATCGTTTGGTATTCAAGGTTGAATATATATTATAAGTTGCTCCCTTTTTTATTTCTTTATCTAATAATTATCATTTTTTTCAGTAGAATTGGCATTGGCGATGGTGATGAAGATAGATATTTATGGTTTGCAAATAATTTAATAAATGGCTTCTATTCGCCTCCTGCGCCAAATTTCGATGTTTGGAATGGACCAGGGTATCCATTTTTAATAGCCCCGTTCATGTTTCTGAAATTTTCGCTTTTAGCATTGCGGATATTAAATGGATTACTTCTATACTTTTCATTAATAATAAGTTACAAAACTTTCAGTATTTTTTCATCAAAAAGAAGCGCCTTCGTATTTACAGTACTTCTTGGGCTATATTTTCCAATATTTGAAATGCTGTTATTAATTGTGCCAGAATGCCTTACTTGGTTCTTAATAAGCTTAATAGGTTATTTATTGATAAAAACCTATCAGCAAAAAAACACCTCCTGGAAACATATCATTCTTACTTCGTTGTCAATAGCCTTGCTTGCTATGACAAAAGTGATTTTTGGATACGTGATTGCTTTGATGATTCTGGCATCAATTCTAATATTTTTTATTCCTTCGTTGCGTTCTTCGGCAAAAAAGTCGGTATTCATTTTTTTATTTTCATTAATATTTTGCTTACCATGGCTAACGTACACCTATAGTTTAACTAATAAGCTTTTTTATTGGACAAATTCGGGCAACATGTCGTTATATACAATGAGTACGCCTCATGAAAACGAATTAGGTGATTGGTTTGACAGTGACTATTTGCAACAAAACCCTAATCATAAAGTATTTATGGATAGCATTTTATCGTTAAATCCATTACAAAGAGACCAAGCGTATAAAGAGGCTGCAATAGTAAATATTAAAAGTAATCCGAAAAAATATTTTTCTAATTGGATGGCAAATGTTGGTCGCTTGTTGTTTTCATATCCTCATTCAAAAGAACAAACAATACAAACATATTATACCTTAATTCCTAATATGTTCGTAGTAGTGTTTATTTTTATAGCACTTGTTATTAGCATTGTTTACTATAAAAAACTTCCTGAAGCTTTAATTATACTTTTTTTATTTATAATAATTTACCTTGCTGGAAGCACTATAGTAAGTGCTTATCGTCGAATGTTTTATGTTACAATGCCCTTTTGGTTTTTCTTTATTTCGTATGTTTATAATAACCTTATTTCAATTAAAATTAAACAGCATTAAAAGGTTATTCCTTCAACATAGTTAAAAGCGTATAACTTAACAGTTTGTTTTTTTCGCTATAAGCTTCGCTTTTTACTAACCCTACTTTTTGCGAAATCCACTCCGTAACCTTGCTACGCGAAGTAAACATCATTTTCGTTTCAATGTCGTAGGTTATTTTTAAACACTTAAATGTGCCAGCTGGTGTGGTAATATCCTCAAAACCTTCTACTTTGCGGTTTGTAATTTTTATGGTCATATTCAAAAGTGTCATTACTTCGTTGCTTACCTTCATGCGCACTTCGCCGTTCTTAAGTTGCTGCCCAGGTTGTGGGTTTGCAGGTATCGACATGTCGTCGGTTTCAACCTTCACGTTCATGTCTTTGTAGCCACTCATATCCATATTGCGAATAAAACTACCCATATCTACCACAAATTCACCATTTTGGCATTTAACTTCGTAGTCGCCCTTCGAAACGGATTTTCCGCTTTTGTCGAGAAATTCACTGTTAAACTTTACCGAGTTTTCGGTTTTGCCTATTACAACTTGTTTAATGGTGCCTGTTACCTTGTCCTTGGCATCATAGGTCTTCATTTCCAGACTAGTACCCTGTTTTACAGGAAAATAGTAAGTGCAATCCTGCGATTGAACAACCAAAACGCACAGCGCTTGTGCCACTAAAGAAAGAATAATTTTTTTCATAAAATAGGTTTAAATCAATTAATTACATTAAAATAGGGTTCATTTATTTCATAATAAAAATAAACAAATTTGGTATAATATAAAAAAATAATTCTGTTTATTTACAATCTCGTTACACCTCCCTTATCTCCACAATTAGCAAGCATTTGGCATATAGTTAAGCCTAATAGAGGATGCACAAAATTAGGCGCCAACTCTGCCAATGGTAACAATACAAACCTTCGATTTTGCATTTCGGGGTGAGGAATGTTTAACGCGGGTGATGCAAGAATTAAACGGTCGAAAAACAATATGTCGATATCGATGGTACGTGCCGTATAGCGCTCCTTACCTTTCACTCGACCCAAATTATTTTCGATGGTTTTTATTGTTTCGAGCAATAATTGTGGTGGCAAGGACGTTTCGGTTGTAATTACTTGATTTAAAAACTTTGTTTCGTGTGTAAATCCCCAAGGATCAGACTCATATATAGCCGATTGACGCGTAATAACTCCCGCCTGTTCGCCCAAACAATTTTTTGCAATATTCAGTAATTCAGCCCTATTGCCCATATTACTGCCCAATATAAGGTAAACTGTTGCCATTTATAGCGTATAATTTATTAGTGCAAATTGAACAAATATTTATAACATTGCAAAAGCAAACACAAAGTAAAAGGATTCGAAATATTGGTTACTTTAGCTAAAGTATAAACATAACTTTTCAGGCTGTAGGCTTTAGGTTGCGATGAGAACTGTTTAAGATTATTTTTTTGAATTTGTATAAAGCACGGTTTTATGGGTTGTAACGAAGTTCCTACAGCCTCTAGCCTACAACCTATTAACCCGAATAATTACTAAAAAACATATAAAATGAGAAGTTTTCTAAAGTTCACACTAGCATCAATTGTAGGCGTTTTGCTATCGTCGTTAATAATGTTTTTCATAATGTTAGCGGTTGTTGGGGCAATAGTTTCGAGTACTAAAAAAGAGGTATCTCTTAAGTCGAATTCCATATTACAACTGCAGTTCGACAAGGAAATACCCGATAGATCGTCGGAAAATCCGTTCGAAAATTTCGATTTTGCTAATTTCAAGCCAAACATAACCATTGGGCTAACCGATATTTTAAAAAATATACGCCATGCAAAAACCGATGCCAACATTCGAGGTATTTATCTCGATTTGAGCATTATACCTGCTGGTTTTGGAGCTATCGAAGAAATTCGAAATGCACTTATCGACTTTAAAACGTCGAAGAAATTCATAATAAGCTATGCCGATTACTATTCGCACGGCTCGTATTATCTGGCTTCGGTGGCCGATAGCGTTTTTCTAAATCCGCAAGGCGCTTTGGCGTTTATAGGCTTGCGTTCCGAGCAACTATTTTTTAAGGGTGCACTCGAAAAGCTCGATATGGAACCGCAAATTATTCGCCACGGAAAGTATAAAAGTGCCATAGAGCCTTTAACTAACGATAAAATGAGTGATGCTAATCGCGAACAATTAACTACTTTATTGTCAAACTTTTGGAATCATATTCTCGATGGAGTTTCCGAAAAACGTAAAGTTGACAAAACCGAATTAAACCGCCTAGCCGATGGGCTTGTAATACGTAATGCCCAGCTAGCTTATGAACATAAACTTATTGATGGCGTGCGCTTTAAAGATGAGGTATTAGCCCTACTTACCAAACTTTCGGGAGCAGAATCGGAGAAAAAGCTCGAATTTGTTACTCTAAGTAAGTACCATAAAGTTCCTAAATCGAAAAGCGGATACAGCAAAAATAAAATAGCTCTAGTTTATGCTAGTGGCGAAATTGGCATGGGGCTGGGCGATAACGAAACCATAGGTTCCGAAGGGCTTTCGAAAGCCATTCGCGATGCTAGGCAGGATTCGAGTATTAAAGCTATTGTGCTTCGCATTAATTCGCCTGGTGGAAGTGCTCTAGCCTCCGATATTATTTGGCGCGAGCTAAGTCTGGCAGCTAAAGCAAAACCGCTAATAGTTTCGATGGGCTCGGTGGCCGCTTCGGGCGGATATTATATTGCCGCTGCTGCCGACACAATTGTTGCCGATGCCACCACAATTACTGGTTCTATAGGTGTTTTTGGAGTGCTGCTGAACACTAAAAACTTTCTGAATAAAAAGCTGGGCATTACCACCGATGTTGCCAAAACAAACACTCATTCCGATATAGGATCGATATACCGACCACTATTGCCCGAAGAACGCGAGGTTATACAACAAGAAGTTGAGAATATTTACGACGTATTTATAAGCCGTGTTGCCGATGGTAGAAAGCTAACCAAAACAGCTGTCGATTCTATTGGACAAGGAAGGGTTTGGAGTGCCACCGATGCCAAGCGAATAGGGTTGGTTGACATAATTGGCGGACTCGATAAAGCCATAGAAATTGCTGCCGCAAAAGCACATTTGAAGGATTATCGCGTTGTAGATCTTCCTAAGCTGGACGACCCTCTAACATTACTAATGAACGATTTTTCGGCAAAAATAAAAGCCTCGGTAATAAGTTCCGAACTAGGCAGCGAAAAGGCTATTTACTACAATCTTAAAAACACCTTAAGTCGGCAGGGAATTCTTGCCCGTATGCCTGGCGAGATAAATATTTATTAGGTAGGTGATTAGCGGTTTAGACTAAAGGTTTTTAGGCTTATGCAAAAAGTCTGAAAAAACCAATTATCATCTATTCGCTTAAACTCACGGTTTGTTTAAGTTTTGCACTAAACTTATTAATATTCAAATATTTAGCCTTCAAAATTGGTTATTTTTTAAATTGAAAACACACAAATGAAATCAGCGATTAAAATATTGCTTTTCCCAGTTGCCCTAATATATGGCTTTGTAGTTTTTTTCAGGAATAAACTTTTCGACTTTAAGGTTTTTAAGTCGGAGGAATTTCAAATACCAGTTATATCGGTAGGAAATATTACAGTAGGCGGAACAGGCAAAACACCTCATACCGAGGTATTAATAAGGCTTTTAAAGGACGATTATAAAATAGCATTTTTGAGTCGCGGATATAAAAGAAAAACTCACGATTTTACCGTAGCAACCGAACAATCTACTTCCGAAATGATTGGCGATGAACCATTGCAAATAAAGCGTAAATTCCCCGAATTAATAGTTGCCGTTGACAATAAACGGGTAAATGGTATTCATAAACTCCTAGAAAATATACCAGATTTGGACATAGTGCTGCTCGATGATGCTTATCAACATAGATGGGTAACGCCTGGTATTAATATTCTTTTAATAGATTATACCCGACCGCTAAACAACGACTGGCTAATGCCTTATGGTCGCTTACGCGAAAAGTCGTCGGAAAAAAAGCGTGCCGATATTATTGTAGTATCTAAAACGCCGCGCAATATAACGCCTATGGAAAAGCGTCTTTTTCAGCACAATATAAATGCACAACCACACCAAACCGTTTATTTTACTTCTATTTCGTATGGCGAGTTAACGCCTGTATTCGGTAATCCGCTATTAACTAACAGGTTAAATACCATTAAAAAAAATACAACCGTACTATTGGTAACTGGTATCGCCGAGCCGTCACTTTTAAAGGCTGAATTATCAGATAGTTATAAAGAAGTGGTTTCGATGCAATATCCCGATCATCACTTATTTACAAAAGACGACATATCAACTATTTTGGCTCGGTACAGTTCTATTGATACCGATGAAAAAGTGATTATAACCACCGAAAAAGATGCTGCACGGCTTTTGCCATATAGTGCCGATACCGATATTTTACCTGAGGCATGGTACTATATGCCAATAAAAATGGCATTCTTATCGAACGAAGAAGAACAATTTAACCATCAAATTCAACAATATGTTAAAAACAATAGCAGAAACAGTATCTTATATAAAAAGTAAAACCAGCTTTTTACCCGATTTTGGCATTATACTTGGCACAGGCCTTGGTGGTTTGGCTACCGAAATAGAAGCCGAAATTGTAATTGAATATCAGGATATTCCAAACTTTCCGGTTTCTACTGTTGAAAGCCATCACGGGAAATTAATTTTTGGATTACTTGGCGGAAAAAAAGTAGTGGCAATGCAAGGCCGCTTCCATTTCTACGAAGGCTATACAATGGAGCAAGTTACGTTTCCGGTTAGGGTAATGAAAATGCTGGGCATAAAAGCTCTTTTTCTGTCGAACGCTAGCGGAGGATTGAACCCCGATTACGAAATTGGCGATTTAATGATTTTGAACGATCATATAAGTCTGTTATCCAACCCTTTAATAGGAAAGAACTATTCCGAATTAGGACCACGATTTCCCGATATGAGTGAGCCATACGATATTGCGATGATTGAAAAAGCTAAAAGCATTGCAAAACAGTTGGGTATTAAGGTTCAAGTGGGTTCGTATGCAGCTGTTACTGGACCATCGCTCGAAACGCCTGCCGAATATCGCTATCTGAGAATTATTGGAGCCGACACTGTAGGAATGTCAACCGTTCCAGAGGTAATAGTGGCGCGGCAAATGGATATTCCAACTTTTGCTATTTCAATAATAACCGATTTGGGCGTTCCTGGCAAAATTCATAAGGTTTCGCTTGCCGAAATTGTAGCCGTAGCCGAAAAAGCCGAACCTTCAATGACACAGCTAATTAAAAAACTCGTTACCTCGTTGTAACCAAAACGCACGATTTTTTGTATTCGCTCACGCTTCCGTCGCCAAACACAGCTCTTACATAAATTATGTACAAGCCAACGGTACACATATCGCCAGCATCGTTAGTTCCGTCCCAGCTAAACGAGCCCTCAGCACCAAGTAACTGATTGTTTAGCAACGTCTTAACAATTCGTCCCGAAACATCAAAAATACGGACGTGAACCCTGCAATCGGTTTTGGTAAATTTGTATGAGATTGAAAGAATATCCTTAGAGCCGTCGTTATTGGGACTAAATAGTTCATCGGTAATGCTTATTTCCGAGGTAATTATTGAATCGGCAACATATTGTGAATTTACGTAGCCGGGCGTTCCATAGCCCGCTGTTTCGGCCGCCGAATGCCAGTTGCCAGGAAAAGAGGTTATTTTCGAGGGATTTACGCGTTCAAGCGCTATGCCCTCGGTATTTTTTAACGTAGCCACATGCATTGCATCGGAATACGAAAATTCATCCACCATTCCGAAAGTGTCGTTAAGCAAAACAATGGTTGCCGCCTTGTCGTTAAGCGTAGGTAAGTCCTTCACAGTAAGCAAACTCTTTTCGTCGTGCACAGAATAAAACGGCTTAACCTTTTCAATATCAGTCGAAATTAATAAAAACGAACTTGGATAGAACATTCCTCCGTTATCGTTTACTCGACAAAGTCCAACATTCAGCCCATTTTCCTTTAAACCAACAAGTAAATTACGGAAGTTGATAATTTTAGCCGATCGGTTGTACAGCTCAATGTAATCGGCGCCTCCAGTTTTAGCATTGAATAACACTTCGTTAATAACAATATCGGCGCTATCGGGCAACGACGAATATGCGAAAGCAAGAGTAGCTTCCTGCGACATCGTATTGCCAACACAATCAGTTACATTCTTCAAAACCTTCAACGAATAGGTTTTATCTTTAACCAAAGGAACGCCAAAAGTTAAGCGCACCGTTGAGGAAAACTGATCGACTATAACTGCTTTGGTAGGATGCCCAATTGTTGGGAAGGCTTGATAGGTATTTTTATTTGTAGCAACAACACTATCAAGCGGTTCGGAGAAATACACATCAATTTGATTGGCCGAAATTACGTTTATGTGAATAATTTCGGGTGCCGTTAAATCGGGATTACTAGACGCGATGCTGTTTACAGAGCCAGGAGTTCCTCCTTTGTTTGCGTTTGAAGCGCTCCAATTAATAATACCTCCGCACGGATTCCAAGGGTCGATTTGCTCAAGCGACCATCCGCCTTCTTGAGCTTTAAAATCGTTGTTGTACCAAGCATCGCTGTAATTAAGTTGAGTGATAAGTGCGCCAGATTTATTTTTGAGCTGAAGTTTGCCAAGCGTGTTGGTGAGTGCTGATGACGAAGTATATAGCCCCAGCGTAGTTCCGAATTGAGCAAGTACAGGTTGATTAGTCTTCGAAGATAGTAAGAGATAACTTTCCCCCGAAAATTTCACTTCTGGAAATGTATAGCTGTAAGCACCTATAATTAGCTTATAACCAGTAATATCGAATGTGTTTTTAGTTCGGTTATAAATCTCGATATACTCAGCATTGGGCAAGCCTCTCACGGTAATGGGCTTTACCATAATTTCGTTAAATACAATGTCGTTGGTTTGGGGTGTGCAGTACCGAAAGATAAGAGTTGTGTCTCTCATTTTAAGTCCAAACAAATCGGTTATGTTACTGATATTTAATTCATTATATTGTTCACAAGCAAACTTATTTAAAAATGTCAGTTCAATATCGGTCTTTGAAGTGTTATTATATACAACTTTTGTAACTGTGTTACTGTTAATTAAATAGTTACCCGTTAATACTGCAGCAGTTGAATCGATTGGTTCGGAAAATGAAATGGCAGCATGTTTTTCGTCGATTATCTCAATAGAATCTATAGTTGGTTTTACGCCATCGGTAAACACCTCACCTGTAATATCAAAATCGTCGAAGAATATTTTTTTCGCTCGAGTAACACTATAAATGCAGCGAACTCCAAAATATTCCGATTTCAAAATAGTATTGTCGGTACACGTAGCCGAAAGACTATAATTTAGGCCTCCCAAAGTATCGCAAAATAAATTCCATTCTCCTTGTTCAGAGCGCGTTACCATAATGCTCGCGTTTACAGTAGCTGTATTAAAAACCTTATCTCTACCGTTTGCAATAAGAGTTTCTTTAGTACCATCCTGCCTATACAAGCAAAGTTCGTCGTTAGTATATCCAATGCGCAAAAAATAGCCACTAAGCGAACCCGATAAATCCGCTTTATCCGACATAAGGTAAACCTTCGCATAATTATCGGCAGAAGGGTTAAACCCCATCTTTACCAAAAACTTCCACGAGGCCTTTGTTTCAACACTCGAAGGAACAGATAAATACGACATGCCAGCAATTGTATCGTTTAACTGCAATTCAAACGCATCGTTAACAATAAACTTCGATGTATCGCCAGTCCATACGGGGTTTGCTTTAAAATCGCTATCGCCGAAATTATCATTCCATTGGGCAGTAACTTCTAAAGATAAAAAAAGCAGGCAGGAGAATAATAAACGTGTAGCCATGTTCCAGATGTTAGCTAATAATCAATACTATAATAACTTATATAAATACAATACAATATATAAAAGGTAACTAATAAGTCGATCAATCTGTGTTTTACATATATTTTGTTAAATTAACTAAATTGTTTCTAATTTAGAAAATGAAAACAAAAAAATGATGTTATTAAACAGATTTTATAGTAAATGTACTAATTTTGCATTTTACAAATTAACATAAACTATAAAGTCATGAAAATTGCAGTAGTAGGAACTAGCGGGGCTGTAGGGCAGGAATTCCTGAAGGTACTAGCAGAAAGAAATTTTCCCGCCGATGAACTGGTTCTGTTTGGATCGTCGCGAAGTGCAGGAACCACCTATAATTTTAAAGGTAAAACCATTACGGTTAAAGAACTTAAACATAACGATGATTTTAAAGGTATCGACATTGCTTTAACATCGGCCGGAGCTAGTATATCGAAGGAATTTGCTACCGACATTACAAAATACGGTGCTGTAATGATTGATAATTCGAGCGCTTTCCGCATGGACGCCGATGTTCCGTTGATTGTTCCGGAAGTTAACCCACTCGATTGCAAAAATCGTCCTCGTAATATAATTGCAAACCCCAACTGTTCAACAATAATTATGGTGGTTGCATTGAAACCGATGCACGATCTTTCGCCTATAACTCGCATTCATGCAGCTACTTATCAGGCAGCTAGTGGAGCAGGTGCTGCAGCAATGCAGGAACTCGAAGATCAGATTAAGCAAGTAATTGGTAACGACCCTGTTAAAGTTGATAAGTTTAAATATCAGCTAGCATTTAATCTCATTCCGCAAATTGATGTTTTTACCGACAACGATTACACTAAGGAGGAAATGAAAATGCATTACGAAACACGTAAAATTATGCATTCCGATATGATGGTAAGCGCTACAACAGTGCGGGTTCCGGTATATCGTGCACATTCGGAGGTAATTTGGGCCGAAACTGAAAAGGAACTTTCGGTTGAAGCTGTGCGCGCAGCAATGCAAAAAGCTGATGGTTTGGTAGTTGAGGACGATCCAAAGACTAGCAAATATCCAATGCCATTGTTTGTTGCCGATCAAGACCCTGTGTTTGTTGGTCGTTTGCGTAAGGATATTGCCAATCCGAAAGGTATGACATTCTGGTGCGTTGGCGATCAGATAAAGAAAGGCGCAGCGTTAAATGCCGTTCAAATTGCCGAATATATGATTAAAAACAAAATGCTATAAAAACAAAAAAGGTAAAGAGTTGAGCAACCTATGTTAGGGTTATTTCAATACTTTACCTTTTATTTTACTAATTAGTTCTTTTATAAGAATTTAGGTATTAAATACAAAATAAGCCAAGTTAAGAACAAGACTCCAAATACAATCCAAGTTCCGATTCGTAAAACGCGTTTCTCTTTTGCTTCCTTAACAAGGTTTGCAATTTTTTCGACCTTAAACAATAGGTTTTCCTTGGCATGCGTATCCTTCATAATATAATCGTAAGCACCTTCGCGTAATATTCGTAAGGCAACTTTCAAGTCGGTTTGACCCGATAGAAAAATAACTTCGCATAATGGATGACGAGCCTTTATTGCCCTCATGGCATCTAAACCATTCATTCCAGGCAATTCATAATCCATAATTACAATATCAGGGCGCATTTCTTCCAATTTCAAAAGACACTCCTGTCCTGTTAAAAATGAATAAATACTGCCGTACCCTTTAGATTTTAAATAATTAACAATTAGCGTACTATAAAACTCAGCATCTTCGATAATAAAAATTGTGAGAGCGGGTTGCTTGTCCATCATAAAGATAAATTTAAGATTTTACTTAGTAATATGTATTAAATAAGCTCCTACTGCGTTGTTGAGAAATTTTAAATCCTCACATACTTAAGTAAGCTGCGGTTTAAAATTTTATCATGCCTTGTAGGAACTTATTTTCGACACATTCCTTAATTAACTTATGCTTTCACAAACAGGACGTTCGTATAAACCATCCTAATAAGCTTATATAAATATATAGAGAATAAAGGAATAAACCAAATAAATATTTTGTAATGAACTAATACAAAAACACCTCGCCGGGATAACGCTGAATATGAATCTTTTTAGCCTCCTCGTAAAGTGTATTTCGTAGCTCTTCGATATTTGTTTTTTCTATTGCCGAAATAAATAACGACTGGTTGTCAAGTTTGTTCGTCCACAATTGTTTCAAGTCGTCTAACGATAAATTTTCTTTAGTTATTGGAGTAAGGTCGTCATCGTCCTTGGCGGTGTATGTATAGGCATCAACCTTGTTAAAAACCAAAATAATTTTTTTATTTGTCGCCTTTAAGTCAGCAAGTGTTTGATTAACAACCGCAATTTG
Source organism: Bacteroidales bacterium (assembly GCA_025361285.1). GTDB lineage: Bacteria > Bacteroidota > Bacteroidia > Bacteroidales > JAAUTT01 > JAAUTT01. The sequence goes on along the minus strand of JANYAP010000068.1, from coordinate 39,806 downwards.
ATCTTCAAAATCGGGGTGCGAGATGTCGGCTATATGCAAAAGAATATCAGCTTCCCTAACCTCGTCTAATGTCGATTTAAACGATTCCACCAACTGATGTGGCAATTTGCGAATAAACCCAACCGTATCGGATAGTAAAAACGGAAGATTACCTATTACAACCTTTCGTACAGTAGTGTCGAGCGTTGCAAACAACTTGTTTTCGGCAAAAACGTCCGATTTACTTAACATGTTCATTATGGTCGATTTACCAACATTGGTATAACCAACCAATGCAACCCTAACAATGTTTCCGCGCCCTTTTCGTTGCGTTGACATCTGTCTGTCAATACGTTTGAGGTCTTCTTTCAAGTCGTCGATTTTATCGCGAATAATCCTTCGGTCGGTTTCAAGTTCCGATTCGCCCGGACCCCGCATCCCAATACCCCCTTGCTGACGTTCGAGATGTGTCCACATGCGGGTTAATCGAGGAAGTAAATATTGATATTGAGCAAGTTCGACTTGAGTTTTGGCGTATGACGTTTTAGCTCGCTTTGCGAAGATGTCAAGAATAAGATTTGTTCGGTCGATAATTTTCGCTTCAAGAGCCTTTTCGAGGTTACGAAGTTGAGTGGCTGTTAGTTCGTCGTCGAAAATAACCAAATCAATTTTGTTTTCTTTAATATATAATTGAATTTCAGTTAGTTTACCAGTTCCAACAAATGTACGCGGATGTGAAGAATCGAGCCTTTGAATAAATGTTTTAACTGGAACCGCACCCGCAGTTTCGGTTAAAAATGCTAGCTCTAACAGATAGTCATTTACCTGACGTTCACCTTGTTGCTGGTTTATTACTCCTATCAATATAGCTTTTTCTGGTACTACTTCTGTTGAATGTAGATTTGACATATAGAATTGTTAGATTGCTCAACAAATTATTGAAACTTAAAGTTTCGAAAATAGTCAATTTTGTAAAACAAATCTAACAGGGAAGTTAAATTGTACTTTTACAATACGCCCGCCTTGCTTTCCTGGTGTCCACCGTGGCGAAGAAGAAATTACTCTAACAGCCTCTTTATCAAGCGTTGGATCTACACCACGAAGCACTTTTACCTCGCACACTTCGCCTATTGTATTTATAGTAAACGAAATAAGCACGTTACCGCTAATTCCATTTTCGCTAGCTATCTCAGGGTATTTTATATTCTTCTGAATCCAATCCCTGAACGAATTAGCATTTCCTCCATTAAATAATGGCATTTCCTCAACTTTAACAAATAGCTTGTTGGGAGAAGTATTTTCCTCTTCTTTAGGTTTTGCAAGTATTTCAATCGGACGGATTACAAAATCCTTTAAAAACCTAGGGTCTATTTTTATTTCGTCGTCTATCTGTATGTTACTGTCGGAAACTGATGTTTCATAAGGAGTTAACTGTAATGGTATAGGATATGTATCTTGATCTTTAGGCAAATTATCGGTAAATAAGGTTGGTGTTTCAGGCGAATATTCAACTTTACTTAAATCGTCTGATTTAGAGGGTTGAGAGCTGCAGGTAATGGTAAAAACCATAAAGCAAAGAATAATTACAACACACAGCAATATAAATACTATGCGATATCGTTTCAAAATCAATGTATTATGGTTATTCTGCATTCTCTTTTAGTCTCACAATACCTTGTAGCTAAATTATTTATGAAAAAAACAAGTGTTTTTTCATATTCAATTTATAGCATCGCAGCAAGCAGAAATGCTTAGCAAAAATGATGCCTTTCTGGATAAATACACTGATTTTTCAAATATAAATTTATATTTGAACATAAATTTCTGATTACAAATTAGTAATGTGTAGAAAATAAGTTCCTACAAGGCGTGATAAAATTTTAAAACGCAGCATACTGAAGTATGTGAGGCTTTAAAATTTTATCAACAACGCAGTAGGAGATTATTTAATACATATTACTTAAACAAAAAAGGCTGACTTTCTGAGTCAACCTTTCTAATAAACTATATTTTCAAGTCTATATTTTGAGCCTAGAGCTTTTTTATAAACGAAAGAATTACAATTGATTTGCCTGCTTTACCTTCCTGAAACTGAGCAAAAATATGATACACCCCTGTTTTCTGACAATCGAAATCGAACCCTTTATACTCCTTACCTGTTTGCGGATTATATGAGCTGCCTAATAGCGTATTGGTATCTAAAAGTTGAACATATCCTTTTCCTGGAGAATCGTCGTCGGTACAGATGGTTAAACGATACTTGGTATCCTTTTGCAGGATAAGGGAATATTTGGCCGTAGGGGCTTTTTCGTTACCCTGTGCTGCATTTAGCTCAACAACAAAGTCCTTCTGATATGTAGCATCGAGACCAGCTGTACCAGAACAAATATCAACTTTTTGCGCTTCCGTTTGCGCATTTGCAATATAACCCATTGACAGGAATACTATCGCCAGAATATATGTTATATGCTTCATTTTGTGCAATTTTTATTTTGTAAAGATATAATAAACTACTAAACTTAAAGTAAATAACGAAATGTAAAACCACTAATAGTTACTTAATAAGACTGTTACGTAATATTTCGGTTTGCTGTATAATTCTTTTTAATTGTTCGTCGGTAATATGAACGGTGCTTTTAGAGGTTTGAATAATAGTAAGCATTCCATTTTTTTCAACCGATTTAGGTTCACCAACTTCAATTGTTATTGTAATTTCCGAAAACTCTTTTTTAAGTAATTCCATATTTTTTATCAACTCGGCGAAATACGGGTCTTTCGAATAGTTTTTCAATATCAGCAGCATCTGTTCGAAAATTGTTTTCTGGTCGCCAATACTTTCGGCCAATTTTCTATTGGGTTTTTCTTTAGCCACCTGTGTCATTAGGTAAAGCCCCTCGATATAAACACCTGCAACCATTAGGGCGCTAAGGTTACTCCTATTGTTTTTACGTAAATACTCGTCCATTACATTAAAACTATGTATGGAGATGTACATTAACGAATCGATATTTTCGTTATTGGTTGCAAGCCGCTTTAACGTAGTAAAATCAAAAAACTGACCAACATTTATTCCATCGGACAATGTTTTTATTGCCGAAATATACGACAGCACCGACGATGTTTTGCTGTACATATTAAGATAACCTAAATCGGCTCCAAAAACGCCCAAATTTACAGCTTTTGCATTGCTGGTGTTATAGTTATCGAGATTATCAGTTGGTGCCAAATATTTCTGTGAAAAAGGTACACCAAGGCTCTTAATTAAAGCCGCCATTTCTATTGGCGACGATATGTTTTGAACTAAATCTTCCATAGCGCCCTTCGAAATCGGTAAAGCTCCATCATTGGCTAAACTGTCGCTTTCGCCAAATTCTCCACCACTTTTTGATCCACCTGTTTTACAGGAAGATAACACCAATACGCTACATATAAATAAATAAACTAGTTGCTTAATCATAGCAGGATAATTAAATTATTGTTTACTTTATTGCTATTAATACAAATTTAATAATTATTTTGAACTTTCTCTTGTAAGTTTTAGTTTTCCGAACAAATTCATGAATTTTAAAAACCATTCGAAGTAAAGTGCTAGGTACAAAATTATGGTGAAAAGCCATATTACAACCATGTTGTACCAATAGGTGTCGTAATAATTGCCTAACAACGGTTTACGTGGCGCAAAAAAATGAGAGCGCACGCTTAATTCATTACTTATGGTTGGATCCATGTATATAGGATCAACTTGTTGAACTAGTTGGCCATTGTATTCGAGGATTTTGTTTTTTTCGAGTACCTTTTTAACCAAATCCGACAGGTTTTCGTTGTGATATGCATTTTTGTACTGTCGGTACCTTTCTGGATCTTTCTTAAGCTCGTTACCAATTTTATCTTCCTTTTCCTTATTGGCTTGCATAAACTTTTTGGTGTACGAATCTTTCATTTTATCAATAAAAGACTGTAACGCTTTAGCCATCTTTGCATTATACTTTTCGGCAATAATTCCATCGGCGTTTTGGAATGGTAAATCAGTATTAACTGTCAATTCTTTACCTATTTCGTTCCTAAGCACATCGAGTTGAACTTTGGTTTTTGTAATTTTTCCTGATACCGAAAATTCGGCATTGCAATCGTCCAAACGCTTTTGTAGCTCTGGTATTAGGTGAACTTGCTTAAAATCTGCATTGCTTTCGCGCTTTTCAATTTCGTAGAACGCTTTTTCAAACTTATTGTCCTTATATTGATGCACAACCAAAGCTTCGTAAGCCCAACGAGTTACCATTACTTCAGCTAATAGCGGCACTTTATCCACACTTCCTACGTTCCTGTTCAGTTTATCGAAACTAAACATTGCTCCGCTAAGAATCATCATCGGAATCATTAACAAAGGAATAAGTATGTAGATGGTTACAGCCGAATTAAACGAAGCTGAAACGTTTAAGCCCAGCATGTTAGCGAAGGCAGCTGTTGTGAATAGTGCAAACCAATATGTAAAATACATATCCTTAATACCCAGAATGGAATTTGCTATAAACACAAATGTAAAACTTTGTATTGCGCTTATTACGAATAAGATAAAGATTTTCGAAAGCAGATAACTCGATCGACTGAGGTTAAGAAAACCTTCGCGCTTTAGAATTTTTCGATCGCGAAATATTTCTTCGGCACTAACTATAAGCCCCAGAAACAGAGCCACTATAAGGCTCATGAAAATATAAATAGGAATATTTTCGTTTTCACGGAAAATATAAACATCGGAACCCGGATCGGAGATATACCTTATAACATAGGCCAAAATAAAGCCTAGTAAAGGCGCATCGAGCAGATTTAGAGCTATATATTGCGTGTTACTTACTTTCGAAACAAAATCGCGTATGGTGTATATTTTTATCTGGTTTAGCCAGTTTGGGATATTTAACGATTTTGGGGGATCCTCCATCACCGACATCATTTTTTCGGGGTGAAAGTTGTCGGCATAAACACCTTCCCATTTTGTAGGAGTAATTTTACGCTTGTCGGTATATCGCCCAAACTCGTCAACTACCTTAGCTTCAATTATATTAAAAATTAATTCGGGATTAACGTTTCCACAAACTGGGCACTCGCCCACATCGCTATTAATTTGAGCATCAATGCGTTTAAAATACATTACTGCCTCAACTGGATTTCCGTAATATATCAGATAACCACCAGTGTCGAGGATAATCATCTTATCGAACATCTTGTATATTTCCGACGATGGTTGATGAATAACTACAAAAATAAGCTTTCCTTTAAGCGCAAGTTCTCGAAGTAAATCCATTACGTTTTCCGAGTCGCGCGATGAAAGCCCTGAGGTAGGCTCATCTACAAACAAAATAGATGGTTCGCGTATTAATTCGAGCGCTATATTTAAGCGTTTCCGCTGGCCTCCGCTTATGGTTTTGTTAAGTGGCGAACCAACTTTTAAATCCTTACGTTCCAACAATCCAAGGCTAGAAAGTGTGCGGATTACACGGTCGTTTATTTCCTCTTCGGTTTGGTCTTTAAAACACAGTTTTGCGTTATAATATAAGTTTTCATAAACGGTTAGTTCTTCAATAAGTAGGTCGTCCTGTGGAATAAGCCCAATAACGCCTTCGAGGTTATACTTCTCTTTATGAAGATTATGACCATTAATAATTACTTCGCCCTTGTATGGCAATTCCGAGCCACATAATACGTTTAGCAAGGTTGTTTTGCCTGCTCCACTAGCGCCCATTATTCCAATTAATTTGCCTTGTCCCTCGGAAAAGCTAATATTTCGTAAGCCTACATTTCCATTGGGGAAGCGGAATTCGAGGTTAGTAACTTCGAACGAAATTCGGTTAGAGGTAATATCGGCCAGAAAGTGAGCAACCACATCGCTGTAATAAACTGGTTTTCCTTTGGGCATTTTTACCGCACTGCCACTGGCATACAAGTATATTCGCCTATTAGAAATACCGAGTCCGTTAAGCATTAAATCCTCGCGACCGGTATATTTAAGGAAATACAAGTCGACACTAGCAACTCGCAGAATATAAAGGTTTCCATCGAGTTTTTCGGTTTGAATAAATTTGCTGTGTTGGTTAGCAACGGGTTTGTCGGCAATTACCAACACATCGGGCTGATCGAGTGCTTCGGGGCGATTTTTAACCACAAATGTTTCGATGCTCTTAAACTCGTCTTTAGCGAGATTAAAAACTTCGGCAACGGTGTTAATTATAGCCATTCGTTGATCGGTAAACTTGCGATCGGCATTTACCAACTCAAAAAGGCGCACCAATACAACTACCTTCTGCTCCTGCGTAAGGGTTTTATTAATTTTTTTACAGATGCCCAATATGCGAACCGAATCCTTTACCGAGGTAAGCTTTTTTTTGCTAGTCTCTTCGTTGCTGTCGTCGCTGGTTTTATCGAGACCTGCAAAACTATCGAACAGTGCCAGATATTCATTTACAGCTTCGTCATTCAACTGTAGGGTAAGGAACGTTTTAACGTACTCTCGTTCGCTAAGTTCCACACCCTCATCCTGTTTAGCAATAATTGCAAACAGTTGCATCAACGCTTTTAAAATCTCTTCACTCATAAATTTCTATTCTGATGAAAAGCCATGTATAGCCGGTTATGGCAATTAATTATTATAAATGCCCCAATTATAAGATAGAGCATTAAATTTGTTTTTCTAGAGACTCGAATTAGGATATTGCAATTTGCTCGAACGGAACATCAACAATATCGGCATATTCCTCGCCTGCCTCTTTCATATCCTCATCATCATCAGGATATTGCCAGCGAACAGTAATATCTTTACCAGCTTTAAATAGATCTTCAAGTTTCATGAGTACATCGAGCAACATCTTCGACGAAGCTGTATTAAAATATACAAGCTTGAAGTTAAAGATAGTTTTTGCGTTTGGCGCCATATTGTACTTATCGATCCAACTTATTATTGGCTTGTAAAAAGCATTTACATCTTCAGGTAGCGAACGACCTGAGATTTCGAATATGTTGTTTGCGGCATCGAGTGTAACTGCTGGGGTATCGTCAGTACCCATAATTTTGAAAACTTCCATAGTTTCAATATTTTATTTAAGCATTTCGTGAAATAGTAGATGTTAATAAGAAGAACGATGAGTTATCGTTAATTGGCAGAAAGTGATATTCGAGATTACGGCCTGTTTTGCGCTTAATGTCAATAAAACCAAGACCTGCACCACCTTTATCTGATAATCTTCCTTCTTTAATTTGTTTCTTGTATAGCTCGGTAAGTTCGTCTTTATCGAGGCTATTTACCTGTTCGAGCATACGTTTCAACTCGGGCATGCGGGTATGCTCAATTGCATTACCAGTTGTTACGGAATATTCGTCCTTCCCTTTCGACACCATAAAAATACCACGGCCCGAGAATAAATAATCGTTGGCGCCATAATCGTCGGCGTGCTTACTAATGTTTTGCAAACATTCCACCATTACGTGAAACACCTTTTTTTGTACCATATTCGATTCCTCCTCTTTCGCCATATTCGACTCGGTGAGGGAGGTGAATGCCTTGGTAATTTGGTGAGTAATTTCGCCTTCGTAAACAAGCGTAATTTCGTGTTCTTTCATCGATTTATAGAACTCGTAAACAAATTCCAAAAATCCCCTTACATCTCTCTTTTCATTTGTGCCCATACCAGTTACATTTTAGTTTGATTGAGTAAATTAGAATTCAATTCCTATTAATAAAACATCGTCAATTTGCTTTTCTTTGCCTTTCCATATAAAGAACTCCTTGTCGAACAATTGATTATATTCTTCCATTGTGTTATTCGAATTTTGCGATATCATTTCGCGTACTCGTCCTGGCGAAAATTTCTTAAATTCGGGACCGCCAAGCTGATCGGTTAATCCATCGGAAAAAAAGAATGCTTTATCGCCAGTTTCGAGAGGAATAACGTAGTTAGTAAAGTTCTTTTCGGGCTTGCTGCCTAAAGGTATTCCGCCAATAGCTTTTCTATCGCCCTTATATTCAATTAGTTCGCCATTGCGAAGAAAATAAAGAGGGCGGTGGGCTCCTGCATATTGCATTTCGTTTTTCTTCGGGTTATACTTTACCAAGGCAATATCCATGCCATCTCTACCCTGCGAATCTTCGCGATTTTGTTTAAGTGTATGTCGCACACCATTATGCAGCAAATCGCATACTTCGGCTGCGGAATAATCGCGATCGTGATCCACCACATTATTAAGTATAAAATAGCCTACGAACGAAAGAAGAGCTCCTGGCACACCATGCCCTGTACAATCTACTACAGCAATATAAAGAGTATCGTCGCGCTTAAAGAACCAAGGAAAATCGCCGCTAACAACATCGCGAGGCTTATAAAATATGAACGATTTTGGCAGATATTCGCGTATAAAGTCGTTGTCGGGAAGTATGGCCGACTGAATTCTTTCGGCATAGTTTATACTGTCTTCAATTTTACGATTTTTGTCGGCAATTTCTAATTCAATACGTTTAGCCTCAGTTATATCGTGCCCTACAAACAATATCGTTTCCAATTCGTTTTCATTAAATTCTGGAATAGCATCGAGGCTCATTATGCGTTGCACTTCCTTTTCGCCTAGTTGAACGGCAATCGAAATTTGGTTGTTACGCTTTTGTGGCGAGGCTTTTACCTCAACGAGTGTTGTTTGAAAGTAGTTTAGCAAACTTTCGGGCATCTGAGTATCCTGAATTGTTTTATTCATAATTTCAGTGCTTTTCATGCCAATATAATCTTCCACTACTGGGTTGGCGTAGAAGAACATACCATGCATGTTTAACCGAATAATTAAATCGAGCGAGTTTTCGGAGAGGGCTTGCATCTTGCTTTTCATCCGCTCTTCTTTTTCGGCGCGCTTACGTTCGGTTATATCCTGCGAATTTAGTATTATGCCATGCAATGCCTGATCGGACAATAGATTCCTTCCTGTTGTTTCGAGAAATATTTTTTGCCCATCCTTTTTCATATAAGTGTACTGAATTGTAATAGGTTCAGTAGGATTTTCGAGCAATCGATTAAACATGGATCGGAGTTCGGCTTCGCCTTTACGTGTAAGGCGGTCGAAATCCTTTCCTTTCATCATTTCATCGGGCGTAAATCCAAGTATGCTTGATACTGAAGGACTTATATATGCCAGATTAAGACTTTCATCATAAATAAAAATAATTTCCGAAGCATTTTCGAGAAGTGAGTGAAGCCGTTTTTGTGCATTTTCCACTTCGGTAATTTGTCCTTCGAGTTTTTCGTTTGAGCGCTGAAGTTCTTCCTGTGTAGCACGCATTTCTTCGGCGCTTTGCCTAAGTTGCTCTTCGTTTTCCTGAAGTTCGCCTGTCATTTGCCGCGATTCTTCGAGCAGTGTTTCCGTTTTTTCGTTTACGCTAAGGTTAAATACTGTACGGGCAATAATTTCGCCCAACTCTTTCATAAAGTGACGAGTAAGTGCTGGTAGCTCGTCGAGTAAAAATGCAAATTCTATTACACCTTGAAGCTTTTCGTCGGAAACTAGCGGAACTATAAGTATCGATTTAGGACGTTTATCGCCCAAAATACCAGAGGTAATTGTAACATAATCGTCGGGAATTTCGGTTCGATAAACCAAATCCATTTCGTAAGCGCACTCGCCAATAAGCCCCTGCCCTACCTTAAACTCCTGATTAATATATTTTTTGCGGTTAAATGCATAAGTTGAAATATTGGTAAGCACTTGTTTGTTTTCGTCGAACAAATAGAAAGCACCTTGCACTGCATTAATGTATTTGGTAAGCGAAACCAATGTTTCGTAGGCAAGAACATCAATTTTATTATGAATACGAAGAACATTCGATATTTGTTCCTTTCCAGCAGCTATCCAGCTTTGTTCGGCTTCCTTATGGGTATTTAAAATTAGGTTGTCGCGCATTAAAAGCAACGATTCGCCCAGTGCATCGTCTCCAGCCGACGAATCGAAAGGACTTGTATAATCGCCTTCGCCAATGCGTTTTGCAAACGATGCGTTTTTATTTATTCGTTCATCGCGTTGAAGTATTTTTTCTTCGAAGAAGCTTTTTTCTTTTTCTCTTATACTAATTGATATATAGATAATTACCCCAACCGCAATTGGTATAATATCGATAAGAAAAAGGCTAGGATGATTTAAATGTATTTGCAAAAGATTAGCAAGGCTGAGTATTTGGCCAGCCACAATTATATCCATCATCCAGGCAATAACCGGAACAACAATGCTCACAGCCACTCCGATAATTACGGCACGTGCTTTTGCGTTATCGAGCATATAGTTAACCTTTACCAACATATAATTATTTTACTTTTTTATTGATTTTTACAATAATCTCAGCAGCTTTATCTGCAATACTTTCGAGCATTTTAGGAGTATCGAACTTTATTTGCGTAAAAGTTGCAAACTCTATCAGCCCTACAACGGTTTCGTTAATTAACAATGGTACAAAAACCAAATATGTAACATCGCTTTTCCCGAGCCCCGAAGCAATAGTCATATAATTATCAGGCACATCGGCAAGGGTTACAATGGTTCTGTTTTTTACCGCTTGTCCGGGTAAAGTTTCGCCCGACTTAAAATCCTGAGGTTTCGATTCGGAGAAATAAGCGTACTGTGCTTTGCACTCGTAAAAGTCGGCATTTTCATTTTTTAAGTACATTAAACCCTGCACAATGCTAAATTCCTGAGCAACATTACGAAGTAGGGTTTCGCAAAATTCATCGGTAGTTTTGCAATTAGCGGGAATTAAATGGGTAACATCGTGGTTGCTAGCAATTTCTTGATTCTCATCTATCGATTTATTTGTGTAACTATCGGTTTGTTTCGATGCATTGCTCACCAATGAGGTCGCCGTAGAAAGCACTTCGGAATTTTCGCAATTTTTATATGTAACTAAAAACCAGGCTGTACCAAGAATAAGTAATAAAAACAGAAAAATGTATGTTATTATTGGTTTATCGGCACTATTATACGAAATATTACTAATTGCACCGAAAAGCGCAAAAACTAATCCAACAAAAAGAAGGAATATAATCAGGTTCAAGTATTTATAAGAAAGGTTCAGCTTCATGGAACGGTTTCTTTTTATAATTTTAGTAAATAATTAATAATCTGTTCAGTAGAAAAAACATGATTTATATTGGTAATTTTTATTGCTGCCTCGGTCATTGTTTTTACCTGGCATTCGTTCGGATCTTGAACTATGGTAAGACCATTATGTTCGTTTACCTTTTTCATTCCGTAAGCACCATCGCTGTTGGCTCCCGACAGCATAATTCCGATAAGCTTTTCGCGATAAGCCTGAGCAGCAGTTATAAACGACAAATCGATAGAAGGGCGGGAATGATTCACAGCTTCCTCGGTTGATAAGGCAATTCGGTTTCCTAACTCGATATACATGTGATAGTTAGCTGGTGCCAAATATGCTCTTCCTGGTTTTATCTGCTCTTTATCGTTGGGCTCTATAATTGGAAGGTTCGATTTTAACGACAAGGCTTCGAGAAAACCCGACCGAACGTGCTTTAGTCTATGAAGACTTAAAAACACGGGCATATTAAGCGTTTTAGGCAGCGCGCTCAGTATTTTTGTCACCACCTGAAAACTTCCGGCCGACCCTCCTATCATAATTGCCTTATAAATCATTTTTAGCGCTTATAGATGCTTTCGGTATTGTTAACTAATGAAAATTCGTTGCTACCAAAAAACGTGTTTATCGATTCCTTGGTTCCAACAATTAAATGCCCTCCAGTTACTAAAGAGTTAAACAATTGTGTTAACACCTTGCTTTGAAGGGTTTGGTTGTAATATATCATTTTATTTCGAAACAAAATTAGTTTAATGCCTTGTGCTGGAGGCTCTATATTCAAGCTTTGTCGGGAAAAAGTAACGTTTTTAATTAACGATTTGTCTCTAAATACTTTGTTGTTTTCTGTTTTGTAATAATTAGTAAACTCGCTAGTTCCATTGGCACGTATGTAATTGTCGGTGCTTAATTCGAGCTTGCTTGCTGCCAAAGTTCCACTTTGTATATTATCTATAGAAATTGTGCTTAAGGCAGTTACAAATATTTGCACTTTGTTAAGCATATTTAACTCGTGTAATGTTATTGCCAACGAAAAAAGCTCATCGCCCGATACTGAATTGGGAAGCCATATTTTAAAATTATTACCGTACTCGCTTATTAATGAAGGTAATAACTCGTATCGTAAAACTCGCCAAAGCGATGGATCGCGAAACATTTCAGTTGACGGTATTGCCAGTTCGTCGATAAATTGCTCGAAATAACCGCTGTTGTTTCGTAGTTTTGTAATTAAAACATCGGAATATTTAAGGTTTTGTTGTTCAATAATTTTCTCAAGCCGACGTTTGAAAGCCGTTAACGAATAATCGGAAAAGTCGTAATTATACTTTTCGGCTATTGTTCGAATAACATTTCTTGTATCAACTATTCCCAGTTCGAGCATATAAGTTGTTTTCAGCCTTGGTTTTGCATTCCTTTTAGTCGTTCAATCTCTTTATTAGCTTCTTCCAAAACCTGATATCGCAATTTTTTTTCGGTAATATCTTGCGCTACCAACATTACTTTGGTTATTTCTCCTAATTTGTTTTTAAAAGGAACGAAACTAGCCATAAGCCAATGTTCGTCGCCCACGGGCGATGTTCGCTTCACTACAATTTTACTTGGCTTATCTTTTAAAACTTCAGTCCAAATAAGTTCAAATTGATTTAGCTCGTCGGGTTTTAAAAACGAGCGGTAGTCGGTATTTAACGACTCCTGAATAGTATAACCCGATATTTGGGCGTAATTTTCGTTGGCGTTAATTACAATTCCGTCGGCCGACAATTCGCATTTTATAAAGCCTGCATCGATAAGTTGGTTGAAATGAGAAAGATGATATTCCATGTCGTGCAACTCATTGTCTTTATTCGATATAGCCTTTTCTAGCACAATTTTATCGGTAATGTTGGTGGCTATGCCCAGCACTTTATATGGCTTACCATCGATATCGAGTATTGGTGAATAGTTAAGAACGAGATATTCTTTGCTACAGTCGGCGAACTCCAATATTTCGTTTCGGTTAATTATTTTGCCGTGTTTTAATTCGGAAAGTAGGTTGTAATATTCGTCGGTTTCGGCGTTAAACACAAAAATGCTTCTCAAATATGTTCCCACAAGCTCATCGCGAACCATTTTAACTATCGACGCAAATTTCTTATTAACCTCAATTATTCGACCTTCCATGTCGGTTTGAATAACCAGCGCCGAAGCGTCGACGGCAACAAGTAAGCTATTTATTTCGGCTTCTCTACGTTCCGACTCGTCCTGTGTAGCCTGCAATTCCTCGAGGTTTTGGCGCATTTCCTCTTCTTGCTGAGCCATTTCTTCGGCTTGCTTTTTCGACTGAGCCAATAATTGCGATGTGTTTATATTAATTTTTACTGTGGCAAAGGTGGATGCTGTACTCTGGGCAATTTTTTCGACAAATTCTATTTCGTGAGGTTGGAAAAAATTAAGCGATGCAATTTCTAATATTCCGAAAATAACCTCTTCCGACCTCAGCGGTACAATCAATATGCTTCGCGGTGCAGCGTCACCAAGGCCTGATGTAATTTCCATATAACCATCGGGAATATCGGTAATAATAATGGTTTGCTTTTCGAGAGCGCAAGTGCCTACAAGACCTTCGCCTAGTTCAATTCGTTTGGTAAGAATTTTTTTTCGATCGAACGCGAATGCTGAAATAAGTTGAAGGTGTATGTCGTTTTTATTATCGTCGTTATAAAGAAATATGCCGCCTTGATTGGCATTAAGGTATTTTACGAGATTAGTTACAATGGCATCGGATAGCGTTGCCAGATTGTCGGTTTGCATGCGAAGTATTTCGCCGAATTTCGCCAAACCCTCGTTGGTCCAAGCTCGTTTTTGCTCTTCAACCTTATATTTTTGATCTTCCTCGGTAGCTTTTTTAAGGCTTTTCTCCATGTTTAGCAAGGCATTAGCTAGTATATCGTCGTCGCTAAGAGGCAACATGGTAACATTAGCTTTTTCGGAACCGAGTTTTGATGCGAACCGAATTTTTTCGCGTAAGCTTGTTGCGAATTTGTTTAAAAGTTCCGAGATTGATATAAAGTCGGCGCTAGTTGTAAGTGTAAGTGGTTTAGGCATTTTACCAAGTACCAATTCCGAAGCGAAAATTTTAATTTGCTGTACCGATTGCGCCACCGACTTCGAAAACCGCAACATAAACCACAAATAAAAAGCTAGTAATACTATCAGCAATAACGTTTTAGCTAGAAACTGAATTAAAATTTTTCTATTTATTTCGGCATTAATATCACCATAAATAGCCTTCGCCTTGTCGCCTAAAATAGCCAATTGCAATTGTGCTTCGCCTATGGTACCTTCGCCTTCCGAAAACCCAATTTTAATATCGGTTTTTTGCAGTTCCACCACTAGTGCGGCGTATGTGCCGAGTTCTTTTATTAGCTTAAGCCTGTTTGTTTCCGACATACCCTCGCAAACTTTGCTATCTTGCATTGAAAGAAGCACTTTGAGTATGTCAACACGGTCGAAAAGAAGTTGAATTTGCTCATTGTTTTTTTCCAACTGATATGCCGATTGAATTCTATTGATTTCGACAATAGACCTCATAAGGGATATATTTTTTTCGGCAGCTGCAAACTCTAAAAGAAAGTTCATAAACCGGTCAATTTCACCAGCCTGACCAGTTTTAAGGTATCCTCGCTTTACAATCTGTTGTTTAAGAGCGGTGTATGTGTCGCGCAACTTACTGCACTGCATATTAAGTGCCTTAATTTGAATGCGGGTTACATTTTTAGGTGAAAAATATTGCGAACTACTTAAGCTATCGAGTTGATTTTGAAATAGTTCAGTTATAAAAAATAGGCTATCGAGCGATATACTTTTCTCGCTATAATAAAACCGCTCACTCAAAATATCGCTCTTTATAAAGGAGTTATGAAGTAAAACTAATTGCCCAGGTGTGGTGTTTAAAACATTAATGCGATTTTGAAAATCGAATGTTTTGCGAGCAAAGAAAAAATCGTTGTACGAAAAAATAAAGAATAAACCGAACAGGAGAACAATGGTTCCCGTAAAGCGAGTAAGCCTTGATTTTATATTTTGATTAATTCTTATCATCTGATTTAAAACAGTTTTCGATATTTAATTGCTTTTGTACATCCTCCATTGCTCAAATATAGTATGTTATGCTCAATTTTAAAATATCTGGTGCATAAATATATTTATTTATTCTTTTTCCCAATGTCGAGATTCGGAAATACGTGTTCCTTTTTCTGATAAACTTGTCCAATTTTGTCGAATTTAGGTGCAAAAGGCCCAAGTATCGATTCGTGCATTCCGAGCCATAAGTAGCCGTTGTTATACAAGTTGTTATGAAAAAGGTCGAAAATTTTGTTCTGAAGATCGTAATTAAAATATATAATTACGTTTCTACATATAATAATGTCGAATTTAACATAAAATAAGTTACAATCCTTAACCAAGTCGAGCTTTTTGAATATAGGCTTTTCGGTAAGAAATGGATGCATTTTAATAAAGTCTTTCTCTTTATCAATTTCAAAATATTTCGAATAAGGAATATCGAAAAACTGTTCGTAATTGAATGGGTTTTCCTTCATTACTTTATCGAAATTGTCGAGGTATGCAATATTGAACCGGTATTTGTACTGACCTTTTTTTGCGGTTTGAAGTACATCGGTATTTATGTCGCTGGCGTACAGTTTAGTACGATTCAAAAGGTCGAGTTCGTTCAAAATCATAAGCATCGAATACACTTCCTGCCCTGTTGAACAGCCTGCATGCCAAATATTTATAGTTGGCTGGTTTTGAAGTTTGGGCAGTGTAACGTATCGCAGATGCTGCCAAACAAGAGGATCGCGAAAAAGTTCGGTGGTATTTACTGTGATATCCTTAACAACTTGCTCTACAATTTGTTGGTTGTTTTTCATTTGGGTAATCAAGCCGCTTAATTCGAGCTTATAATCCACCAATACCTTAGCCAATCTTCGCTTTAACGACTTGTCGGAATACTCGCTTAAGTCGTAATTCGAATAATTTCTAATAGCAGTTATAAACTGTTCTAAATCAAGGCTGGTTATCGTCATAATAAAAGCGAGAGTCTTCAGTCTTTACTAAAATTACAAATCTATAAAATGTTTATTAACCTTTTCAGTTATCTAACAATATAGTGTTTAATTGATATTCCTAAATTAGTTAAAAAGCTCGACAATTTGCATAAAACTTCAATTTAATTTCAAAATAGGCTATTTCTTTTTGTTAGGGGTGTGATAACGGGTGTTGATATCCAGAGTTGAGAACCAAGAGCCATGAGCCAAGAACTAAGAACTAAGAGCCAAGAACTAAGATTCAAGATTCAAGCCAAGTGCCAAAAGCCAAGAGTTGAGAAATTGTAAACTGTAAATTAGTGCGTTAAAAGATAGTATGTTAGTTTAAGAAATTCGATGTATATATGCCTAAACACGTTGATCTAACTGGCATTTGCGATTTTTTTTTTAATCCAGTTTGGCAGCATTATTGCGCCTATAACCAAATACGGATAGTAACTTATTATGCGCCAGAGCAATGCAAGTACAATACCAATGCCGCCAGCAATTGCAGCATCAACGGGAATAAAATCGCCGAGGTATCGGGTAAAAATGTATTCCGAAAAACCACTTCCGCCTGGTGTGGGGCTTACCAGCATCATGTTAGACATAACTAACTGCCGAGCGAAAAGTAAAAAATGATCGGATACTGCAAAAAAAGCGAGAAGCAATGCATTAACTACAAGATAACGTGAAGTCCACGAGAAAAAAGTTGCCCCGAAGGCTTTTAGCCAAAACCAAATATTTTGCATTTTTAGTTCGTTGGAACTTGTAATAATGTCGGTACCAGTAATATGAGCCGAATACCTAAATTTTCGCAAAAAAGGAAGTTTAAACACAATCATTAATAACCATTTAAGGCCCCGGGGATTTACAAACAGCCCGTAACTTAATACAATAGTGAAAATTAGCTTTAAGGTATAACCAATTACGGCAAACCATAAAAATTCGTTGGTAATAGAAATAACGTCGAAGCCCGACACTCCCATGCCAACCGTAAAAAGCTTTTGCACCTTTATAGTTAGCAGCAGTAAAGGGAACATAAGAATAAAATAAACTTCATCGAGAAACGAGGTGGCCATCACTACCGCGGTGCTTCTTCCCAAATTAATGCCTTCCTTATTAATATATATCATGGCAATGGTAGTGCCTCCAACAGCCGATGGCATTACAGCCGACGAAAATTCCCACAGCATTATAACTCGAAGTGATTGCCTCCATGTAAGTTCGTTATGGCTAAGCACTCGAATTCGAATAATATAGCCTAAGTCTCTCATTACCATAAACAAAATAGCAATAAACAGAAATAATACCATTCTATTACTAAATGTAACAATTGAAAAGGCTTGGTAATTAAATTCCTTAAAAAAAAAATAGAAAACTACAC
This sequence comes from Bacteroidales bacterium, assembly GCA_025361285.1. Classification (GTDB taxonomy): domain Bacteria; phylum Bacteroidota; class Bacteroidia; order Bacteroidales; family JAAUTT01; genus JAAUTT01. The sequence goes on along the minus strand of JANYAP010000068.1, from coordinate 22,267 downwards.
CTAGCCCAATAATTACAGGGTAAATGACACGGATGCCAGATATTTTTTTAAACGGATTCGATTCTGTTTCGGTCATAATTGTTTGTTGCGAATTCCAAAGATAAGATTATATACAAATTATAATGCTGTGTTTAAAAAACATATTTCGGGATGTTATTTCAACTTGTTTATTATTAAAAAGTTGAAAGACAAAGGAAGACAAAGGAAACATAGGAAGACAAAGGAAGACAAAGGAATACAAAGGAAACATAGGAAGACATAGGAAGACATAGGAAGACATAGGAAGACATAGGAAGACATAGGAAGACATAGGAAGACAAAGGGATACATATAAATAATTCTTTAATTCTTTCCTTATTTAATTCAGCTCTTTATTCTAGCACTACCGTTTTACCTTTGGGATAACTAATAGTATAACTATTTATAAATGATTTACTTTCGGCAGGCTGCAATTGTATTCGGTACGATATTTTTCCCGTAGCCTTATCGAGAGTTCCGCCTACAATATTGGTCGATTCAACTTCAATTTCTTTGGTAGTTGAAATTGGTATCTGATCGTCAATAATTATGTTTATTGGCTTTTTCTTCGTGTTGCGAGCTGTAATTTCGAATGAGCGTGTGTCCTTTCGGGTGGAACCGATAAGTTTTTTCGAGGTAAAGTCATTTTGGCGAGTTCGGGTAACTACAATGCTTTTATCGCGCCCCAGCGAAACATTCATGGTATCCTTAGTGTTTTGAGTGTCGATATAAGCCGCACCCACATATGTGCCTTCGAAAAATAAACTTGTTTCGCCCGACACTAGGTTCAAGTCCTCCCAACCAGTAATTTTAGCAAGTAAAAATACATCGGTATCAATTTTTGGCACGCAATAATATTGGTATGTTGCCGAAAGCGTAAACGACTTAACCTCAACGGTGTACTGTTTTCCATCAGTAAGAATGTTGTAAGGAAGGTCGATAGCAAATTCGGTTGAAGTTTGATTCATTTTAATCTCTGTATAGAGTTGCGAGGTTGTGGCTACTTCGTTTAATTCGTACATATCTTCTTCCATAACCTTATCAACTGCCATTGGTGATGCAGAACTAACTTCGGCTCTCTTCGATTTTAATCGAGATATTGGTTGTGGCTCAATAATAGTGAGATACCATGGGTAAAGTTCAGGCGAACTGCCGCTAACTGCTGGATTGCCAGTAGAAAGGGTAAGTTTTACATTATCCCAGCTTTCGCCCGACGACTGCGAAACTTTTGCTTTGTAAGTTAACTCAACTGGCTTGTCAACATCGGTTGCACGCACATCGTAAGCAGCAATCCATGAGGCTTCGGACACCAAATACGAAAGCGTTAATTGTGCTTTTACAGGCATCGGAGCTAACACCGTAACCACTACCTCGCTGGTAGGCGTATTTGTTTTATTGCGAAGTTGAGTTAACTGGTTATTAACATTATTTATAAGATAGTTAAGGCGTTTGTTGTTGGCCAATAGCTTAAGCGATTTTGTTTTTATGTCGTTTAAGTAAGTGCGAAACAAGTCCACGGCGGCTTTCAGCTCGTCCACCTTTACGCCAGTTTGCGAACCTCCCAATGATTGATTAGCTTTGAGAAGCGATTCCTCGTCCTTTAAAATCTCTAACGATGCACTGTTTGCATTAAGCTTATTTTGAAGTGTTTCCAGCGAATCTTCCAACGTTAAAATTTCTTTCGACTTTTGCTGAGGTTTTAGATAATTAATCTGATTATTAACCGATAATATAGTAAAATTACCTTTGCCGGAAACTTGAATACTTTGAGCATTAATAGATTGCGGAAGATTTTCGAATACTAACTGCTGATTACCAGATTTTAACGATACCGACCCATTGCGAGTTACTTGCGCTCCACTTGCAAAAACGGTTATTTCCTTAATTTGCGAGGTTACAGGCAATGGTGTGTTCTGCGAGTAAGTTAACAAAAACGTGTGAAGTGCTGTAAATAAGGTAATTATTAGTTTTTTCATATTTATTAGTATTTTAATAAGGTATATACAATGAAAAATTTGTAAATTCATTTTTGAGGTGTAAATTGATTATACACCTCAAAAATAAAAATTAACTACAAATATATTAAATTGTCAATATCAAAAAAAAAGCTATCTTTCTCAAGATAGCTTCAAAACCAATCAATCAACCAAATGAATTAGCTTGCGTTGACACGTTTCAACGTTTTGGAAACAATGTCGTTAGGAATAGCAAATTCAACATTATTGAATAACCTATTAATAACTATATCTGTTTCGCTGTGGAATGCGCTAATGTCGATACATTCCGATGAAAATAAATTACGATTGTCAACCAAATAAACTAGAGTAGAACATTTTTGCATAGGCAACACAGTTAAATATTTAAATTAATTAACGGCATTATATATAGCTAAATTGTGTAACCCAACAAATAAATATTTTGCACGTAATTAATGCTAAAAGAAAAAATCCCGAAGTTTACATTCGGGATATATTTATTAGCTATTGTAGCTATTAACACAATCATCGAGATTGCTATATATCTCAAACACATTGTGTAACTGTAGCAGCTTAAACAAATCCATTACCTCGCGGTTAATATTGCATATTTTAAAATGACCGTAATTAATACTTGCCGTTTTCATAACCGACAAAAAAACACCGAATCCAGAGCTATCAATAAAACTAATACCGTCGAGGTTCAAAATCAGTCGGGTATTCGGTTTATTAAACAAATTGTTTAATTGTTCTTTTACAGGCTCGGTTATCAATGCATTAAACCTCGAAATGTTTTCGAACGAAGCTACATAAATGTTATTAATTTGTTCAACCTTCAACATGGTAAATACATTTTTTAGGGTAAATTATTGAAACGATTTGTTGATTAGCACTTTATAACTTAGTTGCTATATCTGTTAATTCAACTATTGCTATTTTGCTTTGCGACACAAAGTTATCGACAATTTTCTGATATCTATCCGTTTCTTCATTATTCTTTGTAAGTAATTCAAGGGTTTTTAAGTCGGCAGCTACATCACTCATACCCATAATTGAAATTGACGATTTTGCTTTATGCGCCAATTTGCCAAGCAAATGATAATTTTTTTCGGTAAGAAGTCGTGGCATTTCTACCATGTACTCTTGAGCTTGTTCGTTGAAGATTTCAATCATTTCCTTAATAATTTCGGTATCTCCACCCGACATGTTCTTCAAATATGTTAAATCTGTAATCATAAAATCGATTTTAAAATCGATTTTAAATATACATCCAAAAATTATATAAATGAACAAATGGTTTGATATATTTGATTTTTTTATAATTTTATTTTTTATATCGCAAAGATTTACGTAATCTTATCAAAGGAACATCTTAGCGATTCTTAAATTCCTAATATCTTTGTTAATAAAAACTATATGAAAAAACTTACTGCACTTATTTTCTTTGCGCTATTTTCTCTTTCAGGCTATACTCAAACTACAGCAGAACCCATTAGCGATGCCACCTACGAAAGTAAAAACAGGGTGAAAAAACTGTATAACGACGCTTTGCAAAGCATTAAGGCGGTGAATTATTCGAAGGCTCAAACGTATTTAAATCAGGTAATTAGTGCCGATTCTGGTTTCGCAATTGGCTATCTCGAACGCGGAAAGGTACTTTTACAATTAGATAAAAAAGAACTGGCTCTCGCCGATTTTAATAAATGCTTGCAACTAAATAATAAAGAAGGCGAAGCGTATTATGAAAAAGGCTACATATCCTTCCTTCAGAATAAATACGACGATGCTTTGCTCGACTTTAACGCTGCAATAACAAACAATTATACTGAACCAATTGCCTATTATCATAGAGGAGTTGTAAAAATGGTAAAAGAGGATTATAGCGGCGCAAACCTCGATTTTACTAATGCTATCGATAAACGAAGTAACTTTGCCTATGCCTACCACGACAGAGCAAGCTCGAAATTAAAAATGAAGGATTATGCTGGTGCTCAAGCCGATTACGAAAAAGCTATTCAGCTTCAACCTAAATTTGTACTGGCATACAACAATTTAGGGGTTGTGAAACTCGAACAAGCCGATTATAAAGCAGCAATAGCCTCATTTACAAAAGCTACAGAGCTTAACCCCGATTTCTATTTAGCGTTTAATAATCGTGGACAGGCATATTATTTTTCGGGCGATAAGCAAAGTGCTATCAACGATTTCACCAAAGCACTCTCTATTCGTCCCGACTATCTATCGGCGCTTAATAACCTAGGTGCTGCACAACTCGATGAAAAGGATGCTAAATCGGCGCTCGCCAACTTCAATAAAGCCATTGAGTTAAACAGTCAATTCGGAACAGCTTATGTAAACCGTGGCAGCTTAAAAGAATCGTCGGGAGACCTAAAGGGTGCATATACCGACTGGCAATCAGCCGCCAAGCTCGGAAACAAGCAAGCTACCGATTACCTGAACGAATATAAATAAACCTAATCCTTAAAATTATTATAATGAGTATCATAAACATTCGAATCATCTTATTAGCAATTGTTTTTCAATGCTTTACATATAGTTATGTTAGTGCTCAGAACAATATTAGGATTCCCCGATCGTCTCTTAAAGTTACAAACGAGGGATTGCTCGAAGCCATGCAAAATGTTGCTGATGGCGACAAATGGGTTCGTAAAGGGAAAGGTGCTATACCTAAAGCTATTGAAAGTTATAAAAAAGCCTACGATTATAATAATAATTGTGCCGAACTTAACATGAAAATTGCCTTGTGTTATTTACGCTCCGATCAAAAGCATAAGGCTATCGACTATTTAAAAGCATCGTATAATAAGGACTCAACAATACATAAGGACGGGTTGCTTCTTCTCGGAAAGGCATATCAATACAATTTAGAATTCGATAAGGCTGTTGAAAAATATACCGAGTTTTACAAAATGCTTAAACTTCGCGAGCAAAAAAAATATGCCGAACAAGTTTTTAAAAGCATACAGGAATGTAAAACAGGTATTGATATGGTTAAAAAACCAAATAGGGCTGTATTTATTAATTTGGGCGATTCAATAAACTCATCTTTCGACGATTACAACTCGTTGGTTATACATAACGATTCGATGATGTACTTCACATCGCGACGACCATCGGGAAAACGACCACGACCAGACAAACTGTTAAACATGTACGACGAAGATATTTACGTTGCCTATAAAAAAAATACCGATTGGCAGAAAGCGAAATTTTTAGAGGACGATAACTTTAACACAAAACGAAACGACGCAATTGTTTGGGTTTCAACCGATGGCAATACTCGTTACCTATTCGATGGCTATCGCCATAACGGCGACATTCTAGTTTCAAACTTCAAAAAAGGTAAATGGTCTAATCCTAAGAAACTTGGACGAAAATTTAACACCGATTTTTCCGAAACCTCAATAAGCGTTACGAAGGATGGGAATACAATTTATTTCGTGAGCAACGATCAGGATGAAAGTTTTGGGGGCAAGGATATTTATTTCGCCCGCAAAAACAAAAAAGGACGATGGGATTCGCCTGCAAATATTGGTGCAGTGCTAAACAGTAAATACAACGAAGAAGCCGTAAGCCTTTCGCCCGATGGCAAAACAATGTATTTTAGTTCCTGCGGACACAATGGGATGGGTGGCTACGATGTTTTCCGCTCCGAGATGGACGCAATTGGCAATTGGATGAAACCAGAAAATGTAGGATACCCCATTAATACACCCGACGATGACTTGTTTTATCGCCCTACCGAAATACCAAAAATTGCCTATTATTCGGCTCGTAGAAACGATACCCACGGCGGATTTGATATTTACAAAGTGATATATTTGGGCGAAGAGAAAAAAATGATACTTAGCACCGAAGATCAACTTATCGCATATTTCGATAAGCCAATTGCCGAAATATTTGCTCGAAAAGCAATGCCCCTTAACATTGAAACTCCAAAAGTTGAAAATGAATTCTATTTAAGAGGCATGATTACCGATGTTAAGCGAAAAACAGCCGTTGTTGCCAAAATTGAATTGATTGACATTGAGAGAAGCCAAGTAATTGCCACTACAATTACTTCGGAAACAGGGCGTTACGACCTTAAAATACCCGAAATGAAAAATTATGGCATAGAAGTACGGGCCAAAGACTACATGTTTTACATGGATATAGTTAACATACCAGCAAAACCTGCCTCCAAGGAAATGTGGAAAAGTGTAGCGCTCACCAAAATAGAGGTAGGTTCAAAAATAGTGCTAAAAAACATATACTTCGAGTCGGGCAAAGCAAAATTAACGCCAGCTTCGAGTACCGAATTAGACAAACTAGTTACTTTTCTGCAAGATAACAACGAAATTAAGGTTGAAATTTCTGGACATACCGACAACGTTGGATCGGCGGCACTTAACACAAAGCTTTCCGGTTTACGCGCACAGGCCGTTGTGGATTACTTGTTTGTACACAGCATTCCTCGCGAGCAACTGGTATCGAAGGGTTACGGATCGTTACAGCCTATTTCGCCAAACACAACTTCGAAAGGTCGTCAGCTTAACCGCCGCGTTGAGTTTAAGATATTGAGTAAGGAGTAGAGGAGGCGGAAGGCGGAAGACCGAAGTCAGGAGTCGGACTTTTTCCGACTTCGGACTTCGGACTTCTATTCCACAACCACCATTTCGCTAACTACCCAATTATTAGAGGAAACCCGAATGTAGTATATACCACTGTTTAAAGCGTTTACGCTAATTTGTTCGAGGTATTGCGTGAATCCGCTTAATTGTCGCATCATAAGCATTTTACCATCGGCCGAATATATTTGTACAATTACATCTTCGGTCTTTTTCAGTGTAAGCTGCATGTTTAGTATGTCGCGCACTGGGTTGGGGTATATTGTCATTTCGGCCTTATCGCTAACCAACCCTATTCCGGTATAATTATTAACAATTACCGATTTTGTTGATGTGCAAATACCACCTAAAGTAACATCTACCTTATATAACCCATCGGCATTGGCCAAAATGGTTTGTGTTGTTGCGTTTGTATTCCAAAGATAAGCGTATCCAATGCCTGCACCAGCGTCGAGAGTAACTGGCAACGTGCCCTTTACAGTATCGGCCAAGCTTATTACTGGATAACCATATACATTTACAGTTTTCGAAAGAGTATCGTTTGTAGGTGCAACGTCGAAACCGTAGGTCAAGCTAGCTTTTATTTTATAAGATCCTATAGCCGACATGTTTACCTTTTTAGAGAAAGTATAAACATACGACTTTGTTACATCTAAATTCAGCTTAAAATTTGCGATGAGCGTATCGTTATTGTTAATGATGCATTTTACATCAATATAATTATCCACATTAGCATTCATTCCCAAATTAGTTATTTTCAAAGATATAGCTTCCTTATTTGTTTTTGTGCAAGCATTATCAACCTCAATGGATGTAATTTCCAAATCGTAAACTTTTAAGAATATATTTACTGAATCCTTAGCAGAACATCCATTTACATCTGTTACTGTAACTTTATATTTAGTAGAAGGGTTGTTGTTATTTTCTCGCGAAATTACATAAGTAGAAGCGGTTGACCCGTCCTGCCATAAATATTTCGCATAACCTATACCTGGGTCGAGAGTATGTGTTAAAGCCGTTGCAATCTTGTCGGGGCCAAGGTCAGGCTTTGGAAAACCAAATATTTGAACAGTTTCAACAATGCTATCGTTGCTGGTTCGGATATCGCCTGTTAAAATAGCAGCAACCATAATTTTGTTGGCGGCAATCTTTTTAAGGTTAACTTTTTTATTAAAGATAAATATCAGAGTATCACCAGGCCAAAGATCTTTAAGGATAGTACATGGTTGGGTGTAAAAGGCCGTATCGTTAATCCTATATCTCATTTGTATTGTTTCGGTTGTGTATATAGTGTCGGTACCGAAATTAGTAACCACCATGTTTATGGCAGTGTCGTTAGGCAAAGTGCAGGTACTTAAAGGACCCGCAAGCTTCTTAACGCCTAAATCGTGTATTTTCAACCTTACAGTAACTGAATCAATTGTTTCGCAACCATTTGAATTAGCCACGGTAACAAAGTATTTACCCGATTTAGTAACCACCATAGAGTCGGTAGTATTACCATCGCTCCATTTGTATGAAGTAACTCCACTTTTGGCGATGGGTCGAATGGAGTATCTCGCTTTTTGTAAAAATACATCGGGACCCAGATCTACAGTAGGATAGCCATAAATTTGGAAGTTACGGTAACCAACAGGAATTTCGTCGTTGCTAGATGTAGTATCGGCGGGGTAAGCTGTGGATATGCTTAAAGTATGAGAACTAGTATTAGCCAAGCTTAACGATGTTTTTGAAAGAGTTGCCCGAATGGTATCGCCAGGGATAAGTTTCCTAGAAAGGAAAAGGGTGTCTTTCACCTCTGCTCCTCCATCTAATATCAATCTAAGAGGTATGGTATCGTTGATATTAAGAGTATCGGTACCAAAATTTTTAATTATTACAATTGGGTTCATATTTGTACCATAACCACAACTAGTAATAGGACTAATAACCTTATTTACACCAATATCGGAAATTAAAAGCTTTACGTAAGTACTATCGGCTGTTGTACAAAGCGATATTTTATTAGTAACAGTAAGTAGATGAAGCCCCAAGCCAGTATTTTTTACTTCCAAATAGTCGGGATTATGCTGTGTATAAGCTGTTTTAGGATATACCCAATCGTAATCATAATCGGTTGAATGATTGGCTTGAATGATTGCTTTTTGTGGTCGATTGGTATTTAGGGTGTCGGGAATACCCGCAACTGGATTTGGATTGACCACCAAAGTTAACTTGGCTGTATCGTTATTGGTATTATAAAAATGCACATCCTTTTCAATCATTGTAAAAGCCATAATATTATATACTTGTGGCAATACTATATCGATTGCTTTTTTCATGGTAAAAACCTGAGTACCACCAATAGGTATGGAGCTACTTAATTTAAAGGTGTCGATTACAGTTTGGTTATTACATTTAAAACCAATAATTATAGTATCGTTTTGTTGAACATCTCTAATACCGTAGTTTTGCACTGTAACGCTAACTTTATTGGGATTTGCAGTTATTCCGAACTGACATGAAGGTGTTACCAAATTATCAATCGACTTAACACCAACATCATACGGCGCATTATATAATCGAAAGTCGTCGAAAGCAAAACCTGCTCGGCGAGAAATTACTGGAGGGTTATCGGACTTAAACACAAAGCGAAACACTACATTAGCTTGATTGTATAGTTCAGGAAAGTAATGCTTTGATCGTTGCCAGGACTGCACCGAGCCTCCTACCAAACCAGTCCATCCCATTTTACTTGATAACGATTGAACAGTATCGTTATACCACGGCCACGAAAATTGTGATGTGTCGCCAGGAACATATAACCAAGAACCACCGCCATTTATAGAATACTCTAAATGAGCACCATCGGCCTTAAATTGTGTATTAAACGCATTTTTAAAATCGATGATCGGCGCAACGTTTCCAGTAAAATTAAACGTAGGGCTTTCAACGTACGAATTCTCATTTAAATTATAATAACCTTCGTTGTCCCAATTACTAGTCTTCCAAGACTTAACACCTTCGCCAGGCGAATTAATAATACCAACATTTGGAGTTCCGTGCAACCATGAAGAATTTACACCTCCCGACGTCCAAAAGACAGTATCTTCTTCGAAACCAGTTTTATATGGCAAAGTGTAAGTTGGTATAGAAGTGAGTTTAAAAAGAACGCTATCGTTTTTGGAGTAATTATCTAACAAGTAGGCAGTTTTTACAATAACATCGTATATACCAGCCCTGCTTAAGTCGGTAGCGGTTGTGAACTGGTAATCGATAGAATCGTCGACCAAAATTGGTCCTGCAATTGTATTGGTAATCCAATGCTTTCCGCCATCTACCGAAGCTTTAATGGGAATATTAGAAAGTGTTTTTGGTCCTGTATTTTTAACTCGTACTTTTAGGTATTCGTTGGCTGTTAATCCACTCGCACTTTTAGGGCTAATAAATTTACTTACGCCAATGTCGTATTTTACGCTGTCGCCAGTTACATAAAAATAATCGATATTCCATCCCGAAAATTTAAAATTACCTGTAGGCCCTAATCGGAAACGAATTCGAAGGTTTTTTCGATCGATAATTGTTGAGGAATTAAATTCTTGAAGAGTCCATTTCGATTCCTGATAAGAATTGTTTTTTGCCCCCCAAAGAAACCTCCATGCACTTTCGCCCGCGTATTTGTATTCCACAATTGCCGAGTCCTGAGTACCTACATTTAACCAACGATAAAAGCTTAATTGTGTGTTTTTAAAATATTTAGCTTCAATTATTGGCGAAGTAGCAGTATCGGCCGTAGCATATGTTAAATTAGTGGAATAATCGCCATCAAAAGAGAGGTCGTTACCTATAACATTACTATTCGAATAGGCAAAGCTAGGATCGGAGCGTCCGTTTGCACCTCCCTTGCCCATGGGCGTTCCTCGTTGAAATTGGCTACTTAATCCCCATAATTTATCGGTTTCGAAATCGTCAAAAAAAACACTTTGTTTTACAATTCGGTTGCCTGCAGGAGATTGAATGGTAGCCGGATAACTTCCTGCAACGCCACTTATCGACATATCGCCCGCATTAATTGAGGCATCTAAAATATTAAAGGGGTTAGCATTACTATTTACATCGTACGTTACCCAAAAATAGTTGTCGCCCGACTCAATTTTTTTGTTTAAACTACCGAAAGTTACCTTGCCAGCCGCAAATGTTTGGCCAGTACCAATTTGTTTAGGTAAGTCGAAAACCGAATCGCTGGTAGTGTAAAGACGAACACCCAATGCTGAAATATCGTTATCGTTTGTATTGCCTGAAGTAACAGTTAATGAGTTAAGAATAAGAGCATTTTGGTTACCTTTAACTTTAACATTTACACGCAATATTGGGTTTTTTGTAGCACTTTGAGGCACAAATCCTAAATTTGGGTGTCGGGTAACAATCGATTTAATAAATCGGTTTTCGATACCTGTTTCGAAAATCTTAATACTATCGATACAAACACCCCATCCGTATTGTGCTGTACCTTTAAAGCCTAAATAAAAATTATCGTTAATAACTTCGTCGGGAAGCACTATTGTGCGTTTTACCCAAGGTGTTTTCCAATCTGTAGCCAAAGTGTAATTGCGCAAAAATTTCCAAGTTCCTGTTGAGCCTAGTTTATAATATACACCTAACGAATCACTTAAATTATCCCATTCAACCTGTGCGTGGTAAAAAGTTAAAAAAGGCTTTGTTGATAAGCCTAAGTTAATAGGGTTCGGTTTAAGCATAACTATGTATGGCTGAGATGATGGATTAACCAAGCGCACATTATAGGTTCCCGATTTGGCTGCATCGGGAGTTCGACTACCAACTACATCAGGTGAACCAAATCCACCTTGCTTCGATTGCCAATTAGGTCCAGGAAAATTAGCAGGATTGTACAGTACGTCCTGGGTCCAACCAATTGGTTCCAAGGATGTAGGATTGAATGTTTCGAAATTTTCGCTGAAATACAGTTGGCGAATAGGAATTACATTCGAAAAAGTAGTTGTGGCTGGGTACTTCGAAGTATTAATTATTATTGAATCCTTTGGAATAGAAACTTTAAGTGAATGACCTGCAATTGATTGCTTCGACAAATCGAGGAAAATCCATATAAAATTATCGCCAATTTTTAAAGGATACGACAAGTTGCTGAACGATACAAGGGAATCGGTTACCGAAATGCTTTTGCGTTTTGTAATTAACGCAACATGACTCCAATCGTCGGGTAAGTCGGCGGCAGAAAACCTATTATATTTAGTTCGATAAATGGCAACGCTATCGACATCCAAAAAATCTTCGCAATACGATTTAATTACCAGTTTTTTAAGAGAGTAGCTATTATTAGGCACATTTATCGATATTTTCAATACTGGTTGAAGGGGCATTCCTTTAATAGCAATGGTGTCGATTTGCACTATTGTAGGAGTTTGAGAATACGCTAAACCAAAGCTAGTTAAAAGAATAGTTGCGAGTATTAGAATGGCTGTTTTGTTCATAAGGTAAATTTTTATAGGCAGTTATACGGTATTGAGCTTATTTTGTTATCGATATATTTAAAATAAATACTAAAATAAGCTATTTTGCTTAAACAAACGGCATTCATTTTCCTATCATAAAAATTGCAGGTCGTTTATGCAGTTCTGGCATGTTTTTTTTCCAGTTCTCGGCAGTTTTGGTTTGTATAAATTCGGTTTCGAGGCTTATGTCGGCAGCTATGCCAATCATAGTAGTTGGTAAACAAGTATTTACAATGTCTTCCAACAAGGAATTGTTTCGGTATGGAGTTTCGATAAAAAGCTGAGTTTGATTTTCAGTAATAGCTCGTTTCTCGAAAAATTTTATCTTGTTTATTCTTTCGGGTCGTTTTATTGGCAAATAGCCATTAAACGCAAAGCTTTGCCCATTAAGCCCCGATGCCATAACGGCCATAAGTATCGACGACGGCCCAACCAGCGGCACTACCTTAACCTCATTTTTATGGGCAATACGCACAATATCAGCACCAGGGTCGGCAACACCTGGAACGCCAGCATCAGATAGTATGCCAATATCGGCATCTTTTAACGGATCGAGGTAATTTACTAACTCCTTTGCCGTAGTATGCTCATTTAATGTGTAAAACGTAAGAGTATCAATTGATACGCCCATACCTACTTTCGACAGAAAACGCCTTGCTGTGCGAATATCCTCAACAATAAAAAATCGTAATTGCTTAATAATAAGCAAAACATTTGTAGGTAATAGTTCGTTGGGGTCTCCTTCTCCCAAAAGATTCGGCAGTAGATATAGTTTTCCGGTCATAATACTTGTAATTATTGGTAACTATTTATTTTATTGGCACTTATTAGTTAATATTTTTCTAAACCGCGCTAAAGGATGCTGGTAGGCAAAAAACGAAAAAAGATGGTACTGAATAACACTTCGACAGGCATAGTGTGGTATGTTTTTTTTTGATACTTTAGTTTTTATATTTTTTCATACAAATTTTAATATGGAATAAGGTAATAAGGTAAAATAGGTAACTTATTATATTTTCTACTAAGGTTAAATAAATGAATATAAGGTTTTTAATCTTAGAAGAAGAACAAATTAGAACCGAAAACAAACCTTATTACCTTATTTGCTTACTCAAAACATGTAATTTGTATTTAGTTCATTAATAAGTATATATTATAAATTAAGAAAGCTAATTGAATGGCAAACAGCCACACCAGCTGTTTCGGTTCGTAACCGCGCTGAGCCCATTGTAATAGGTATAAACCCAGCATTATTGGCTTTAGCAAGTTCGTTAGGGGTAAAATCGCCTTCGGGTCCTACCAAAATAGTTGAACGTTTACCAGCTTTATAGCAATCTCTCATAAGCTTGCGTTCGCCCTCGCAGGAGGCAATCATCTTTATGGAATTACCCGACTGAGCAACAAATTCGTCGAATTTTATAAAGTTGTGCATTACAGGGTGATACGCTTTAAGCGATTGTTTCATAGCCGATTCGATAATGCGGTTGCAGCGGTCGTGATTCAGATTTTTCTTTTCGGTACGCTCACATAATATGGGCGTTATCTCGTCGATACCAATTTCGGTAGCCTTTTCGAGAAACCACTCGAAACGATCGGGGTTTTTTAAAGGTGACATGGCAATGTGTAGGTGGTAATTCCGTTTTTCGAATTCGTTTACAACATTTGTTATAAGTACTTTACATTTTTTAGGCTTAGGGTCTTCAATTACGCCTTCAAATAAATTGCCTTTGCCGTCAACTAAATGAACCGCATCGCCTACATTAAGGCGCAGCACACGAATGGCGTGTTTCGATTCATCTTCGCTAAAACAATATTCCATCCCTTTAATATCGGGCGTGTAGAAAATTTGCATAAAACTTATACTTTTACAATTAGAAAAATAGGCGGAAGGTTAATTTATTGAGATTTTTAAACAACACTTCGGCACATTTTTCAACTTACTTATAATTAACAAGTTGAAATAGATAGAAAACAAGTTGAAATGTTTCTATGTATTTAAAGTTATTTCTCAAGTATTTAAAATTAAGTAAGTTGCCAAACTATTACCGAAGTACTATAAAAAACACCAAGTTTTAAATTATTACCCCGCTACAAAGAAACGCAGAAAACCCGAATTTTACGTGAAACAAATTGGTCTTCTATCGGATACACATGGTTTTATCGACGATAGGTTATACACATTTTTCGAAAACTGCCACGAGATATGGCATGCAGGCGATATTGGAAACATGGAAACGGCTAATAATTTAGATTCGTTTAAACCGCTTCGAGGTGTTTATGGCAATATCGACGATTATAAGGTGCGAATAAGTTATCCGCATATACAGAGGTTCGAATGTGAGCTAACCGATGTGTTAATCACTCACATAGGCGGATATCCGGGCAATTACGAGCCATCGGTGCGATCGATTATTCAAACAAATGCGCCAAAGCTTTTTATTTGTGGGCACTCGCATATATTAAAAGTAATATTCGATAAGAAATATAACCTTCTGCATATAAATCCGGGTGCTGCGGGCAATACAGGCTTCCACAATGTAAAAACTGCCGTTCGGTTTTTAATAGATGGCAGTAATATTAAGGATTTGGAAATATGGGAATCGGCGCGCGGATAAGATACTATTAACAGATAATTGATTAACCATTAGTAATATATGGTAATTGTCGAATAAATGATTTATTTACCAATATGTTAACTATTTCGTTAACTAAATCGTCGTAAGTAAGACTATGGCCAGGTATATGCCCAACCATTCCTATATAAGTTTTAGCTGTTGCGGGCTTTGGCAACAATACTGGAGCGCGAATAACAGTCCATTCAAGATCTGAATTTTGAATTAGCCTTGTGTGCTCAACACCATCGTTAAAACGATTTTTCATAGCTAAGCCAGCCAAGTGTTTCATTACAAAAAATGATGCACGGTCGATAATTCCAGGATTATCGCCCTCTACAGTTACCGCATTTCCAGTTAGATCGATTAATCTACTGATATGTAATTCGTTCATAGCCTTTATTATATGACCCGTGGCAATAGTTTGAAGGTTTTTTGGGCAACCCTTTACGTGTCCTATTACATTAATTACAGCATCTGCATCTCTAATAGTGTCAAGCACTTGGTTGAAGTTTAAAACATCGCCTTGAATAATTGAAATCTTAGGCGACGAAAAAAATACTTTTGAAGGGTTGCGAACCAATGCTTTAACAATAAATTTTTTCGCAACAAGCTTTTTTGCTAGAATTGAACCTGTTTTTCCAGATATCCCGAATAATGCTATTGTTTTCATGGGTTCATATTGTTTAATTAATAGTTTGGGAAACTTTCAAATTATTTTTTTAACTATTTGATTTGGGGCAATTTAGTGTATTTATGATATGGTGGCAAAAATTATACAATAGCCACCAAGTCGCCAAAATCCTGTTTACCGAAGTATTGTTATAAATTATGCTAAAATAAATAGAAATATTTCAATATGATATTGTATTTCAGCATATTTCGAACAATCAAAATAGCATTATTAAAATAGATTACCGAATTAATATTTATTGGATAACCACTTTAAACTTTTTTTGTTCAGCATGTTGATATTTTAAAATAATGTTTACATTTGGTCATTCGAATGACTGATGACTGTATGAATTTTTTTATCCATGACAATTAATTATCAACCACTGTATTTACAGGTAAAAGAGGTGTTATCCGAACGAATATCTTCGGGGGTTTACTTACCTAAATCGGCTATTCCATCGGAGGCCGAATTGTCGAAGGAGTTTAATTTAAGCATATCAACTATTCGTCAGGCACTGTCGTTATTGGTATCCGATGGCGTTCTTGATAAAAAACAAGGAAAAGGCACTTTTGTTACCGATCGAAAAACGATTATAAAATTCCTTACTTGGTATGGCGAAAGTCCGCAAGGCGAACGAATTTTGAATAAATTAATTGAAAAGGTAAACAACACATTACCAAACATTAAGGTTGAAGTTGTTTCAACTACCTATGGTAATCTTAAAAACGATTTGGTAAACCTTATTGCTAATGGATCGGCGCCCGACTTGGTTCAATTAGCAAATTTTTGGACTAGCTATTTTTCGTCCATGGGCGCATTAGAGCCACTCGATGAGCTTATTACTAAAGAAAACCTCGACGATCGCTTTTTCAAAGCCGATTTATTGGGCGGTATTATAAACCGAAAATTATACTCCGTATCGTGGGGTTTATGCCCTGTGGCGCATGTGGCAAACAATCTTATTATCAAAAAAGTAGGTGTTGATATTACCAAACCGTTTACGCTCGATTATTTCTCGGAAATTTGTACAAACATTGATAGAACTTGTTTAGGCAACGATCAGTATTCGTACGGATTAGTTAGTTCGAACGACGAGATTGATTTTTTAGGCATTTACCCATTTCTTATTGCATTTGGCGGAGGGTTCGATACCAAACAAAATGTCAGTATTATCGATACTCCCGAAAACATATTGGCCTTAAAATGGTTTCGGCAGTTTATTTCAACGCACAAAGTTTTTACATCCGATATTTTTACCATAAGGCGCATGTTTGCACGCGGTAACATAGCTTTTATGTCCGATGGGTCGTGGATTCGATTTATAATGAAGGAGCATACCCGCGAAGACTTCGAAAACAATTTCACAATACTTCCAAACCCTACAAATGGTAACGGCAAATCGTATTCGTGGCAATACAATCATTCGTTGGCCATTTGTTCGCAAAGCCCTAACAAAAAAGCCTCGGCAAAAGTTATAGAACTATTAACAGGCAATAATAGTAACAGCGAATATTTTTTCAACGAATCGGGCATGCTTCCAGTTAGTAAGCAACAACTGGCTACGCCAACATTTGAAACACCTTTTTTCCAGTCATTTAAGGAGCAGTTGCAGCAATCAACGGTACTAAACGCACATAACCCAATGTTCGAGAAGGCAATGCTTTTGTGTAAAGATGCTATTCACCGAATACTTTTCGAAAACGCAGATATTGAAACGGAATTAAAAGAAAAGGAATATTATTTGAAGATGATTTATAGTTAGAAGTGAGTACTGAGTACTAATTACTCAATACTAATTACTTATTAATCAATACTTTATACTAATTAAAACAACTATGGAACCAACAAATGTGTCAATGGGTATTACCCTCGGAATTGTAGCAGGTATCCTTCTCGGATCGTTTGCTTTACCTATGAAAAAAGTTAAAACGTGGCAATGGGAACATACTTGGGTGATGTTCTCGTTATGGGCAACCATTGTGCTACCGCTAATATGGGCAATTATTACCGTGCCAAACATATTTTCGGTTTTCGTGCAAACGCCAATAGCAGTAATAGCTGTAGTATTTTTGTTTGGTGCAGGTTGGGGAGTGGCGAATGTTACCTACGGAATGGGACTTAAAATTGTTGGACTAGCCATGGGAACAGCTATTGTTTTGGGGTTGAATAACGCCATTGGGGCAATTTTACCCGTTATTTTATACTCACCCGAAAAGCTTTTTCAACCAAGTGGGTTAACTCTTTCATTTGCTGTACTTATTATGATAGCAGGGATAGTAGTATGTGCTATAGCAGGGCTGAAACGCGAAAAAGCACTTTCGAACGACTCGGCAACCGACACAAAAAAATCGAATAATTCTCTTTTCATTAAAGGCTTTATAATATGCATAGTATCAGGGATTTTCGGCGGAATGTTCAATTTTGCCCTTATAAATGGGAAACCTATCGAGATTATTGCCATTGAACTTGGTACATCGCCGTTAAATGCTGCAAATCCTACATGGGTTATAGCTTTGGCAGGTGGTTTTGTGGTAACGCTAATATATTGCATCTATCTCTTTAAAATTAATAGAAATGTATCCGTATTTTTTTCGAAAGGCACTGGAATAAACTGGTTATTTACGTTTATTATGGGCGCAATGTGGTATGGCGGAGTAGCGTTCTACGGCATGTCGGTATCTAATCTTGGCGTGTTGGGAGCATCAATAGGCTTTGCCATTATTCAGAGCATGGCGGTAGGTAGCGGAAACTTTTGGGGAATGGTTACAGGCGAATGGAAAGGTTCAGGAATAACCCCTGTACGTTATATGATTGGAGGCTTATCGCTACTTTTTGTAGGAATTGTAATAGTTGGCTTTGCGGCCACTTTAAATTGATATATAAAATTGAACGCAGAGGCATTTAAATAGAAAACTCTGTGCCTCCGCGCCTCTGCGTTCAATTATTTGGTTGGCGTTGTTAGAATTAAACTCAAATAACTAATTAAAAAACACTACAATGGAAAAGAAATGGACATTAGAACTCGAAAAAAAACCTGATTTCGACAAGGCTATGGAACGCATTTATGCCTGGTACGAGCAGGAAATTGTTGACCGCGCCCCTATTAGGTTTGCCGCTCACAACGCACAATATTCTGTTTCGCCTCATCTTGTAAAAAAATGGGCATCGCTTAAAGACAGGTGGTTCGATGCTGAGTATCAGGTAGATTTGTTTATCGATTCAATAAAAAATCAAAAATTTTATGCCGAAACTTTTCCTGTGTTTGCCCCCAATCTCGGACCTGAAGTATATGCAGCATACCATGGTTGTGAGCTTGAATACCAAGATGTTACATCGTATGCAATACCGCATATTGAAGATTGGGCCGAAATTGGAAAAGTGAAGTTCGATAGAAATAATCCGTACTTTAAAAAAATTGACGAGCTAACCTATATGGCACTCGAAAAATGTAAAGGTCAATTTATGGTTGGTTATACCGATTTGCACCCAGGCATGGACTGTGCAGCAGCGTGGCGCGATCCTCAAAATTTATGCCTCGACTTGTTAATGTACCCCTATGAAACTAAGGAACTTATAAAATTATCGAATAAACATTTTCAAGAAATATTTGATTATTACGACGATATATTAAAAAAACACAACCAACTATCGGTGGCTTGGATGGCAATTCCATCGTATGGTAAAATGCACATTCCGAGCTGCGACTTTGCGGCAATGATTTCGCCTGAACAATTCGAGGAGTTTACTTTAGAAGAGATACGCAACGAAATTAAACCAATGAGCCATAATGTGTTCCATCTTGATGGTAAAGGTGTTGCGAAACATGTAGATCATATACTTGCAATGCCCGAAATTAATGCCATACAATGGGTACAAGGTATGGGCGACGATACACCAATTATGCAATGGGTGCCGTTTATTAAAAAAATTCAGGCAGCTGGCAAATCGGTAGTGGTTGATTTACAAGTAAATGAAATTGAGGACTTTATTGCAGCTATGGATCCTAAAGGACTAATGCTGTGTATTGCAGCCGATGAAAAAATTCAACCTGATATTATGAAAAGAGTTGAAAAATGGTAAATCGTTATTAAGCGAATTAAGAGTTATAAAAATTTTAAACCACATAGTTTTAAATAAGTTAGCAAAGAGTGTGGAAAAGATAAATGACATTTTTTTACGGAACTTTGTGAAAAATATACGGATTTATACGGTAAATATTTGATAAACAATGAAATAAGTTTATTTAAATTCTAGCAAGCCAAACTATAAATTTTAATTTAAAAACCAATTCTATGAAATATTTATTTAGAGTAACATTAGCATTATTGTTTTTATTAGCAAACTTGCATTTTATTATCGCCCAGACTACTAAGGATTACACCATGGTTGGCGATTACGTAAAATATGCAAAAAAAGGCAATGTAATTGATTTTCAGTGTACAAATTCGAAGGTGCTTTTAGATATTTGCGACGACGATATTTTGCGTATTCGAATGAGCCCTACTGGCAACTTCAAGCAAAACGAAAACATTGTTGTTATTAAGTATGAGTGGGCTGCAACCCCATTTAAAGTTAAAGACGAAGGCAAATACATTAGCATTGTAACACAACGAATGTTGGTTAAAGCCTTCAAATCGCCCTTTCGTTTCGAATTTTACGATTTAAATGGCAATGCTATTAACAAAGATCATAAAGATGGCGGCATGGGCTTTCGTGGCGAAGAGGTTATTTGTAAAAAAGAACTTACCGCTACCGACCATTTCTTTGGCTTAGGTCAACGTTTTGATAAAAGCGATTTACGCGGCACAAAAACAACTTGTCTGGTAACCCGCGAATACACGCCAGTACCATTGTATCTGGGAACCGACGGCTATGGGATTTTCTTTCACAATACCTGGGCTTCTGAGTTCGATTTCACACAAAATCTTTCGACTTTTTCAGCTCCCGGAGGTACAGAACTTGATTACTACTTCATTTATGGTCCCGATTTTAAGCACATCATAAAGCAATATTCGCAAATTACTGGTTTATCGCCACTGCCTCCAAAATGGGGTTTTGGCTTGTATTTCAGCAGGTGGAATCAGGACTTAGCTGATTGGAATGAGGAACTGATGAAAATATTCATGGAGACCGGTGTTAATCCAGAGCCTTCTCTTGGGTATGCTCAGTATGGACAGGCGGGCTTACTTAAAGCAATTAAAATTGCAAGGGAAGTAACTGATTGGCCACTGGATGGTATTCGTGTTCATTCAATGGGTCCGAAGCAAAATATTTATGCAAGCCCTAACTTGAATTGGCCCGACATGCTATGGGGTTCATTTCCTTCGGTTGACACATTTATTTCCAAATTGCACGAACAACATATACATCCGCTGTTTTGGGAAGCTCCAGGAGTAACAGCCAATTGCGATATGTACAACGAAGCTATTCAAAATAACTATTTTTTAACGCATAACAGCAAACCAAAAGATATAGTTTTCGGATACCTACAACCTCCCGGAGCAATGGTCGATTTTATGAATCCCGAGGCTAGGAAATGGTGGGGTAAGTACCACTATTTCCTAGCAGATGCTGGTGCCGATGGTGTTGCTGGAGACTGGAACGATGAGAAAATGATTCGAAATACAGTTTCGCCATATCAAGGTATGAAATCCGATGAGTTCATTAACATATATTCTTTACTCTTTAATCAGGCAAGTTGGGAAGCTTTCAGAGAACGGAAACCAAACAAACGATGTATAAATTTCGGCTTGGTGTATTGGGCTGGTGGTCAGCGTTATCCAATGCAGGGCACTCAGGACTCGGACGCTTCAGGTAAAAATGTATATGGCGAAATGATGGGTTGCATAAATTTAGGAATGTCTGGCATTCCTTTCAGAACCTATACCGACAATGTATCGCGCCAGCTCGATTCCAAATCGCCTTTATCTCGAATGTCGCAATATATGTCGCTTACCGTAGCTGGCGAACGAACATTAATTGCAGCAACGGGTAACGAGATGGCCGATTGGAATTACCGATATTATGCCGATTTGCGTTATCAGCTTATGCCCTACATTTACACTTACGCACGCGAGGCAACACAAACCGGTACACCAATGATTCGTGCAATGGTTCTTGAAAATCAGAATGATACCGCTACATATTCTGCTTTTTGCCAATATCTATTTGGTAAAGAAATATTAATGGCGCCTCTTTGGAGCGATACAACATTTTACCGAAACGTGTATTTGCCCGAAGGCGAATGGATTGACTACTTCGACGAAACAGTTTACCAAGGAAAACAAACCATTAACTACCATGCACCTATCGACCGTGTACCAATTTTGGTAAAGGCTGGTTCAATTATCCCAATGGGACTATCAAATCAGCATTATGTCGATGAAATAAAAAGTCCACTAACAGTTCATATTTACCCTAAAGGAAGCTCTAAATTTGAGCTTTATGAAGACGATGGCGAGAGCTACGACTACGAAAAATCGGTTTTCAGTACAACTACATTTTCCTGTGTTGCAGCTAAAAATATGCTTGTTATTAAAAAATATGCACCAAAAGGCACGTATAAAATTCCCGAAAGAGTACAGCAGTTTTGCATTCATAAAACATCTGGTATTAAGGAAGTTGCACAATCGGGGCGAGCATTACCAATGTTTACAACCGAAAAAGATTTTAATACCGCATCGGAAGGTTATTTTACTGAAACAACAGGTAAAAAACTGCTTTGGATAAAGGTTAAAAGTGGTGTAAATGACGCTGTTGAAATTTCAGTTCAATGAGTTTAAATGGCTGCGAGCCACTCAAAATAAATACAATTTTTTGCTGTACCGACAAGATTTACCAGGCTTTT
>JANYAP010000015.1 GCA_025361285.1 Bacteroidales bacterium | reverse complement strand
CCAGCTGTCAGTTGTGATTTGCTTTCAAATTGTATCTTTGACGTATTGATTATCAACGTAGCTATCTTACGCTTCGCGCCTCCGTTCGTTGTGATTTGCTTTCAAATTGTATCTTTGACGTATTGATTATCAACCAGTTTCATTCATTACTCCTGCTCCTGCGCGTTGTGATTTGCTTTCAAATTGTATCTTTGACGTATTGATTATCAACTTTGGTTCGATTGTGGTAGATGCACGCGGTGTTGTGATTTGCTTTCAAATTGTATCTTTGACGTATTGATTATCAACAATAGTGCTTCGGGTATGTCTTCTGTCCGTGTTGTGATTTGCTTTCAAATTGTATCTTTGACGTATTGATTATCAACCTTGTTGATTCAATACGCATACGGTGCAACGTTGTGATTTGCTTTCAAATTGTATCTTTGACGTATTGATTATCAACTATTGTTGTTATTAAATCTATTTGAGCTACGTTGTGATTTGCTTTCAAATTGTATCTTTGACGTATTGATTATCAACTTAGCACTTTTTTGGCAAAATTTTCCGTACGTTGTGATTTGCTTTCAAATTGTATCTTTGACGTATTGATTATCAACGCTCGCAAAAAAATTTGTCAGTAACCGCACGTTGTGATTTGCTTTCAAATTGTATCTTTGACGTATTGATTATCAACATACCTAATAGTATTTGTCTGTTAATCAATAAAATAAAGCAAAAATTACACTGTAAAATTGGTAACTTAATTGTGGTTGATAATACAAAAGGCTTGGGATTTTTTATCCTGAGCCTTTCGCGTTTAAAATAGCTCCAGTTGTTGGGGAGTAGTTGGACGACCAGCTGGTTTAGCTTTGTTAAATAACTCCATCATGCCAAATTGCTTATCGGTTATCGAAATAATGGCTACATAGCCTGTATCGGGTAAAAAGTTTTTTACCCTGCGAGTATGAACCTCGGCGTTTTCGCGGCTGGCGCTGTGGCGTACATAAATGGAATATTGAAACATGGTAAACCCATCGCGCATTAGGTTTTTACGAAACAAGGTGGCTTCGTGCCGTTCCTTTTTTGTTTCGGTTGGAAGATCGAAAAATACCATTACCCACATAATTCGGTATGCATTTAAACGGTTTTGCATTTTATATTTTCGGATAAATAATTTTTCGGGTTTCGCCCAAAAAACATTTCGCTAACGACGCGGTGGTTTGTTGCATAGCAATCATTAATGGGCTCGATTGATCGCTTATAGTAACATCGATGGTGGCAATTGCCAATAGTTGTGCTTTCAGTTCTTTGGTAAGTTCTTCGGGTGTGGGCTGCTTATCGGTAATTTGCAGCACAAGTTTATCAACATAAGGGCGGTAAGGTTCCATAATATCATCGGCAAGGCAATAGGCGTTGTAACGGTTTCGGTGAAAAATGCCCAATGTAGGCAACAATCCCGAACCTACCAACGAACGAGCTGTTATGGCTCGCATAATGGCATATCCGTAATTTAACAGGTTGTTGGGCGCTTCGCCATCGGGGTTTCGGTTAAACGAATTGTTGGCAGGAAACAGGTTTTGCCAGTAATAGGCTGCTGCACGTGCCTCGTGGTTTAGCGAATCGCCCGATTTTACGCTGTCGGCCCAATGCAGCATATTATCGTGCTTTATGCCTCGTTGTTTTAAAACCGCGGCCTGGTTAAGTATTTTTATTTCGATGGTTTGTTGCCAAAGTTGTTTTTTAAGTGGTGCACTAGCAGTAATTTGCGAATCGAAACGTTCCTGCTGAAGTGTGTTTCCGTTAAGGTTTAGCATAAGTCCTGCGGGCATGTGTTTGTCGTCGCAAACAATTAGGGCTACGTTGTTTTCGAGTAACTTATGTACAAGGTGGTGAGTAATTGTAACTCGACTTTCGTCTAAAATTACCACTCCAATATCTTCCACAGGTATGGTTATTTTGCGGTCTTTTTCGGCAAGCATAGCGGCTTCGGGTAATTCAATTTCGAGCTGCTCGGCACGGCATCTCAAGTATGCAGGGTTGCCGAAGTAGAGGGTGCGTTTTATCATAGATGGTTAGATATGAGATATTAGTTATGAAGCTTATGTTGTTTTTGTTTTGAGGTTAAGATAATAGAATTGAGTATTTTTAGTATTTCGGAGGCTTCTCCATTAATTGAATCAAATTCATTTTGAGATAAGTATTCGGTTTCATATAATTGCTCGAGCCAATACACTGTTTCGTCAGTTTCCTTTTGAGCTATGCCCATTTTGTGAATAAAATCGGCTTTGCTTTCGCCATTATGCGCCTCACGAACATTAGCCCCAATCGAAGTACCCGATCGTAAAGGCTGCTTACTCAATACAAACTCCTTCTTACTATCGCACAAATACTTATAAAGTTTTACAATTCTAACCGCAAAACGAAAAGACTTCTCACCAATAACACTCTTATTATTCATACATTATAATTAAACATGCATATCTCATAATTAATATCTCATATCTAACTTCTCATTTTCTAAAAAATTTATATCGTATCCATCTGAGCAGAAAAACATTGTAAACTCTGTAATATAAGCCTTGTTCGGCATGTTCCGAAAATATCATTTCGTTGGCTGTAAGTGATTTAATGGCACGTTGTACATTGCTTGGGGTGCCAAGTTGGTATGTTTGTATAAATGCCTTAGAGTTAGGTTGGTACAGTTTTTGCTCGTGTGCTATTCCGCAAAGCACATTCCATTGTACTTGGGTTAGCATTTGGCGGTATTGATAAAAAACGGCTTCCTGTTCGGTAATTATTTCGATGCTAACTGCTTTTACTGTTTCGGTAGTAATGTTTTTCATGCCAGTTGCATACAAGTGGCTGCAAACACTTTGTGTATAAAAAGTATGACAGTATGTCCACTCCAAAATATAGTTAATGGCATCGGTAGTAATGTTGCGTTTGTGCTTTGTAAAGGTGCTTAAAATAAATTGGGCGTAAATATCGTGATCAATCTCCTTTAATTCAATCCATTGAGTGCTAGCAAAAAAAGGGCGGCGGCTATCGTTAAAAATTTCTGAAAGTATATGTTTGCTGCTACCGCTAAAGATAAAGCGCAAGTTATGAAGGTGTTGTATATGAGTGCGCAGCAATGCTTCTACATTTTTTTCGGGGTAGGTTAATATTTGCTGAAACTCGTCGAAAGCCAGCACAATGGGCGTGTTTATTTGCTCTAAAAACTTAAATAAGCCTGTGAGCGAATTTTCGACCTGCCCAGGTTGCGATATACTTAGGCTTACCTGTGGTATGCCCGACAGTGAATCGTAACTTATTGTTGGGCTAAGGCTTTTTAGCCATTTAAAAAGCTTTTTGCCAATGCTATTTTTCTCGGGGAAAGCGCTGAGCATTGCACTGGCAAATTGGTTTATAAAGTCGTTTAGGTTTTTGGTGGCAAAAACATCAACGTACAGGCAAGGGGTGGTATCGTTTTGGTTTAATGTGTTAAAAACGTGCAAAATTAAGCTTGTTTTACCCAAACGTCGGTTCGAAATTAGTACAGTATTTGCACTATTTTGCATATTTCGAACTAGTTTTTGCGTTTCATTTTTGCGGTCGCAAAATAGCTCGGGACCAATATAACCTTTGGTTAAGAATGGTGTATGTTCGTTTTTCATACTGCAAATATATTACTCATTTTGCGTAACGCAAAATGCGTTACGCAAAATGAGTAATTATTTAGGATTTTTATATGATCAAAGCCTTACTTCTTTTAATACTCGCCAACTGATACAATTTGGCCTATGTGATTGATGCGAACTTTTGTAATATCTTTAATACCATTTAAACCTAATTGAGGTTTATAAGAAATGCCAGATAATGATTTACGCTCAATCACATCGGTTTCTAAATGATGTCTAAAAAAATAATTCTTCGTGGCTAATTTCTGCACCCTAAACAAATTGGGGCTAATTTGGTAATAGTTATCATTATTAAATAAGTCAATTTCACTGGGTTTAAAGCCTGTTTTCTCGTTAGGAAATACAAAATATTCATTTTGTTTCATACTAAAAAGAAACTGCCACCCTTCGTTGGTTTTATAATCTTTGTCAATTACTGGTAATCCTTGGTTTACGCGTGCAGTTGCCTCGAAAAATGAAATTACGTTTTCTTGCAAGTTGCCATTTTCATCTTTATAAATAGCTACGTGGTGGTTGTTGCCAGTGTTAACAAAATCAACTGCTTGTGTTTTGCCGTTTTTGTCTAAAATAAGATTGCCGTCTTTGTCTCTTTTTTCGTGTAACGACTCAGCATTGCTTATACCTGTGATGGTTACTCGTTTAATTTCTATACCCTTTTCTTTATTTAACCAAATTGGATTTTCTGCGAGGTTTGAAAAAGCCTTTTTACTGTCGCCATTATATTCTTTGAGCCTATCCAACAATACTTTACGAATCTTAACATCAATAACCTTTTCGATTTTTAAATCGGCCGAAATTTCTTTCCGAATAGTGTAAACTGTTTCGGTAGTTACCGTTTTTACTTTCTCCGGAACTTGATATTTTTTCGAAGAGTCTATCCAAATAGGGTTTTTCTCTAAACTATTTTTGCCAGTAAAAGCTTTTTTAGGGTCATTATCAAATTCATGTAATCGTTTCAACAAAGCTGTTCTAAAGTTTTGTTTAGATACTTTTTGTATTTGCTCTTCATTAAAGTTTGCACCAATTTTCTCATCTTTAGTAACATATTGTTGCATGCTACCATAAATAGTTTCCAAATGCAACTGCCCGCGGGGTGTTAGTTGTTTTTTCTTGTTTACTCCATTTTTTTTATCGGTGGTATTTATGTTAATGGTTGCAACCTTGTTGCGTGCTTTAATAGAAATAAGAGTATTTTCCAAGTGCCGTTTTGCTTCGGCTCTAAATTCGCCAAGAGGCATAGGTGGTTTAAATTTCAATTTACCTCTGTCATCGCGTTCAAGTTCTTTTGCCTCAATGCCAGAAATGCTCCCTGCTTTATCGCTACGTGCATTAAGGTTATTAAGGTATTGAATATGGTTATGTTTAGTGAATGCAATTGTTAGAGCATCCATAGCATGGTGGCGATGGTCGTTACGCTTTGTCCAGTCTTTTATTCGCTTTATTTTGTGGCCTTCGCGGTTTTCAATTATTTCTGTTAAGCCCAGTTTGTCGTATTTATCCCAATTGAGTTCCTGCATAACATCAATAAGTTGCCAATCTTCTCTTAATCTGTCTGTAATTGATCCGGTTGTGGAAATTACGTTTTTAACAATTTCGTTCAGCATCGCTTTTGCTTTTTTGGCAATATATTGTGTGTCTCGCAAATCCCTGTTAATGAAATCGCTGGGTATATCGGCTGCTTTCATTTTTAGTTTGCCGAGTTTTGTTTTCGATAGTTTTCCTGCCTTGTTTAATGTATCAATATTATTCAAATACGTTGATAGTCCAATTTCACCATATTTGAGAAGTATAAAATCATATGCTGTTTCATTTCCTTTTTCAATATTAATGCTCCTTGATTCGAGTGTTTTGTTAGAAAAAGAATCGTCAAATAGTCTCGACTGAGGAATAATATGCTCAATATCAAACTCTTTACTAAACAACTTGTTGGGTTCAATATAGGTATTTGAATAAAGTGTTTTGTGCCCATTTGCACTTAATTCCTGATATAACTTATAGCGAATAATATCATTGCGGCTAACGTGCGATAAGCCAAATTCGGTTTTTAAGATAGTTCTAAATTGCTCGTGTTCAATTGTTGCTTTGTTTATTGCTTCGAAAGCTTTTTCGCGTTCTATGGCACTCTTTTTCAATTCCCTAGCCAGTTCAATTCTTATCTCATGGGGTTTGCCGTAAACATCGATAATAGTATTTACAACATTTATCATTTGGTTTAAAATTTTTTCAACCACCGGGTTGCGTAAACTGTTTTTTGGCAGTATATCCAGTTTGTTTTTAAGTTCCTTAGCTTCAATTTCTTGTGAGGTTAACGAGCTTTTAGAATGTCTATAACCTGCGTGTAGGCAAGCAACACTAAATTCAATGCCTTCTTTTAAATGAGGTAAAATTTTTCGAATGGCTTTGGCACTTAAACTCCCATAGTCGGGTTGTAATGCTGCGTTTGCAATTATTGTTGCATATTCTTTTTCGAAGCCATAAAGTGCTGTTATTTTGTTAATTAGTTTTTCATTACCTGTTTTTGTATTATCGCCTTCAAACGAATAAAGTAAATGCCACAGTAAGTACATAGGCTGTTTATCGAAAGCGTCGCCTTCAATACTCGAATCGAATTTTAATATGTTGGTTTTGTAGCCTAATCCTCTGAAGATTGGTTCAACAATTGCCAATATTTCGGCAGCCGACATTTTTTCGAAATCGTATTCGCCTTGGCCTGTATGTTCTATAATACTCTGATATGCTTTAAATAAGGCGTGTTGCGTTCTGTTTCCTTCAATATCTTTAAAGTTTAAATCAAAGTCCTTATAATTTTTATACAGAAGCTTTAATGCGAATTCTTTGGTAATTTTAGCCTTGAAGCATAATTCGGCAAAAAGAATTTCTTTTTCGTCTTGTTCTAATAAATATTTTGTATTTGTTGATTTTTCGGTAACCTCAATATTATTAAGCATTTGCCATATTTTAAACTCCTGAAATAGAGGTGATGATTTTGGGCAAACTCTTGAGCCTACAGTTTTAGTTTTTTTCTTTCCATCTATTACAACTTCAATTTGTCGGTTTGCGAATTCGCAAAAACTTATCAAACCCTTTTGGCTCTTTAGCCTACGTTGATAAAAGATTATGACATCTCTTATTTCTGCTTTCAATTCGGGCGTAAGTTGTTTATGAAATTGAGCTTGAAACTCCCAAATTGCATTGAATTCATCTAAATAATCCTGCCTATAAAAAACTTGACTTTTCAAACGTGTATTTGGGTTTTGGTCTAATTGCTCCATTAAACATTGCCCAACAGTTTGTTTGTTGAAAAACAATTCCTTACTTCTATCACTAATTGCACCAAGGTAACCGCTCGAATTGTTTATTTGAGAGTTAATTTGTTGTAAAGCAATAACAAACTCCTCTAATTCTAATTTACCAATAAGACCTTTAGCACGCCAAACGTAATTCTCCGTTTTCTGTTCAGCTGTATTGCCTTTTCTTTTGGTTCCAACCAAATCAAATCCTTTTTCCTTGAAACTCTTGGCACATATAGCCCAAATAGCATCACGTTTCTTGCCTCGCAGCTCTGCTTTTAATTCAAAAGTTAAAAAATTAGTATGAAACAAAATTTGCTTATCAAATATTTTGTCATATTCTGCTTGTAAATCGGAACGATAAAATTCAGGAATGCTTTTCGCCCCAGTTTTTAAACGCTCTAAAACAAATTCTCCAGGTGTGAGATGCTCGTTATAAAGTTTTTTGGCAATAGCCATTCCATCAATTAATTGTCCTTCGTCTTGCGATTTGGCTTTTCTGCTGCTTTTGTAGCCGCGCTTACCATTAATCATTAGCAAAACTCGGGCAAAGTGCTCTAACGAAATTTCTTCAGTTGCCGCTTTGGCTCTTAATCTATATGTTTCAAAAGTGGTTCGGTTACCATTTTCCGACAAAACCGTTTCTTTACCAATTAGTTTATGTTGTTGCAATATTTCTAGTAAATTTTCTTTACGCAGTTTATAGCGTTGAAGACTTCGGCGCATACTACGTTTTTGAGTTCTTCCTGCATTAGTCGAAATGCCTTTACCACCTTTAAAATCTTTTTCAGGTTCTTTCGATTCTTTACCTGTTTCGGTACTTACAAAGTTGTCGAAATGAATTATTCGAGAACCAAGTTTCGTAATTGATGATTTTTCATTCTCACCCTCCGCTTCATTCACCAGCGCCCAACCAATGGAGTTGGTTCCTAAATCGAGTCCTAAAACTTTTTTCATAGTTGCAATGTTTGTTGGTTTAGAGATGAAACCTTTCAAAAAGGTTTCATCTCCGTAAACTAAAATTATTTTTTAATATTATTTTTATTACCTTCGTACTACAATTTGAAGCAAATCACAATAAGGATTATTCCGTTGTGAAAACATTAAAAGCGGCATTCGGGCAACTGAGTGTCGCTTTCGTTTTTTAGCTTTATATGTTTCATGAACACCTTTTCATTTTTTAATTAACTGTTAATAAAACATTTAAGCTGCCTCGTCTTTCAATGCGGGGCTTTTTTATTTTCAACTATCCATTGGGTTTATTACCGTAACTTTCCTATAAATAGCTTATTTTGGCTCACTAAAAGTAATGTTTTGTATCATTAAAACAAATTTTTTTTGAACAGTATGCTAATTCTCGCATTGCACCTTTCATTGTGTTGTATAACTATTATTTAATCAACCATTGTTATTTTCTCCCCTTTTATTATACTTTTACAGTAAATACACCCAACTATGCATAACAAGCGTAAAATTGTAAACGATCCCGTTTACGGATTTATAAATATCCCATATCCAATTCTTTACGATTTAATTGAGCATTTTTATTTTCAACGGCTTAGGCGTATTCAGCAGTTGGGGCTTACCAATTACGTGTATCCTGGAGCCAACCACACTCGCTTTCAGCATGGGCTTGGCGCTATGTACCTTATGGAACAGGCTATTGCCGTTTTGCGGTCGAAAGGAGCCGAAATAACCGAGCAAGAGGCTGAGGGCGTTATGATTGCCATTTTATTGCACGATATTGGGCACGGTCCATATTCACACACCTTGGAAAACTCTATTGTTTCCGATGTTTCGCACGAGCAATTATCGTTGCTGTTTATGAAAGAATTAAACCGCCAATTTGCTGGACAACTGGATATTGCAATTGAAATTTTTCAAAACCGATATCCAAAGCACTTTTTAAACCAACTAATTTCTAGTCAGTTAGATATGGATAGGCTCGATTACCTTCGCCGCGACAGCTTCTTTACAGGTGTAACCGAGGGCACTATTGGCTCCGACCGTATTATCAAAATGCTTACCGTTGTTAACGATGAGCTTGTTGTTGAGGAAAAGGGCATTTATTCCATCGAAAAATTTCTGGTGGCGCGCCGCTTAATGTATTGGCAGGTTTATCTTCATAAAACAGTAATTTCGGCCGAAAACTTGTTAGTAAACACATTACGAAGAGTTAAGCAACTATCCGCCTTGGGCGAGCCTGTTTTTGCAACACCTTACTTAGCGTTTTTTTTGAACCCGCAACTCAATATATCACAGTATATTAATAGTTCCGATGCTGACCAACGTAAACTTCTTCTCGACAATTTTGCATTGTTAGAAGATAACGACATAATGGTATCGGCCAAAGTTTGGGCCGAACACCCCGACAGAACATTATCTATTTTAAGCCGAAACTTAATAAGTAGAAAATTGTATAAAATTGAAATTCAGTACGATGAATTTAAGAATGAGCAGTTATCATCTCATCGAGAACAAGTTAAACGCGAGCTTAAAATTTCGGATGCCGACATGGATTATTTCGTTTTTACAGGCGAAATATCGAACAATGCATATACAACAAACGACGACCGAATAAAGATTTTGTTAAAAAGTGGCGACATTGTTGATATCACCGAAGCCTCCGATATGCTTGATCAGTCGGTTTTAGCGAAAACGGTAAAAAAATATTTTTTATGTTACCCCAAAGGCGTTGGTTTGTAAAATAAATTTAATCATTAGCTTTGTCGAAATTTTTTTTATGGAATTTACTGCACAAACCATAGCCGATTTTCTTCATGGAAAAATTGAAGGAAATGCTGATATAAAGGTTACTAAAGTTTCGAAAATTGAGGAAGGAAAGCCTGGAACGCTCTGTTTTATGGCTAACCCCAAATACGAGCATTTCCTTTATACAACCGAAGCATCTATTGTAATAGTAAACAACGACTTAGTGCTTTCGCAGACAGTTTCGCCAACGCTTATTCGCGTGCCTGATGCTTATAAGTCGTTTGCCTCTTTACTAGAGCTTTACGATTCCTTTAAGCCACAAAAAACGGGCATTGAACAGCCATCGTTCGTAGCCGCGAATGCTAAAATTGGCGAAAACGCATACATAGGCGCGTTTTCATATATTTCCGATAACGTTAAACTTGGCACGAACGTAAAAATTTACCCTCAAGTATATATAGGCGAGAATGTTACCATAGGCGAAAACACTATTCTATTTGCAGGAACAAAAATTTACCACGACTGCATAATAGGCGCTAACTGCATTGTCCATAGCGGAACGGTTATAGGTGCCGATGGTTTTGGCTTTGCGCCACAATCGGAAGATAATAATTACAAGAAAGTTCCGCAAATTGGCAATGTTATTATTGAAGATAACGTTGAAATAGGCGCAAACTCCTGTGTTGACCGCGCCACAATGGGTTCCACTATAATTCGTAAGGGCGTGAAGCTCGATAATCTTATTCAAATAGGTCATAATGTTGAGGTTGGCGAAAATACAGTAATGGCTGGGCAAAGTGGAGTAGCTGGATCAACAAAAATTGGCAGGGATTGTATGATAGGTGGTCAAGTGGCTGTATCTGGGCATCTTACAGTGGCTAATGGAGTTAAGCTTGGCGGAAAAACCGGAGTTAACGCTTCAATTAAAAAGGAAAACGAGATAATGATTGGAGCACCAGCCCAAAACTATTCCGATTTTATGAAATGTTACGTTGTATTCCGTCGCCTTCCCGATTTGAAACGCGATTTGGACGCTGTAAAAAAGACATTAAGTATTAAGTGAAATATATTAAACAATATTATTATCGATTAGAAAATTGATTATATGATAGTTAAGCAAAGAACAATTCAAAAAACAGCGTCGGTAAAAGGAAAAGGATTACATACCGGCGTCGACGTAGAGCTTACGTTTAAACCTGCTCCCGAAAATTATGGCATAAAATTTAAACGTATCGATCTCGAAGGGCAACCTATTATTTCGGCACTTGCTGAAAATGTGGTTGATACATCGCGCGGAACAACCATCGAGGAAAAGGGCGTTCGCGTAAGTACCATCGAGCACGTTATGGCAGCTTTGGTTGGCATGGGTATCGACAACGTTATTATCGAAATTACTGGTGCCGAAACACCAATTGCCGACGGAAGTTCGAAGTTTTTCGTTGAAGCCTTAAAAGAAGCTGGTAATGTTGAACTTGAGGCCGAAAGACGATACTACGAAATAAAAGAAAAAATTGTTTATCACGACGAGGCTCGCGGTGTTGAAATTGTTATTTACCCCGACGACCATTTGAGTATTGATGTGATGATCGACTACAACTCGAAAGTGCTTGGACACCAATACGCTCTGCTAAATTCAATGTCCGATTTCGAAACTGAAATTGCTCCGTGCCGCACATTTGTTTTCCTTCACGAAGTGGAACTTCTTCTTAAACACAACCTTATTAAAGGCGGCGATTTAAACAATGCCATAGTAATTATGGATAGGCAAGTTACTCAAGATGAACTTGATAGACTAGCCGAATTGTTCCATAAACCTAAAATACACGTTAAGCCCGAAGGTATTCTTAATAATTTAGATATTCACTTTTCGAACGAGCCAGCTCGCCATAAATTATTGGATTTAATTGGCGACTTGGCACTTATAGGAACTGCCTTTAAAGGTCGCATTGTTGCAAAACGCCCCGGACATGCCGCCAATACGGAGGTAGCGAAAATACTTCGTCAAATTATTAAGCGCGAGATGCTTAAGGGCGAAGTTCCGAAATACGACCCAAACAAAGCGCCTATTTACAATATCAATCAGATAATGAAGATTTTGCCTCATCGCCCTCCATTTTTATTGATTGACAAAATAATGTCGATGGACGAAAAAAGCATTATTGGCGTGAAAAATATTACCATGAACGAGCCTTTTTTTGTGGGTCATTTCCCTAACGAACCAGTTATGCCAGGCGTGTTGCAAATTGAGGCTATGGCGCAAGTTGGTGGTGTTCTGGTTCTTGGCACGGTGCCCGACCCCGACAATTATCTAACATATTTCCTAAAAATCGACAAAGTAAAATTCAAAAGAAAAGTTATTCCTGGCGACACATTAGTTATTAAGGCCGATTTGCTTGGCGAAATACGGCGCGGAATTGCAACCATGTGGATACAAGCTTTTTGTGCTGACAACGTGGTTTGCGAAGGAGAAATGACGGCTCAAATTGTAAAAGGTAAAGTATAAGGTTATGATTAGTAATTTAGCGTGCGTACACCCCGAGGCTAAAATAGGCAACGATGTAACTATCGAGCCTTTTGCCATGATATATAAAGATGTTGAAGTAGGAGATGGTTGCTGGATTGGGCCACATGCAGTACTTATGGAAGGTGCCCGATTAGGTAAACAATGCAAGATCTTCCCCGGAGCTGTAATATCGGCTAATCCGCAGGATTTGAAATTTGTTGGCGAATACACAACCGTAGAAATTGGCGACAATACCACCATACGCGAGTGCGTAACGGTAAACCGGGGCACAAAAGCTAAAAACAAAACCGTTATTGGAAGTAACTGTTTAATAATGGCTTATGCCCACGTTGCCCACGATTGCATTATTGGCGATAATGTTATTATTGTTAACTCGGTGCAACTTGCTGGCGAAGTGGAAGTTGGCGATTATGCAATAATTAGCGGAGCTACAGCTGTTAGGCAATTTGTTCGTATTGGAGCACATACATATATTGGCGGCTATTCGCAAGTGCGCAAGGATGTTCCACCATTTTGCCGTGCCGCTCGCGAACCAATATCGTACGTTGGCATTAACTCGGTGGGTTTACGCCGTCGAAATTTTTCGAACGAAACAATATATTCCATTCAGGATATGTATCGTTGTATATTTCAGAGCGATATGAATATTTCGAACGCAATGGCATTTATTATCGAAAATATTCCTCACTCGAAGGAACGCGACGAAGTTATTACGTTTGTTCGTGGCTCTAAACTGGGCATTATGAAAGGCTATTCGGCTGGTTCCGAGGAAGATTAGCGCAGTGCAGTCTAAATGTCCATATTTTGGAGTTAAAAAATAGAATAGCCTTAGGACTTGTAAGTAAATAAGTTGTACAAATATATGAACAGCAATAACCTCCATGAAGGAAATTCTTAAAAGTATACTGTCATTCCGACGTAGGTCGGAACCGAGTTTACGAGCTCGCCGAAGGCAATCCATAAAAGTGTGCTGTCATACCGACGTAGGTCGGTATCCATAAAGAGAGGTTTATTGCATTATCATCGTTAGTTCGTTTGAGATCCCGACCTACGTCGGGATGACAGCGCGACTAATGCAATCCGACCTGCGTAAGAATGACCCTAAATCGCACGACATATTTTATTACAAAGTATAATGTGAAACGACATTGATATGGTAGCCAATATTTTATATTCAACATCCAATAAAATGTTCCTCGTAAAGCATTACTTTTGGCAAAAAATTATGCCTTGAACCCTCTAAAAAAACTTGCCGGACAAACTGTTATATACGGGCTTAGTAGCATTGTTCCCAAATTTCTAAGTTACTTTTTGGTACCGTTGCATGTGTACATATTCCCAAACCCAGCCGATTATGGCGTAGTTGGCGATTTATATGGCTTGGTGGTTATGCTAAATATAGTACTTATTTATGGCATGGAAACCGCTTACTTTTGGTTTTGTAAGAAAGAGGGCAATACCGACAAGGTTTACAGCACTTCGCTTATATCGCTAATTGTTACTTCTACAACATTTATTATTCTTGCATTTGTATTTGCCAAGCCTATTGCTCAACTGCTTGAATATCCGCAACATCCCGAATATATATGGTGGTTTGGATTAATAATTGGCTTCGATGCCATTTGCGCTATTCCATTTGTAAAGCTACGTCTCGAAAACAAAGCTATGCGGTTTGCATCGTTAAAACTATTCAATATTGGCGTAAATGTGCTGTTTACGGTTTTGTTTCTATTGGTTTTTCCAGCTATCGATAAGCATATCTATCATTTACCTTCGTTTGTTTATTCGCCTAAAATTGGCATTGGTTACATTTTTATAGCAAATGTAATTGCAAGTGTTGCCACGTTAGTATTTCTGTATAAGGATTTTACAATAAAATTGTCGTTCGACTTTGTGCTTTGGCGCAAAATGCTAAAATATGCATTACCGCTTCTACTTGCTGGCTTAGCTGGAGGTGTTAACGATGTAATTGATAGGCAGTTTCTGAAATACATGCTGCCCGAAAGCGCTAACCCAATGACACAACTGGGAATATACTTCGCCAACCTTAAAATTGCCGTAATTCTTGTTGTTTTCATTCAAACATTCCGGTTTGCCGCCGAACCTTTCTTTTTTAATTACGAGAAGGAAAAGGACTCGAAAACCATGTTTGCCGACATTATGAAGTATTTCATTGTGTTTTGCTTAATTATATTTATTGCAACAATGGGCAACTTATCCATAATAAAGTACTTTGTAACAAAAAACTATTGGGTTGGGCTAGGCATTGTGCCAATAATGTTGCTAGCAAACTTGTTTATAGGCGTTTACCTTAACTTATCCATTTGGTATAAACTGTCGGGCAAAACCATGTACGGCGCATATATTATAGTTTTTGGGTCGGCTATTACCATATTAATAAATTACTTTTTTGTAACGCAGTACGGCTATTATGCATCGGCATACGCAAGGCTATTATGCTATGTAGCGATGACTATTATTTGCTATTTTCTCGGCCAAAAATATTACCGTATTCCATACAACCTCAAAGATATTGGTCATTATGCTCTTATATCGCTAGTTATTGTTATACTAATGTATTTATTAGGTAGTTACAGTAGCGTTATTCAGTTAATTCTTAATAATGTTATAGTTATAGTATTTGTGTTTTATATTTTGAAACGCGAAAAACTTTTGCCTGTTTTAATTAAAATGGTTAAGAATAGTAGGCTTTAGAAATTTAGGGATATTAATCTCTTACAACTAACTGATTACCAATTAATGGGTCAGGAGTTGTGAATTTTTTTTGGCCAACATTTTTTCAATTAGGCGTAATATCTTATGCTTATCGTCATTGAGTTGTTTAAGAAGGCTCATTTGAATAGAACTTTATACCTCATTTGGATTTACCACTTTCAAGCCTTGAATATTCTTCAAGTCTTTTGTATTTCGAGAAATAAGCGCATATTCTTCTATCATCGTAGTAGCGGCAATAATGGCATCGGGTGATTTAAGCTTGTATTCTTTTCGGATTTATAACGGAACTTCATTACTAAAAACCATCTAACATACTGCATATAAGCGATATGTGTATTATTTTCTAAAAAATGTGGTCACTACATTATTTTAAAATTTTAACTTAATAATTTGTATATTAATTTTATATGTATTAC
>JANYAP010000201.1 GCA_025361285.1 Bacteroidales bacterium | reverse complement strand
GGTAAGGCTGTCGGCTATTTTTTGAAGTCCCTCTTCGAAACGTTTACCAAACTGCTCATTCATTGAACGTTCCTTGAGTTCCTTAGCGTTACTTTCTACTTTCAAATAATAATCGGTGTTTTTCTGGGATTGTACTCGACTCGCGAACGTCCTTGTTACGAATGCTATTAACGTCAATGGCTTGAATGTCTTTCCCTTGCTTGGCGGCATTTTCAGCTTGCTTGTCGAGAAGTACATCGATACGCTTTTCGGCAACCATGCGGCTGTAAAATTCATCAACACAGCCAAGCACAGTTGCATCGGTGGTAATGGGCTGTTCGAATAACTGATTATTGATTTTCAGCTTATTACAATTTTAAACAGTTGAAAACTGCCTAAATTGGCACAAAAAAACTGCATTTTGGGTCGTTTTTTCTTCATTTTAGGAGGTTGGGCTGCAATGTGGGTTAAATGCGGAAGCAGTGGTTGCATTTTTTAATGTCGCCATATTTTGTTCGAGTTAAGCATCATTCAATTTTATTGTTAATTTTACTTTTCAATTTAAAAAACACTATTTGTGATACAAACTAGCGAAAATATTAAAGTAGAGGGAGTTGCAAAACTTTGGGATTACCCTTGGAAGTATGCCGAGAGTTTTATTATTGCCATTGAAATATTGGTGGCTGGCATTATAGTTGAAGCATCTACAGGTGGCCAAGGTATTTCGATACCTGGAATACCGATAAACATTTACATTATTTGCGGTTTTGCAGTTATACTTTTGGCTTTGCATATTAAATACCGCGAATTGCCTGCTGTGCAGTGGATATCGAGTATTCCTGCAGCAATTAGTGCTATAAGCATTTATGCGTTTCTGGTTCTATTGCTTGGGTTTATACCGCAAGACACGCATGGATCGTCGAAATGGCTCGATTATACTGGGCTTTCGCATGTAAAAAGCAGTTGGCCATTTGTGCTGGTGCAGTTTTATTTTCTTACATCCTTGGGAATGGTTGCTTTACGTAGGGCTATACCTTTCAAAAAGAAAAATATTGGTTTTTTATTGAATCACGTTGGGTTGTGGCTTACAATACTTGCAGCAGGTTTGGGGTCGGCCGATTTAAGGCGGCTGTCGATAAATTTGCTTGAAGATGGTAAGATGAATAATATTGCCGTTTCGCAAAATGGCGATATGTTTCGAATGCCCTTTACCCTTAAATTGCTTGATTTTGAGGTTGTTCAATATAACCCTAAAATTGCTGTGGTTAATGCCGAAACCAGTACGTACAATATGGGCAATGCTAAGTCGCTACCTTTTGCTGCACAAGGTCTGGAAACGGATCTTGCCAATTGGAACATAAAGGTTCAGCAATATTTGCCGGATGCCATGTATTCGGGTAGTAGCTTGTACGTTTCCGATACCATTGGCAGTTGCCCCGCAGCTTATGTAGTTGCCACGAATAAAACTACCGGCGAAAGTGTTAAGGGTTGGATTGCTTCGGGAAGTTATTTAATAAACCCGATCTATTTGGTTCTAAAACAGCCAGATGTGCTTACACTTACTATGCCCGAACCAAAAAAATACAGCTCGAAAATAGTTGTTTACGAGGATTCGGTTAAATTCGATACTATTACCCTTGAAGTGAATAAACCATATTCGGTAAAAGGTTGGAAAATTTATCAGACTGGGTTCGATGAAAGTAAAGGGAAATGGTCAACATTAAGTGTACTCGAAGCAGTTACCGATCCGTGGTTGCCAGTAGTTTATTTCGGAATTATATTACTTCTTGCTGGCGCACTTTACTTGTTTTGGATTGGAAAAAATAAGAACGAAAGAACTATCTAAA
Source organism: Bacteroidales bacterium (assembly GCA_025361285.1). Lineage (GTDB taxonomy): Bacteria > Bacteroidota > Bacteroidia > Bacteroidales > JAAUTT01 > JAAUTT01. Next base: position 11,379 of record JANYAP010000201.1, on the reverse strand, counting down.
CCTTTAAATATGAATTGGATATATTTACCATTGTACGCCTTAATAACAGGTATTTTTTGGATTTTAGGAACCTCGCTAATATATGCTTCGAACCGCAAAGCGCGGTTGAAACCTTTTGGGCATATTGCTTTATTGCTGGCAATAGGTGCAATTTCAACCTTTGTTGTAATATTATGGATTCAGCTTCAACGCCCGCCAATGCGAACTTTGGGCGAAACTAGGTTGTGGTACGCGTTGTTTTCACTTATAATTGGCTATATTATCTATATTCGTTGGCAATATAAATGGGTATTATTATTAGTATTCTTTTATGCTGCATTGTTTCTTGGTATCGATTTATTGCACCCCGAAACTTACGAAAAAACGCTTATGCCTGCCTTACAAAGCCCGTGGTTTGTGCCGCACGTAATAGTTTATATGATTGCTTACGCTATGTTAGGCTTTTCGTGGCTATTTTCGATAAATGGGCTTTATATGTTTTATTTTAAAACCTTTCAGATGAAAGTGCTTAATGTTGCCGATAACCTTGTTTACATAGGTTTCGCATTTCTTACACTGGGTTTATTGTTTGGTGCATTATGGGCCAAAGAAGCCTGGGGGCATTACTGGACTTGGGATCCGAAGGAGACATGGGCGTTTCTTACTTGGCTGGTTTATTTGGTGTATATTCATACAAGGTATTTTCATTATACCAAAGTGAGGCTTCATTTATGGATGTTAAGCCTAATTTTTGTTGTTTTGCTGCTTTGCTGGTTTGGTATAAACTATTTACCATCGGCAAAAAACTCGGTGCATGTGTATGCAAATGAGTAATGGTAATGTGATTGATACAAGCAGTTTATCTTATTATAATTCAATGTCGTTTAGTTAAGGAAGGACACTTCGACAAGCTCAGTGTCCTGTGCTTATTTATAGGACGTTGAGCCTGTCGAAACGTTTTCCAAATTAAAACAGTATGCTTAACTAAACGACATTGTATTATAATTATGGACTTAAAGCGATATTATCATCATCCTTATTCTTACGCACCGTTAGTTACCAAAATTTTTATTAAACTTAGTATTACATGAAAATTTGCGGCTTTTTTATTTGATTATTGCGTTGGGACTTAATGCCTGTGCGATGCACCAATGATATTTTAATTCAAGTACATCAATTCAGAGTGGTAATTTTCAGGTAATTAAAACAGTTTTTGGTAGTTCAAGTACTAAATATTTTTTCGGTATTGGAGGATTATCAAAGCGTCAATTAGTATTTGAAGCTTAAGAAGATTTATTATCCAATGCTCACCTTCAAAATAATCAAGTTCTTGCTAATATTGTGGTTGACAATAAGTATTTACTGCTATTGCCTTTTTTTATACAACATAAGGTATATTTAAGCCTCTTATTATAAGGGTTGTGGAAATTTGCTTCGAAATAGCTCACAAGGTATAGTTTTCCTAAGTATTTAAAAAGCAAAACGCCTTTAGAAATTCAATTCTAAAGGCGTTTTTATCGACCCAAATACTAATTACTAATTACTTGGTACTTAGTACTCAGTACTATAGTCTATATACTATTAGCAATTAAATCGCCTATTTCCTTGGTACCCATGCCCATTTGACCAGCGTTTAGGCTCTTAATTTTACCAGAAGCTAGTATGTTGCTCACTGCTTTATCAATAGCTGCAGCAGCTTCGCTTTCGCCAAGTGTGTCGAGCATTAACGATCCTGCGCAAATTGCTGCTAATGGATTAATTACGTTTAGGCCAGTATATTTAGGTGCCGATCCGCCCATAGGTTCGAACATCGAAACGCCTTCGGGGTTAATGTTTCCGCCCGATGCGATACCTAAACCACCTTGTATCATTGCGGCTAGGTCGGTAATAATATCGCCAAAAAGGTTTTCGGTTACAATAACGTCGTAAAACTCAGGCGATTTAACAAACCACATGGTTGCAGCATCAACGTGATTGTAATCTTGTTTAATGTCCTGATAATATTTATCACCAATTTCCTTGTGGGTACGCACCCAAAGGTCGCCACAATAGGTAAGTACGTTATTTTTGTGTACCAAAGTAAGTTGTTTTCTCTTATTACGTTTGCGAGTATATTCGTAAGCATAACGAATACAGCGTTCTACCACTTGGCGAGAGTAAACCATTACTTGAGTTGCAATTTCGTTTGGCGTACCAACTTGCACAGCACCACCAACGCCAGTATATATGCCGCCAGTGTTTTCGCGAATTACCACAAAATCGATATCCTTAGGTCCTTTATCTTTCAATGGTGTTTCAACGCCTGGATACAATTTTACAGGACGAAGGTTAATGTATTGATCGAGAGCGAATCGCATCTTTAAAAGTATGCCAAGCTCAAGAATACCAGGCTTTACGCTAGGATGCCCAATAGCACCAAGAAAAATGGAATCAAATTTTTTTACATCTTCGATAGCTGCATCGGGAAGTGTTTCGCCAGTGCGCATGTATCGTTCGGCACCGAAATCGAATTTCTCGTAATTAAGTTTAAACCCAAATTTCGATGAAACTGCATTAAGAACTTTTAAGCCTTCGTTAAGAACTTCCGGCCCTGTTCCGTCGCCGGGTATTAAAGCAATGTTGTACGATTTGTTACTCATTTTCTAATGTATTGATGTTTAATTAATTGTTATTGTAGTTTTTTATTTCTTCTTCGGTAAGGCCTGTAATTTGTTCATCTGTCAATGCAATCGCCTCGTAATCAATAGCTAAATCATTTAATATTGTCTTTACAAGCTCTGGGGCATTTAACAATTCTCCTTCAGTTACTGAAGATATTACAATCCGATACTCGCCACTTTTAACTTCGTTAAAAAGTCTTCTTGTTTCACTTTTGAATTCCTTGTCGAAATATCCGCCAAGCACAGAAGTGTCAACATAAATTCTTTGAATTCCCTTATACCATTCTTGTACTAGCAAATTTACTTAAAAATAGTAATGTATCAAATGTAATTTTTCGGCTTTACTGCAAGTTGTATTATTCAAACATTCAGTTCAATATGCTTAACTCAATGCCTTTGATTTAAGAATGGCCAAAGCATTTGTTAAATTTTTTCGTTCTCTATAATATTCAACATTTTAACTGTTGCCTTTATGGCTGCATTTGTTTGGTCGGAATCGAGGCCACGGGTTTTAAATTCGCGACTGTTTTCCCATGTTATTACGGTTTCTACAAGTGCGTCGGTGCGACCGCCTGGTGGTATAGTTACCATGTAATCGAGCAGTTTAGGAAGCTTCTTTTTTAATGGTTTGTATATTTTTTGTAGAGCCTTCATAAACGCATCGTATTGCCCATCGCCAGTGGCAGTTTCCTGATACAGTTTTTTATTTATCTCAATGCTAAGCGTGGCAACGGGTTTAAGTCCATCGGTTAACGAGAGTGAATAATTGCGTATCTTAATTTTATGTTCGATAAGCTCGCTATTTAGTACATCGGAAATGATAAATGGAAGGTCGTCGGCTGTAACGTTTTCCTTTAGGTCGCCTAGCTCAATAACGCGTTTTGTAACCTTTTTCATTGCTTCGGTATCGAGCTCAATACCAAGTTCTTTAAGGTTTTGCATTATGTTCGATTTCCCAGCAGTTTTGCCAAGTGCGTATTTACGAACTCTGCCGAAACGTTCTGGCAATAAGTCGTTGAAATACAGCTTGTCCTTACTGTCGCCATCGGCATGGACGCCACAGGTTTGTGTAAATACATTCTCGCCGATAATTGGTTTGTTTGAGGGAATGCGAATGCCTGAGAACGATTCGACAATGCGGCTTACCATAGTTATTTTTTCTTCGAGAACGCCGAATTCTAGGTTGGTATGGTCCTTAAGAACGGCAATAGAACTCGAAAGCGGAGCATTACCTGCTCGTTCGCCAAGCCCGTTAACAGTAGTGTGTATTCCTTTTATGCCTGTTGAACAGGCCGCTAGTACGTTTGCGGTTGCTAAATCGTAATCGTTATGGGCATGATAATCGAAGTGAATACCTGGATACCTGTCGACCACCATTTTACAATAATTTTGAGTTTCGGCAGGGTTTAAAATACCAAGTGTGTCGGGCAACATTATTCGTTTGAAAGGCAATTTTGTAAGTGAATCGAGCAGTTGAAAAACATACTCGGGTGAATTGCGCATACCGTTGCTCCAGTCCTCCAAATAAATATTGGCTTGTAAGCCTTTACTTATGGCATATTTAAGTGCAGCAGAAATATCGGCGATATGCTCTTCGGGCGACTTACGAAGCTGTCCTTTAAGGTGTTTCATCGATCCCTTGCAAAGCATGTTGACGGTTTTTGCGCCCGAATTTATTATCCAGTCAATCGATTCGGTGCCGTCGATAAAACCGAGTACTTCAACTTTTTCGATAAGGCCTTGTTTATTAGCCCAATCGGCAATTTGCTTTACTGTTTTAAATTCGCCTTCGCTAACCTTTGCCGACGCCACTTCTATGCGATCGACTTTTACATCTTCCAACAATATTTTGGCAACACTCAGTTTTTCGCTAGCTGTAAACGACACTCCCGATGTTTGTTCGCCATCGCGGAGCGTAGTATCCATTATTTCTATTCTCATACTGGTTTTTTTAGTACTAAGTACTTAGTAATTCTTGTGTCTTACTACTCATTACGACTTCTTCTCAAAAGCCTCAATTTTATCTTTTAAACTAATTAGATAATCGATATCGTCGTAACCATTTATTAAACAGGTTTTTTTGTACGGATTTATGTCGAACTTTTCCGATTCGCCTGTTGCTTTAATGGTAATGGTTTGATTTACAAGATCGACGTGAAGCTTTGTTTGAGCATCTTTTTCAATTGCATCAAATATTTTTTTCAAGAAATTATCGGTTACCTGAACTGGCAATAAACCGTTGTTCAACGTGTTGTTCTTGAAAATATCGGCAAAGAAGCTCGATACTACTACTTTAAAGCCATAATCGGCAATTGCCCATGCAGCATGTTCGCGACTCGACCCACTTCCGAAATTTTTTCCGCCAACTAATATTTTGCCAGAGTATTTGGAGTTGTTAAGTATAAAACTGTCAATCTTTTTGTTAGTCTTATCGTACCGCCAATCGCGGAAAAGGTTTTCGCCAAAACCATTGCGTGTAGTGGCTTTAAGGAAACGGGCTGGTATTATTTGGTCGGTGTCCACATTCTCTATAGGAAGCGGTATTGCCGACGATTCGATTGTTATAAATTTTTCAGTTGCCATCTTAATTGATAATTTTTAATTGATAATTTTTAATTGGCTGCGCGTTAATTGCAAAATATTATTTTTGATTTTTGATTGGCTTCGCGTTAATTATAAAATAGTTATAGATTATTTTTGATTTTTGGGAGTTTGGGTTTTAATCAAAAATCGCCAATAATCAATAATCAATTACAAAAAGTTTCTAGGGTCGGTAATTACACCTGTTAAAGCCGCTGCTGCTGCTGTAAGTGGGCTTGCTAAAAATGTACGCGAACCTGGTCCTTGGCGTCCTTCGAAGTTGCGGTTCGAGGTCGCAACGGCGTATTTACCTTCGGGCACCTTGTCGTCGTTCATTGCTAAACATGCCGAGCAACCTGGCTGACGAAGTTCGAAACCCGCTGCTGCTAGCTGTTTATCAATTCCTTCGGCAATGCATTGTTTCTCTACTTGTTTCGATCCAGGAACAAGCCATACAACAACGTTGTTAGCTTTTTGTTTACCTTTTACGAATGCCGCGAAACTTCTAAAGTCCTCAATACGACCATTTGTGCAGCTTCCCACGAAAACGTAATCGACTTTTCGACCTAGCATTTTTGTGTTAGGTTCGATACCCATGTATGCGAACGATTTAAGAAATGTGTTTTTGTCGTTATCGGTTAAATCGTTACCAGTTGGTAATGTGGCGCTTATCTTACATCCCATACCCGGATTGGTTCCGTAGGTAATCATTGGTTCAATGTCTTCGGCTTCGAAACTAAAAACTTTGTCGAATGAAGCACCTTCGTCGGTTTTTAGTGTTTTCCAGTAAGTAACTGCTTTGTCCCAATCGGCGCCTTTTGGAGCAAACTCGCGACCTTTAACATATTCGAATGTTGTATCGTCGGGGGCAATTAATCCGCCACGTGCGCCCGATTCGATGCTCATGTTACATATAGTCATTCGGGCTTCCATGCTTAGACCGCGAATTGCCGAACCTGCAAATTCGATAAAGTAACCTGTTCCGCCTGAGGCTGTTATCTTAGAAATAATATAAAGCACTATATCTTTGGATGTTACGCCTTTACCAAGCTTGCCATTAACTTCTATAAGCATTTTTTTAGGTTTTGGCTGCATAATGCATTGTGTAGCAAGTACCATTTCCACTTCACTAGTTCCAACGCCAAAAGCAACAGCACCAAAAGCTCCATGTGTGGAAGTATGACTATCGCCACAAACCATTGTAGAGCCAGGAAGTGTTATACCAAGCTCTGGACCAACAACATGCACTACACCTTGCCATGGATGACCTAAACCGAATAAATTTACACTGTGGCGATTACAGTTTTCGGTAAGTTTTTCTACTTGTGTGCGCGATAGTTCGTCGCGTATTATAAGATGCTGATCGATAGTAGGTACGTTGTGGTCGGGGGTTGCAAATGTTTGCGAAGGGCGTGCAACTTTTATTCCTCGTTTATCGAGACCTGCAAATGCTTGTGGACTAGTTACTTCGTGTATCAAATGACGGTCGATATACAACACCGATGGACCGCCCTCAACTTCAGCAACTACGTGGCTGTCCCAAATTTTGTCAAATAGTGTTTTCTTATTCATCTTATTAATTTTTGATTTTCTATTTTCTATTTTTTATTTTGTACTTACGACTAATGTCTTACAACTTACTACTTTTCAATGCACCTTCGAAATAGCATCGATGTAGGCTTCTACTGAGGCGGTTACAATGTCGGTATTTGCCGAGAATCCGTAGTAAATGTTACCTTTATTTTCGACTTGAACGTGTACTTTTCCAACGTCGTCGCTACCTCGGGTAACAGTTTGTACCAAATATTCTTCGAGTGCTACTTTTTTCTTAATTAATTGTTTTACAGCATTAAAAGCTGCATCCACAGGGCCCGAACCCGAAGCAGTGGCTGTGCAAACCTCTCCTTCAATTATTAATTGAACTGTAGCCATTGGTATTGCCGATTTTCCGCAAACTACGTTTAAATATTTTAGTTTTAAGTTTCGCGATTGTTCGGCTCGCCCAACACCCACAATTACAAACAGATCGTCGTCGTTTATATCTTTTTTGCGATCAGCAAGCAATACAAATTTATTGTAGGCATCGTTTAACTCGTCGGTTGTAAGGTTAAAGCCAAGCCGTTGCAAGTGATGGCTTAATGCCGCGCGTCCGCTGCGAGCAGTAAGAACTATCGACGATTCGTTGATACCCACGTCGTTAGGATCCATTATCTCATAGCTTTCGCGATTTTTTAACACGCCATCCTGATGAATTCCCGATGAATGTGCAAATGCGTTACGTCCCACAATTGCCTTGTTCGGCTGAATTGGCATCCGCATAAGCGTTGACACTAATCGGCTGGTTTTGAATATGTTTTTAGTGTTAATGTTTGTAAACACTGGAATATCCTTATGGCTTTTTATGGTCATAACAACTTCTTCCAAGGAAGTGTTTCCGGCACGTTCGCCAATACCGTTCATTGTAACCTCCACCTGGCGAGCTCCATTTAATATGCCCGACATTGTGTTGGCGGTTGCCATGCCTAAGTCGTTGTGGCAATGCGTGGAAAGTATTGCTTTATGTACGTTTTTAACGTTTTCGCGCAAAAATTTTATTTTCTCGCCGTAAACGTGTGGTAAACAGTATCCTGTGGTATCAGGAATATTTACAACCGTTGCGCCGGCAGCAATAACGGCTTCTACAACACGAGCAAGGTACTCGTTTTCGGTACGTCCGGCATCTTCGGCGTAAAACTCAACGTCTTCAACGAATCGTTTGGCGTATTTTACGGCAGCAATGGCACGCTCAATAATCTCGTCCTGATTGGATTTCAGCTTATAATTAATATGATAAAACGACGTTCCGATGCCAGTATGAATGCGCTTGTTTTTAGCAAATTTTAGCGAATCGGCGGCAACTTCAATATCTTTTTCAACGGCGCGAGTAAGGGCGCAAATTGTAGGGCGCGTAATGGCTTTCGAAATCTCAATAATGGAGTTAAAATCGCCTGGGCTCGAAATAGGGAAGCCTGCCTCGATAATGTCGACACCAAGAGCTTCGAGTGCGCGGGCTACTTCAATTTTTTCAACGGTGTTTAATTGACAACCCGGAACCTGTTCGCCATCGCGAAGTGTAGTGTCGAAAATGTACAGTTTTTCTTCCATGATACGTTTTCTTAAATAAATGATACTTATACAAACTAAAAAAGCCACTCTTTGTTGAGAATGGCTCTTACATATTTCTATATATACATACCATTCTCGCTAGCATCTTAAAATAAGGAGGCTAATAATTAACGAAGCGAGGATGATAGAAGTGTTTTTCATAATTAAATTTAATGAATGGCAAATATATTGATTATGTTTTAATAAACAAAGGTTATTATATAATTAATTTTATCGAATATGCGAATTTTTTTTGTATGTTAAACAACAATAAATAGTTAGACGAAATAGTAATGAGTAACGAGTACTGAGTACTTGGTACTGAGTACTCAGTTTGGTTTATAAACTATGCTTTTTCGTTGTATTGAGTAGGCTGCAAACACGCCAAGAGCCTTTTCGCTAGGCTCTATGTTTGAATATGCGTCTGCTGAAGGGCCACTAAAGAGGGGTATCTTTGGATAATAATCGAAAATAAAATCCCATAAAAATTGATAATATTCATCTGTAATCCCATACATTTCGAGGGTTACAGTATCTCCATTATATAAATTATAAGTTGTGTCGGCGCTTTCTCTTAACCAATAAACTGGGAAACCTGTATAGTATTTTCCTTCAAAACCAGTATTGTCGGCAATGCTGTACTTAAATGTACTATCGGTAAGCATTTTGTTGTTTTTCTTTACTTTAAGAATATAGCAGTTTCTTCCTTTTCCAATATCTTGGGCATACAAGTTGAAAATCCAACTGTTTGTATGTGAATCTTCTTTGTAATTAAAAATATTAAAGGAATCTATTGGGTTTTCATCTTTTAGTAGAGATTTGGCCCAATATTCCTCCATTACGTTATCATTGTTAATATCAACATTTTTCACGTTAAGTGTGTAGGTTCGCCCTGGCATACCATAGTAAGTTGGTTGTGTAAAGTAAAAGCCGGGGTGCGAAATATCTTCGAAGAGAGTATCGGTAGTGGTTCCATCGGTAATTGTAACTTTGGCATTCGAAACGGCAGCTGTAGTTTGTAAATGATATGCGTCGCTCGATTTTGATAATCGAACCATATGATAAGTAGTATCTGTCGATAAATATCCTTCAACCATAAGCTTAGTGTATGTTGAGTTTGAGTCTAAATCGATAGGCTCTTTACATGAAAATAGAAGTAAAAAGCTCGAAGCTATTAACAAAAAGATTATAAGATAATTATATAGTTTCATATTGTTATATTTGAACAATTAAAAATTAAAATTATAAGTAACACCTGGGAAGAATAGGAATGGCAAATACCAATTTTGAGCAGAATAGTACCCTGGATTTTTACTATCCTCAATGAAATTAAGTATCCATGTGTTGTGCCGGCCATAAACATTGTAAAATGAGAATACCCATTCTCCCTGCCAGGGTCGCCTAGGTCGGTATTTTCCTTTAAGGGTTAGCGACAAATCGAGACGATGATAATCGGGCAATCTCGATTCGTTACGAGAAGAATACGTTTTCCCGTAAGTTTCTCCAACATTGGTGTCAACAATAGGGTAGCTTACTGGGCCAGTTGTGCCATATTTGCCATCGGGTTTGGTATATGGTGCACCAGTTGCATAAACCCAGTTTGCCGAAAGTGTGAGGCGTTTTGTAAGTTCATAATTCAAAACAATTGACACGTTATTTGGTTTATCGTATGGTGCCGAGTATGCTTTGCCTTTGTTTATTTCTGGCACTTTGCGTTTAGTGCTTGATAATGTATAACTTATCCACCCATTTAAACGACCTTCGTTTTTACGGATTAAAAACTCAACACCAAAGGCTTTAGCTGTACCTTTGCGCACTTCTCGCTCTAGTTTTGGATTTTGCAGAAGCTGCGCATTGTCTTTAAAATCAATTACATCGAACATATCCTTATAATACGCCTCAATGGAAGTTTCGAAAACATTATCGGAAAAGTTTCGAAAATACCCAATAGCATATTGGTTGGCTTTTTGTGGTTTAACGTTTGGTGAAGAAGGAAACCAAATATCTAATAACATTCCCGCCGAATTCGATGCAAGCTGCATATACTGCGATGTTCGAGAGTAACTTACTTTTGCCGACGAAGCACTATTTAATGTAAACACCAAGCCAAAACGTGGTTCGAAACTATTAAAGCTATTGTAAATTTCTTTTTTTGCATAATAAGTAGAGCTGTTTACCTTATAATTAGGCGTTGCTGGGGCGTATGTGTATAATGAGTCCTTACCTATATTTTGAAATAAAGTAAAGCGCAAACCGTATTTTAAAGTAAGTCTTTCCCCTAACTTCTGGTCGTTCGAAATATAAACGCCATGTTCAAGCGCGTAAGCTTTAGGAAATTCAGAACTTTGGGTACCATCTTTACCTACTTGATATAAATTACATGGGTCGAAATAATGATAAGTTGTTGATGCTCCAAACTTTATTTCGTTTTCGGGATTTAAAAAGTAGTTATAGTCGAGTTTGAGCGAATAATCGCGCATTTCCGATTTCCAAACATATTCGAAGTCGCCCATAGTCATTGTAAGCAAATAGTCGTAATTTGCAGCGGTAGCCGTTAAATTTGAAAATAAACGTGAGTTATACTGGTGATTCCATCGCAATGTGCCAGTCATATTACCATATTCGATATTACCACCGCCTTTTTGCCCCATTTTGTCGCGACCAGCATAGGCCGAGATAAATAGCCGATTGTTATTATTGAACTGATGATTAACCTTCATATTTAAGTCGTAGAAATACAAAGTGGTTTTCTTAATAGCTGTATCGGGTAGCAGAGGGAAAAGTATTTTGTCGATATAAGTTCTCCTTCCCGAAATTAAAAACGATGTTTTTTGGTTAACTATTGGACCTTCAACAGTTAATCGGCTTGAAATAAATCCTATACCGCCAGAAGCCGACAATTTCTTATTGTTACCTTCTTTCATACGCACATCTAAAACCGATGACAAGCGTCCGCCGAAGTTCGCAGGTATATCGCCTTTGTATAGTTTTACATCTCGTATGGCATCGTTATTAA
>JANYAP010000176.1 GCA_025361285.1 Bacteroidales bacterium | reverse complement strand
CAGGGATTGGAGGTGCAAGAAATGTAGGGGGAATGTTTGAATGGTTAGCTCCGACTAGCTCCCTTATCGATGGCGTTGCAAATAGTGCGTTGTTAAGTGCGGTAGGGGGTAGTGTTGGTAGTGGTATGAGTAATTCGGCTGTGGGCGATTGGATAAGAGAGGCTGCAAATGAAAAGGGGTATGGTATGTCGTATCATGGATCAAAACCCACGACGCCAAATCATGGTTTATCATTAACATATAATGGTCAAATGCTAAGTGTTATTGACAACAATAGCGGACGTTCAATTTATTCAACCGAAGCTACTTCGGGTAAGGGCATATTCATGAATAATCCAAAGTATCAAAATGTGGAAGACATGGGTTCAATACCTGAGGGTGAATATAGTTTTGAAAATACCCAATGGAACCATTTAAATATCTGGCAACAAGCAAAAAGGTATGCCACTTTTTCAGGAGATTGGGAAGATTACAACGTTCCTTTAAAACCACTTACCTATAAAGGTTGCAGAAAACATTTCTTTGTACATGGGGGTTATTTTAAGGGGTCTGCAGGTTGTATTGATGCTGGTCACAATATTGATGTTATACATGATTTATTAATTAATCAAAAGTTTACAATTTTAAGAGTAATTTATGCGAATTAAGGGTTGAAATTGATAAGTTATTAACAATATAAACAGTTGATTGTTAATAACTTAGTGTAAAAAATATTTTTATAAAACCATAGGAATCAGTATCTTATAAGGATTTACCAGATTCTTTTTAAGTATGATCCCTAAGGCCAAAGAGCTTAAATTAATTTCTATTTATCTGTATATATGCGAGTTATATAATGATAAATTAAAACATTCATGTCAACGACACAGTAATAATGCTAATCCTGAGTTTACTGATCAGGAAATTTTGACGATTTATCTTTTTGCTATGAGTCACGAACAAAAGTTTAAAATTACACACATTTACAATTATGCCAAAGATTATATGCTTTCATGGTTTCCAAAATTACCATCGTACATAGCTTTCAATACCAGACTAAATCGTTTAAGCGTGGCATTACAACAAATATCGGAATCGCTACTTACAAATTTTCAACCTTCGGATTGTAAATTTGATCAAAGCTTGTTAGATTCTCTTCCTATTATAACCTGTTCGGGAAAACGATCTGGTAAAGTAGCTCGTGAAATTATCGACAAAGGCTTTTGTGCTACAAAAAACATGTATTATTTTGGTTTAAAATTACATGCATTAGGCTTTCGAAGACCAAACAGATTGCCTTTTCCAGAAGAATTGGTTTTGAGTGCCGCAAGTGAAAACGACCTGAATATCTACAAAATGGCTTGGTCTACAATAGAAAACCGCAAGTTTTTTGGCGATAAAATTTACATTGATCATGACTATTTTTTGAATATAGAAGAAAAATATAATTCTCAAATGTTAACTCCTGTAAAAGGTATTAAAGGACAACCCGATTGCATAAAAATGAGAGACAAAGCTGCCAATGACCTATATTCATCAGCCGTATCAGCTATCAGGCAACCGATTGAATCACTTTTTAATTGGTTAATCGAGAAAACAGATATTCAAAGAGCATCTAAGGTACGATCCACTAAAGGTTTACTCGTACACGTATTTGGCAGGATTGCTGCCGCATATATTTTTCTAATTTTCAACTCTTAATTCGCATAATTTACAGATAGTTTTATGAAAACATATAAATTAATATTAGCTCATCTTTTATTTTTTATTTTGATGTTTTTTACAACTATGTTATTACAAAAACATGGTCATTTCAAATACGCACTTTACACAATATTTATTTTGGGTTTATCAGTAGTTATTTTTGTACAAATATATAGCGCAAAGAAACTTCTGTATTGTTTATTACTTAATTTTCTTACTTTGGTTTTTTTTTATGAGTTATTGATGTTTGTTGAATATTCGTTTGGCATACTTTCGCCTAAGTATACAGAAGTTATTATCGTAGGCACTGTGCTGACTATAATTGCCATAACCATATACTTAGGTGGCATTGTGCTTTTTAGTTGTTTAATTAAAAGAATTAAAGGGCCCATCGCTAGGCTTAATGTTCGGCGCGATAGCTAAGCGGCATTTGTAATGGCGCTTGGAATATGGCTGAATTTGTAAATCAGCATAAAATGCAAATACAAACTAACTACCGCCATGCAGCATTATAGTTGCATGGTATTTTGGTATACAGGCAATTGTAAACTCAGAACTCCTGACCCAATCTAAGCGCAGCTTAGTATACAAGAATGTTTATCGAGAAATGAAAATGCGTTATATTTGTGCATTATGCAATTACTATTACCCATTTTCCCGAAAGATACCCAGATGGTCAGTGACCGATTAG
>JANYAP010000173.1 GCA_025361285.1 Bacteroidales bacterium | reverse complement strand
CTAACAAAGTTGTGGTTTTGTTTTTCTTCGGCAACAGTTGTCCGTCGTGTAAATCAGCCGCCCCAAGCGTGGAAAGCATACTTAATATTCCTTTAAAATCGCGTAACGATTACATGATTGTTGGTATCGACCAGTGGAATGGTAACTCGGCATCGGAACAAAGCTTTAAAACCTCAACTGGCGTAGCGTTTCCGTTACTTTTAAATGGTGCAAGTGTTTCTGCCGAATATAAAACTACATACGATAGGCTAGTTGTAATAGACAAAAGTGGAAACATAGCTTTCTCGGGCAAACAAGGTGCTGCAAGCGATATTGCTACCGTAAAACAAAAAGTAGATATGTTATTAGCAAACTAGTTTAATGCTTTTTTTCTCCCGATAGTGTATATAACGAATTTTTTAAATTGACATATTATTTTTTAACGAACTAATTTACAGTTTATTACATCATAATTCTTAGCTCTTGGTTCTTGGTTCTATATAGTTGTCGAAAGGTATTTATAAAACTTAAAAACAAACATAAATGAAAACTCTAGTTATGTTGTGCTCACTAATGATATTTACAGGAGCTAATGCTCAAATAGTAAATAATTTTCAGCTAAAAGATATTGAAAACGAGACACATACGTATGCCGAATTAAAGGGCGAAAAACTAACACTAATCGACTTTTGGGCAACATGGTGCAAGCCATGCAACAAAGCTATTCCCGAACTAAATAAAATATACGAAGCGTATAAAAGCAAAGGCTTGGCAATAATAGGCATTAATTGCGATGGTCCTCGCAGCATATCGAAAGTAGCCCCACTAAGTAAATCGCTACAAATAAAGTACCCGATATTGTTAGATATTAACTCCGATATAAAGAGCGAACTAAACCTAATGGCCTTTCCTACAATTATATTGGTAAACACTAAAGGCCCAATTGTATGGATACATGAAGGTTACGTAACAGGCGACGAAAAGATAATTATAGACGAAATTGAAAAAAATTTATTGCCGAATTAACAATGAACAAAATCGATAAATTTATTTTCGTATTGTGCTTATTATTAATAATATCGGCAACTACAAAAGCGCAAGTTAATGGCACGAACATAATGGAGTACCAATTTGGAGAATTGCCTACCGACACATCTGCTATTTCAACTGTATATGACAGATCTATTGTTAATTACGCACATAATAGCTTTAAGGGTAGCGTTACTCTTGAACAGTTTCACACACCTTTCGAAACACGTAACTATTTAAAGGTTAATCAATATTCGTTACAGTATAGCTCAACTTCGCTCGAAGTGAAAATTGGCAACTTCTACGAAACTATTGGACGAGGATTGCTTTTAAGATCTTACGAAACGCCGGGAGCCATTCTCGAGGATTTAAGTTATCGATCGCGTCACTATTTTCATCGCGATATTTTAGGGATTAGCACCAAATTGCGACTCAAAAATTTTACTACTAAGTTGCTTTATGGCCGACCTCTTAACTACGTGTTTCCGCCAACGCAAACCTAAAAACTACGCCGCCCCGATATTATTGAAGCCATCTATTCCGATTATAGCTTTAAAAAGCAAACCATCGGGGTGTCAACAATGCGCATAACAAACAACAGTAAGAGTGCAGTTTACAGTATGGCAACTTTGTCGGGCAATATTTTTTCGGTTCTTTCGTATTATACCGAAATAGCAAAAAATATTAGTAATTATTCCGTTAACGACTTTACAGCAAATTCGCCGTAAGCCCTGTATGGCAGTATAAACTTAGCTTTAAACGACTTTGGCATAAGTGCCGAATATAAAAATTACAAAAATTTTCTTATATGAACTGGGCATTAACGAACCGCCTGCTTTAGTTAAAGAACATAGTTATAAGTTGCTTAACCGCAGCACACACGGTCTGCAACCAATTAACGAGAAAGGATACCAAATTGAAGCATTTTACACATTTAATAACTTATCGACTCTTACATTAAACAACACTCTGGCAATTAACAACTTCGGTAATAAGTATAAATTTCACGAATATTTTATTGAATACGACTTTACATTGCTTAACTTACACGATGTGAAGCTATTTGCTGATTATGCCGATGACCCTTTTAAACAGGAAACAAATCGCATTTCGGCAGGTTCCTATTTCGAATGGAAGCTAGGAAACTCAACGGCATTAAAAACCGATTACGAGTTTCAAACTTTTACCCGTTTAGGCGAAACAGTTACAAACAACTTATTGTCAATACCATACACTTACAAATCGAAATTAGTTTTTAATGTAATTAGCGAATTTAGTAACGATTCGTTTATTGCCGGAAGCAAAATGAAAACCTGGATGGGCGCCAACATAAAATACAAGATAAACCAAGACAATAACGTTCAGCTATTTGCTGGTGAACGACGGGGTGGACCAGCCTGTAATGCAGGTGTTTGTTATGAAGTGCTCGATTTTAAAGGTGTTGAATTACGATTAACGAGTAGGTTCTAAACTTTGTAGTATTTTTGTGGTTTATTATATATGCGAATTAAGGGTTAAAAAAATTAACACAGAGAATTAATATTTACGCTATCTATTTGTAATTGTATATATTATAAGTTATTACTCATTCTAATTCATT
>JANYAP010000118.1 GCA_025361285.1 Bacteroidales bacterium | reverse complement strand
AATCTGGCTCCAACAACTACCTGGAAAACAGTTAGTATTAATTTAAAAAACAATCCTAATTGGGAATCAACTCCAGTTCAAAAAGGTTTTCGTATAGATTTAGGCAACATTTCCGGTAAATTAATTAAAATACGAAATGTTTTTATGAAAGCAACACAAATGACACCTATATCACTTAATACCAACCTAATAAATAATTTAACTATTACAGACTCAAGTGGGGTTTATACATTATTAACTACCGGGAATGATCCTTATATAAACGCTAATAATGTTGATGTTACAACTGCCGATCATTTCATTCTTTCATTAGATTATGTTGCAGATGAAGGAATCGATACATTTCAATTTTACTTTTATGCCAATGGCGAAACTCTCTCGGACGATAAGTCGGCAATTGTAACCAATGTGCCCTCATCTTCGGTTTGGAAAAACTTGCGGGTTAACTTAAAGAACAGCAATGGAGCATGGAATAAAAAGGCAATCCAGTCTAATTTTCGTATTGATGTTGGAACACTAGCGGGCAAAACAATACAATTAAAAAATATTGCCATTGTGGACGGTTCAGATTTGTTAACCACTTCTTTTCCAATTATATTAAAAGCTGGATCGGAAAATGATTTAACCTATACGCAACCGGCATCCAATACTTGGGCCATAGCATCAACAGGTACAAATCCTTCTATGGCAACGGTTGGTTTTAGCGAGATGTACGACCCTTCCTTGGTTAAATATTTAAGTTTCGAATACAAATCAACAACCGGAGTGAACAATATGGATGTGTATTTTTACAATCCAACAAATGGTTTGCCTGTTGGCACCCCCGACCATGGCTATGTTGTTTCAACTGTTGCACCTCTAACTGTTGCTACACAATGGACGGATTACATCATTGATTTAAGTTCATCGCCCAATTGGAAAGATGCAGGTAGTTTTCAGCTCGGCTTTGGCAATGAAATTGGTAAAGACTTCACTATTAGGAATATTAAGCTCTCGGATATCAAGAACATTTTTAGAACAGTATTTTTCGATACGCAATGCGAAGTTACGGTTGATTCTTTAAATACAAATTACGAAGCAATTATTCAGTCGCCAACAGTTCCAATGCGATTAGGATATCGCTTAACAGGTTGGTTTAAAGAACCTGAATGCATAAATGAATGGAATTTTGATTCTGATAAAGTAACAGAAAAAACAGTACTTTACGCCAAATGGGATGCAACTAATATATACACTATAACCTTTAATTCGCTGGGTGGTAGCGCTGTTGACAATTTAACCACAAACGAAAATACAAGCATTTTGGCACCAGCACCCCCAACCAAATCTGATTTTAGATTTCGAGGTTGGTTTAAAGAAGCAAATTGTATAAATAAATGGAATTTTGCAACTGAAAAGATAACTTTTGATACAACATTATTTGCTAAATGGGCTACTTCAACCTTCGTAGATACAGGCAAACATTGTCTTAACTGGCCGCAATTATCCTCAACCGGAACTCCGGCGTATTTAATTGATCATTGGGATTATATTGAAACCTTACCGTTTGATGGCGTTGTAATTTTTCTCCCACAATTTCAATACCAGAAAATAATGACAAAAGACGCTAAGGTTACTTACAAGGATATTTATACTGACTCAAAACTGGGTGAGTTGTCGCAGTTATTCAACAAAGTACGTCATAACTATTTAATAGCATGGTGTAACAAGCCGGGCGACTTTTTTGATGATAAAGCATATACGATTGTTGCTGAAAACTTTGCCGTTCTGGCAAAAGCAGCAAAGGATGCTGGCATTGCCGGAATTATATTTGATGATGAACAATATCTCGCGAATCCATGGGACTATCCTGCCGCTGTTGATAGTTCGGCAAAATACTCAATAGAACAGTATCGTGTTCAGGTAAGGTTGCAAGGAAAAAAAGTTATGGCAGCAATGATTGCAGAGTTTCCCGACATAGAAGTAATGTTTTCACATGGGCCGTATTGGTCGGAACCTAAGTTTAACCAAAAATTTCTTCCAAACCCCGTTTACGCCGATGGAGAACTATTGGGTTCGTATTTTCTTGGCTTTGTAGAAGCTGCAATTGATGCAAAGGCCGCAGGGCATTCGCCAAAAGTGATAGATGGAGGCGAAATGTACGCACCTCGTTCAACAAAATCCTTTGAAGACTTATACCAATTTAGGAAAAATTACATGCCTTCGGTCGAAAATAATAGTGCTACAATACCTGAATCACTCCGTCCACTATGGGCCGATAATGTAAGTATAGCAATGGCTGTTTCTAATTTATCGGCTGAAGCGCCAATGGATCCAGCTATTATGTTAAAAACTCTGGAACGCGCCACAAGAAGCTGCGATCATCTTGTTTGGTTTTATTCTGAGGGTATGGACTGGTACACACCAGGCGCGGTTTCGCAAGATTGGATAAATGCATCGAGAGACGGTTTTGCTGCCGGTTTGCTTCCAGCCGTATTAGCATCGGCCATTACAGTTAAAGGTGCTAACGATGCAACAACAATTACAACAAAAGGTGGGAAATTACAGATGTCGGTCTTATTTTTTCCCGATAATACAACCGATAAAATTTTATATTGGTCTGTAACAAGCGGAACAGGCAGAGCAAAAATAAACACAAGTGGACTGTTAACAGCCACAGCCGATGGCACAGTTACTGTAAAAGCAACTGCAAAGGATGGAAGTGGAGTAGTTGGCGAACTGATTGTAACTATTTCTAACCAAACAACATCCATTGCTGAAACTGGTAATGGCAATACGACCCTTTCAATTAGCCCCAACCCCATAAATAATGGAGAATTAACCATCGGTTTTGGAAAGAAAATAAAGGGTGTTATAAGTATTTACGATGTGAATGGCAAAGTGGTATTAACGCAAAGTGTAGAAAATGAAGAAAATACCAAAATTGCATCGGACAGACTGCCAAAAGGCTTTTTGATTGTAAAAGCATTTATCGATGGTAATATAAAAGTATCGAAGCTTATAGTGGAATAAAATAAAGAAACATGATGAAATACGAAAAGGCTACCTTTGGTAGTCTTTCGTATTTTTGGATAGTACTCGAAGTTCATTTTTAATCCACATTGTAGCCCAACCGTCAAATACCAGAACTCCTGCTAACATGGTTGATGTTGCCAGTAAGCCCGATCAAATATGGATTGCAAAGGCTATCGGTTTTATTCGGCTACAGCCCAACACCATAAGATTTGATTCACGAAAATGGAATGAAAAAGGGCGATGTTCTTACTGTTGCCGAAATTGCTGGAATTCAGGCTGCAAAAAGTACATCTTCGCTTATTCCTCTGAGTCATCCGCTTATGATAACAAAAATTGATATATCTACAACTATCGATATC
>JANYAP010000054.1 GCA_025361285.1 Bacteroidales bacterium | reverse complement strand
CTTGATTTTCAGCTTATTACAATTTTCAACAGTTAAAAACTGCCTAAATTGGCACAAAAAAACTGCATTTTGGGTCGTTTTTTCTTCATTTTGGGAGGTGGGGCTGCAATGTGGGTTAATGAGTTTTGCTACAAGTATAATAGAAGATATTTTGGCGAAAAACTGTTTGACAGATTATTAATTGCCTGTGCCAGTTACAAAAACGAATTTTAGGTATAACACCCGATACTCATTTACATTAAATAATAGACCAAGAAAACGTTTGGATTTTAAATCTCCAAATACTATATTTAAACAATTAAAAAAAGTTGAATTTGCAGCTTGAATTCAGCATTTATTTGTTATAATTTTCTAAAGTTAAACTCATAATCAAGCCGTTTCGGCACATTTTTAAACCTTTTTGCAACAATTGTAAACTTTTTTTTGTCTACATATATATTTTTGGGTTTTGGAGTTTTTTTAAGTCATTCGAATTATTAACTGAAGTGCATTAAAAAAATTTGATTAGAATTCTCATAAACCCAGTAACTTAAAATAACAATTAAATATTAATTAAATGAATGGTTAAACATAATCCTGGAAACTTCAGATGGTTTATACTGGTAATGCTATTTATAGCAACCACCATTTTGTATTTAGATCGATCGGCAATGGGCATTTTAGCCCCTTTTTTGCAAAAAGAAATCGGCTGGTCTGAAATCGAATATGGATATATAAACAGCGTTTTTATGATTTCATACGCTATTTGTTTCCTATTAATGGGGCGTTTGATCGATAAAATTGGTACTCGAAAAGGCTATTTATTGTCAATAGGTATTTGGAGCGTTGCCGCACTTACTCATGTTTTTGCAAAAAGTTGGGTAGGCTTTGCTGCATCAAGGTTTAGTTTAGCTATTGGTCAGTCGGGAAATTTTCCCGCTGCCATAAAAGCTGTTGCCGAGTGGTTTCCTAAAAAGGAACGAGCCTTGGCCGTTGGTATTTTTAATGGAGGTGCTAATTTAGGTACTATGCTCGCGCCATTAATTATTCCTCCATTGGTTATGTGGTATGCTAATTGGCGAATTGGTTTTTTATGGACTTTCCCAATTAGCTTACTTTGGATAATTTTATGGATTAAATTTTATTCAAAGCCCGAAAAAAACAAAAATGTTTCAGAAGCTGAACTTGAGTATATTAATAGCGACTCAATGGATGAATCGCCATCATTAAAAATTGGCTGGAGCCAAATTCTTTCCAACAAACAAGCATGGGCTATTGCGTTTGCTAAATTTATGGCCGACCCAATTTGGTATTTTTATATATTTTGGGGTGCAAAATTTTTAAATGAGAAATTTGGTGTTAGTTTTAAACAAATTGGACTACCTTTTTTTATTGTTTTTTCCGCTTCATGGCTTTTGGGAATTGCTTTTGGTTGGTTATCTTCTAAATTTTTAAAGCAAGGTTGGAGTTTAAATAAAGGCCGTAAAATTGCTTTGCTTGCATGCGCAATAGTGGCTATTCCAGTAGCTTTCGTTCCTCACACAAATAGCTTATGGTTAGCAGTTTCGCTTATTGCATTGGCAGCTGGTGGTCATTGTGGATGGTCGGCCAATATTTTTAGTTTAATGTCCGATATTTTTCCTAAAAGCGCTATTGGTTCTATTGCAGGTTTTGGCGGTTTTATGGGTGCAATTGGTAGTGCTTTAGTTGCCTTTTTTACTGGTTTAATTTTACAAAATGTTGGAGTTTCTGGTTACGCAGTACCATTTGCAATAGCTGGTAGTGGTTACATTTTTGCTCTGTTAATAATCCATTTTTTAGTTCCAAAAATAAAAACAATTAATTTTTAGTAAAATGACAAGTAGTGAACGAATAAGTGCAGCCCTAAATCACAGTGAGCCAGACCATATACCTTACGATTTGTCTGGCACAACCGTTACAGCTATTACAAAAAACGCTTACACGAGAGCAATGCAAATGCGTGATTTATCAACCTATGTAGGAACCGATATTGTTGATCCAATTCAACAGATTGTTACCCCTACCGAGGAAAACCTGCTATACCTTAAAGCCGATTGTAGGCGAATTGGTGCGCACCGTATTATCGAATATCATAAAACAAAAAAAGTTACTGGTTCGATTATAGAAGTACTCGATTTTTACGACTGTCGATGGATTTTCGACCCCGAAAAAGATTTCTATTTTAATTTGGTTGAAGCTCCACTTGCAAAATACGAATCGCTTAGCGAATCGTTAAACAAAGTTAAGCGCACAAACTGGAGCGAATATAAGCCTTTGTTGTATAAGCAGTTAAACGAACAGGTTGCGAATGTTGGAACATTTTGTGGTATTGCCGACCGCAACACAGCTGGATTAACCGAAAGTAGCCTTCGCATACGCGGATACGAAAACTGGTTTATGGATACCGTAATGGATCCCGAAGGTGTGGAAGGTTTGCTCGATTTAATTGTTGAGGACAAACTTAACTATTGGGATGCCGTTATCGATTGGGCTATTGAAACTGGTAACCAGCATAAAATTCAGGTAATTGCCGAATGCGACGACCTCGGTTCGCAAACTACAACCATTTTGGATCCAGCATTGCTTCGCCAAATGATAATACCTCGTTTTAAAATAATTTTTTCGCATGTAAAAAAACGCTTACCTCATGTAAAAACCTTTATGCATAGTTGTGGAGCAATTAGCGAAATTATACCCGACCTTATTGATGCAGGATTGGATATACTTAACCCTGTGCAATTTACCGCAACTGGTATGGATTTGGTTATGCTCAAACGCGATTTCGGAAAAGATTTAACCTTTTGGGGTGGAGGTGTTGATACTCAATCAACTTTAAATAATGCTAAACCTCAACAAGTTAAAGATGAGGTTAAACGAATTATCGACATTTTAGGCCCTGGCGGTGGTTTTGTTTTTGCACCAGTTCATAACATTCAGGACGATGTAACTGCCGAAAATTATTGGGCTATGTGGGATACGCTGCAAGAATACGGTAAGTATTAATGAAATTTTCTTTATGGTGAAACAACAAGATGTTTATTTCCAACAATAATTTGCTGCAAATTAAATAACTACCTCATATACATTTAATTAATGTTTATTAATTTTAAAAACTATATCTTTAATGAATTATTCATAATACCTATTTAAAAATGAAACTTATACTTATTGTAGTCATGACTGCTAGTTTGATTGTTGGATGTAATAATAATCAAAAGCCAAAGCTTCGCCAAGGCGATTTTTATACCGAAGCACAAGGCAAGGAGGAACTTGCAAAGTTAGAAACCATGTACACCAACAAAGAGCAATGGGAGGAGCGTAAAAAGCTTCTACGCGAGCAAATTTTGAAAGGTTTAAACCTTTCGCCAATGCCTGTTAAAACACCCGTAAATGCGGTAGTTTCAGACAAACGCATATACGATGGTTATTCAGTTGAAAACGTGTACTTCGAAAGTATGCCCGGTTATTATGTTTGCGGAAATCTTTATCGTCCGCTCAATAATGTTGCGAAACACCCGGTTGTACTTTGTCCACATGGGCATTTCGAGGGCGATAGTTTAGCCGAATGGGGGCGCTTCCGATTCGACCAACAAAAACGCTGCGCTACTTTTGCACGTATGGGAGCATTGGTTTTTAGTTACAGTATGTTTGCTTGGGGAGGCGAATCCATCAAACAAATTGATACTGCTTGCGTAATTGAAAAACCTAGTCGCGAAATTTTTGAAAAGTGGCATAATTTCCCAATAGCATTGTCAATGCAAACTCTAAACAGCATTAGAGCATTAGATTTTATTGAAACCCTACCCGATGCCGATGCTTCGAAAATTGCGATAACAGGTGCTTCAGGTGGTGGTACCCAAACATTTTTGTTGGCGGCCATTGACGATCGTGTAAGCATAAGTGTACCAGTGGTTATGGTGTCGTGTCATTTTTTTGGTGGCTGTGGTTGCGAAAGCGGAATGCCTATTCACGAAAGTGCCAAGCATTTTACCAATAATGCCGAAATTGCCGCTATGATTGCTCCTAAGCCGATGTTGCTAGTATCCGATGGCGACGACTGGACCAAAAACGAACCTACGGTTGAATATCCATTTATTAAACGTACATATTCATTTTACAGTGCCGAAAATAATGTTGAACAAGCCCATTTTCCAAATGCCGTGCATAATTATAATGCCGAAAAGCGAGTTCCGGTATATTCGTTTTTGGCTAAGCACATGGGTTTAAACCTTCAGGCTGTTACCAATACGCAAGGTGTTGTAGATGAAACAAATAGCATTTTCGAAAATGCCGAATTAATGTTGTCGTTTTCGAGCAAAAAACCATTTCCTGCAAATGCGCTTATGGGTCGCGAAGCCATTGAAAAGGCTTTTAATAATTTAGAGCGTTCGAAATAATTTCTTCTCTGTGTTTAACAAAATAAAAAATATTTCATGAAAAAAACACATCTATTTTTAATTTCAATTTCAATTATTCTTTTTTCGGCATGTAATCAAGAAGATAAGTCGAAGTTTAAACCATTTGTTCCTCCTGTGAGCTACGAAAAGGCTTCTTTACGTGCCGATTCCATAATTCAAAAAATGTCGATAGAAGAGAAGCTACTTTATATTGATGGTTATAACCAATTTTTTGTAAGAGGCTTTGAAAAGTATGGAATTCCACAGCTATATTTTTCCGATGCCACTCAAGGCGTACACATTCGCAAGGAGCTCGACCAGCAACTCGATAAATCAACCGCATTTCCTTGTCCTTTAGCACTAGCTGCTACGTGGAATGTTGAACTTTCGTACAACTATGCCAAAAGCGTTGGCGAAGAGTGCCGTGCCGGTGATATAGCTGTATTATTGGCACCGGGTATGAACATTTACAGGGTTTCGCAGTGCGGACGAAATTTCGAGTATTTTGGTGAAGATCCGTTCCTAACGTCGAGAATGATAGAGAATTACGTGGTTGGCGTTCAAAGTACAGGTACAATGGCAACTCTAAAGCATTTTGTTGCAAATAATACCGATTTCGACCGATACAATAGCAACTCAATAGTTGACGAACGTACTCTTAACGAGATATATATGCCTGGTTTTAAAGCTGGTATCGATGCAGGTGCAATGGCGGTAATGACATCGTACAATTTGTTAAATGGCGAATGGACAGGACAAAGCGAATACGTTATTAAAAATTTACTTCGCAACCACCTAGGCTTTAAAGGCTTGGTAATGACCGATTGGTGGTCAGTTCACGATGCCGAAAAAATTATTAAATCGGGGCAAAACCTCGAAATGCCTGGCAATATTCATATAAAAAATAATGCTGCAAGGTTACTTAAAGAAGGTAAGGTTAATGAATCGAACATTAACAGTATGGCAAAGAGTATTTTAACTACTACCATTGCTATGGGTTTACTCGATAGACCTGTTAAAGACACTTCGTATTTAAAAACGTTTCCGGTTCACGTTCAAATAGCCCTACAAACTGCTCGTGAAGGCATTGTTCTTCTACGAAACCAAAATAATATCCTTCCAATTAAAAATGAAGCAGGAAAGAAAATATTATTTACTGGAATGTTTGCCGAACGACGTGCACGTGGCGGTGGATCGGGCGATGTGGAAGGATATGATGCTATGAGTATGAGAGATGCGCTTATCAATGAGATTGGCTCAAATATTACTTACGTAAAAAACCCTACTGAAAGCCAAATTAAAGCAGCCGACATTGTTATTTTAAGTGTAGGCACATTCGACGAAGAAGGTTGGGATAGGCCTTTTGAACTTCCCGATTCGGTTGAAAACTTGATACTTAACACTTCGTTACAAAACCCTAATACTATTGTTGTTGTAAACTCGGGCAGCGGAATAAAAATGAGCAATTGGAACGAAAAAGTGACAGCCATAATATATGCGTGGTATCCGGGGCAAAATGGCAACGTGGCTTTAGCCGAAATTATATCGGGTAAAATTAATCCATCGGCAAAATTACCTATGAGTATCGAAAAGAAATTCGAAGACTCGCCTGGTTTTGGATATATGCCTAAAGGAGAAACACTTCGCTCTAGAATTTACAAAGATTCATCGTCTCATTTCCCAGTTTATGATGTAAAATACAACGAAGGCGTGTTGGTAGGTTATCGTTGGTACGAAACAAAAAAAATTGAACCACTGTATTCTTTCGGGTTTGGATTATCGTACACAACATTTGAGTACTCAAATATAAAGTCTTCAAAATCAACATTTAATAGAAAAGGTTTTTTTGAAGTTGAATTTACTGTAAAAAATACAGGAAATGTTGATGGAGCCGAAATTGCTCAACTATATGTTCAACCTCAACAATCGTTAGTGCCACGACCAATAAAGGAATTAAAAGGGTTTAGGAAAATAATTCTAAAAGCCGGCGAAAGCAAAACAGTTTCATTAAAACTAAACGAAAGGGACTTTGCTTATTGGGATATTAAAACAAATAATTGGCTTACCGAATCGGGTAGTTATTCCATTTTGGTTGGTGCGGCATCGAACGATATTCGCTTAAACACAAAGGTTGAAATTAAATAAATTAATTAATGCATATATTATGAAAAACAGAACTAAAAGTCAATTTGTGTTAAATTTATTTTGGTCAATATTAATTGTATCAATTTTCAATTTTAGTACAATGTGCGCCCAAAAAACTGATTATCAGACAGCAGGCAGTATAAATGATTTACCTGTTTTTTATAAAAATTTGGTAGAGCGTCAAAACTATCCATTAGCTTGGGAAAACAATAAGTTAATGGATTTTGGTGTGTGGAAAGCCAAAGCTAAAGCCAAAGTAATGGAAAGTTTAATGACTCCTCCTCCAATTGCTCCATTCAACGCTAAAGTTATAAGTGAAAAAGATAGAGGCACTTACATTGCTAAAAAAGTTGTTTTCAATATCACTGCCGACAGCCGAATCGTTGGATTACTACTAGTTCCAAAAGCTGCAGGTACTCATCCTGCCGTCCTTTTATTACACGATCATGGCGGAAAATTCGACATTGGCAAGGAAAAAGTTGTTGAACCGTGGGATGAAACTGTCGAAAAAGTAGAATCGGCCAAGCAATGGGTTAAAGATTGTTACGGTGGTAGGTATTTCGGCGATGAACTGGCTAAAAAAGGCTACGTTTGTTTTGTTACCGATATGCTCGATTGGTGCGATAGACAAGGTTCTCCCGATTTGGAAGGTCAACAGGCCTTGGCAAGTAATATGTTGCACTTAGGGGCTTCATTCGCTGGTTTAATAGCTTTAGAGGATATGCGTGCTGCCGAGTTTCTTTCGCAACAACCCGGAGTAGATGCTAGCCGAATTGCAGCTATGGGTTTGTCGGTTGGAGGTTTCCGTACCTGGCAGGTAGCAGCACTCTCCGACTATATTGCTGCAGGCGTTTCGGTTTGTTGGATGTCAACCTACCACGGACTTATGGTGCCCAAAAATAACCAAACCAAAGGCGGTGCAGCTTATACAATGTTACACCCTGGCCTTTCGCAATATCTCGATTATCCTGATGTTGCTAGTTTAGCATGCCCTAAACCAATGTTTTTTATTGGCGGAAGTAAAGATCATTTATTTCCAACTGAATCAATAAAAGATGGTTATGCAAAAATGCAAAAGGTTTGGGATTCGCAAAATGCAGGCAATAAACTACATACCAAAATTTACGATGCCCCTCACGAATATAATATCGAAATGCAAAAAGATGCATTCGAATGGCTAGATAATGTATTAAAAAACAAATAATTAAATACTAAATTGTATGAGAAAATCAATATTGCTTTTAATTTTAGTATTTGCTTTAACCCAAATAAAAGCTCAGGAAAAACTAATGTCCGAAAAAATTGCGGCCACCATTATGGATACTTGGCCCGATTCAATTATACAGCTAACATGGAAACGTGCCGATTGGACATACACCACAGGACTTGTATTAAAAGGTATTGAAAATGTATGGATGCGTACTGGCGATAGAAAATACTTCGATTACATTAACAAAAATATCGATTTCTTTTTGCAAAAAGATGGCACAATTAAAGGTTATGATATATCAAAATACGATATTGACAAACTACCTCCAGGTCGCATTTTGCTTTCGCTATTTCAAATTACAGAACAAAAAAAATATTTAAAGCCTCTGCAATTGCTTCGAAGTCAATTGGATGGGCAACCACGTACTGCCGAAGGAGGTTTTTGCCACAAAGGTGAATATAAAACTCAAATGTGGCTCGATGGCTTATATATGGGCGAGCCATTTTATGCCGAATACTCGAAGTTTTTTAACGAACCGCAAAATTTCGACGATATTGCCAACCAATTAATTTGGATGGAAAAACACGCTCGCGACTCTAAAACTGGCCTACTTTACCACGCATGGGACGAGAGCAAAGCCGAAAAATGGGCCGACAAAACAACAGGTTGCTCGCCAAATTTTTGGGGGCGTGCAATGGGTTGGTATGGAATGGCTATTGTTGATGTTTTAGAAACACTTCCCGCAAACCATCCTAAACGACAAGCACTTCTCGATATTTTGCATCGTTTTGTAACGGCATTTATAAAAGTGCAGGACGAAAAAACAGGGTTGTGGTATCAGGTACTCGATAAAGGAACCCAAAAAGGCAATTACCTCGAAGCTTCGGTATCAACTATGTTTGTTTATACTTTAGCAAAAGGCTATCGACTGGGTTTGTTAGACGAAAAGTATTATGCTCAGGCACAAAAATCGTACAATGGCATTCTTAAAAACTTTGTTTCGGTTGACCAGCGAGGTTTTTCGCACCTAAACCAAATTTGCTTAATGGCTGGCTTAGGTGTAAATAGTGGTGGTGGTTATAACGATGGCTCGTTCGAATACTATATGAGTGAACCTATTGTAACCGACGACCCCAAAGGCATTGGAGCATTTCTTTTAACAGCAGTTGAAATGGAACGACTTGCCAATCGACTCAATAAAAAAGTAACAGTAACCCTTGACTACTTTTTTAACAACGAGCGCCGAAATAATTATAAGGGCGAAAAAGAACGCTATCATTACATTTGGGAAGAACTTGACAACGTGGGTTATAGCTGGTTGGGCGATATTTTTACCGATTATGGCTCAAAAATAAATTCGTTAACCGATGCGCCAACGGAACAAAACCTGAAGACCTCCGACATATTTATTATTGTGGATCCCGATAATTTAGACGATAATTTAACTCCAAATTATATCGAAGCTCCTCAAATTAAAGCTATTACCGAATGGGTAAAGGCTGGTGGCGTACTTGCCATTTTTGCTAATGATAGCGCTAACTGCGATTTAATTCACCTCAATAATCTTACCAACAATTTCGGTATTCATTTCTCTTACTTTTTAAGAAACAATGTTGTTAACGATGAATTGTCTATTGGTGCAGTTATGGTAAACGCTAATAATGAAATTTTTAACAAAGTAAAGAAGGTTTACTTGAAAAAAATTAGCACTCTCGAACTGAAACCTCCTGCCAAAGCAATAACAACAAAAAATAACGAAGTAATTATGGCTGTAGCTAAATATGGTAAAGGATCTGTATTTGTTGTTGGCGACCCTTGGCTTTACAACGAATATGTAAACGGCACTAATATCCCTGCCGAATACGAAAATTTTACTGCAGCAAAGGAATTGGTGAAATGGTTGATTGAACAAGCCAGTAATAAATAAGATAACTAAATATATGAAAATCAAAAGCTTATTGCTTGTTGCTACATTCATTATAAACTTCCAACAAGGTTACTCAAAAGAACACAATATCCTCGATTTTGGAGCAGTTTCCGACACCAGTAAGCTAAGTACTGTTGCCATTCAAAAAGCCATAGATGCTTGTGCAAGCAATGGCGGTGGACAAGTAACCATCCCAGCGGGAAATTTTAAAACAGGTTCAATTTTTCTGAAAAGTAACATCACATTATATCTCGAAACTGGGGCAATATTGTATGGTAGTAAATCGTTAAGCGACTATAAATTAGTTAAAACAGCTTTCCTCTCGCTATACACGCAAGACTCAATTATGCAGTTAATTTATGCCGAAAATAGCTCAAATATTGCCATTTGCGGTTATGGTACTATTGATGGTCAAGGTGCTGCTTTTAATGCAAAAAACCACGACGAAGGCATTTCTCGCCCACATAGCATTCGCTTTATTCGATGTAAAGATATTACAGTAGAGAACTTATCGCTCAGAAGCTCAGCTTGCTGGATGCAACACTACTTAGCTTGTGAACGAGTTAAAATTCACGGCTTACGAATTTTTAATCGTTCAAACCTTAATAACGACGCGATGGATATTGATGGCTGCCGCGATGTTACTGTTTCCGACTGCATTTCGGATACCGAAGACGATGGAATTACATTTAAAAGTACATCGGACTGGGTAAGCGAGAATATTTCGGTTACAAACTGTATAGTAAGTAGCCGTTGGAATGCCATTAAAATGGGCACCGAAACAAATGGAGGGTTTAAAAATATTTGCATTTCGAATTGCATAATTAAAACTACCAATGTTAACCCTTGGCACGACGGAATGACTACGTTCCCTATGACAGGCATAACTTTACTAATTACCGATGGCGGTATTATGCAAAATATTGCTATAAACAACATATCCATAGATAATTACAAAGTTCCAATATTTATTAGGCTCGGCAATCGTGCTCGTCCGTTTCTAAACGGAATGCCTGTTTCAAAAGTTGGTTCGGTTACCGATATATCAATTGATAATGTTAGAGTTACCAATGCTCACAAAAATGGTTGCGCCATAACTGGAATACCTGGCTTTCCGGTTCAAAACATTCGTCTTAGCAATATTGCTATTCAATTTAGCGGCGAAGGTACTAAGGATGATTTTGATCGTGAAGTACTTGAAGATATTAAAGGTTACCCGCAAGCCAGTCAGTGGGATGCTTTACCCGCTTATGGCTTTTTCATTCGCCATGCCATAATATTACTTTTGATGGCATTGAACTTGAAACAAATAAACCCGATTCTCGATCTGCCTTTTATTTAGATGATGTAAATGAAGCTGCATTAATGAATATGCGCCTTCAAAGTGATGATTCTAATATTTCAAATATTTTCGTTAAACAATCGCAAGGTATTGTTATTCAAGGAAATTCCATAAAGGGTAGTTCTCAATGTTTTGTAAAAGCCGAAGGCGATAAAACAAAGAACGTTGTGATATTAAGCAATGTACTTCATAAAGTAAAGAAAATTTTTATAGAAGATGTAGGTTGTAAGGGAAAAGTTAAAGAAATGAATAATTTTATAAAATAATCCAAATTTAAAAACATGAAAGTATTAATAATCACAGCTTTAAGCATTTTGTTAAATATACAAAACACTTTTTCTAAAGAACACAATATCCTCGATTTTGGAGCTGTTTCCGACACCAGTAAATACAGCACAGTAGCCATTCAAAAAGCCATTGATGCTTGTGCAAGCAGTGGCGGCGGACAAGTTACCATCCCAGCAGGAAACTATAAATCGAGTTCCATTTTCTTTAAAAGCAATGTATCGCTTTATCTCGAGGCAGGGGCGGTGTTATTTGCAAGTCCAAATATTAAGGACTACAAACGTGTTAAAACTCAAACTATTTCGCTTCGTACCCAGGACTCGATAGTGCAATTTATTTTGGGCGACAATTGCACAAATGTTTCTATCTGTGGCTTTGGCGAAATAAACGGACAAGGTAAAAGTATGCCTTATTCGCCTGATATGGAAGGTATTACGCGCCCACACCTAATTAGGTTTATTAATTGCAAGGATGTTAAAGTCGAAAACATAAGCCTAAAAGCCGCAGGTTGCTGGATGCAGCATTACTTGGAGTGCGAAAGGGTTCAAATACGTGGCTTACGTATTGTAAACCGCACTGTTGAAAATAACGATATGCTCGATATTGACGGCTGCCGCGATGTAACTATTTCCGATTGCATTTCGGATACCGAGGATGATGGTATTACGCTAAAAGCTACATCGGGTAAAATTTGCGAAAACATTGCCGTTACTAACTGCGTGGTAAAAAGCCGTTGGCAAGCTATAAAGTTAGGCACTGAATCGAGCGGAGGGTTTAAAAATGTGAGCATTACCAATTGCATTGTAACATGCACCAATGTTTACCCTTGGAACGATGGAACAACATCAGATCCGCTGGGAGCTATTGCACTTATTATTTCCGATGGCGCAGTTATGGAAAACATTGTAATCTCGAACATTAGCATCGACAATTCCGAAGCTCCAATTTACATAAGGCTCATAAACCGAGCTCGTCCATACGATCGTAACAAACCAATTACAAACGTTGGTAAAATAAAAGATATTTCTATCAATAATATTCGCATAACTAATGCTCGCGGAAACGGCAATTCTATTACAGGTCAGCCAGGTTTTCCGGTAGAGAATATTCGTTTGAGTAATATTGTAATTGAATCGAATGGCGTAGGAACGCAGACCGATTTTTTGCGCGTTGTTCCTGAGGATCCTAAAGCATATCCATCGCCTGTAAAATGGGGCTTACTTCCAGCTTACGGATTTTATGTTAGGCATGCTAAAAATGTTACTTTCGATGGAATCGAACTTCGCACACAAATAGCCGATTACCGTCCTGCATTTGTGTTCGACGACGTTGTTGGTGTAAATTTAAAGAACATGCAAATTGCGGGAGATAAGAATAACGAAGCCAGTATTTACTTGAAACAAACAAAAGATGTAATTGCTCAAGGCAATTCAATTATTGGCAGCACCAGTTGCTTTGTAAAAACTGCTGGCGATAGTACATTTAACGTTCTTATTGTGAACAATATACTGAAAAATGCTACAGCCATTTTTACTGAAGGAGCCGAATGCAAAGGTAGAGTTGTAGAAAGCGGAAATGTGAAATAAGATTTGACTTCGATATAATGCCGCCCTAACCAACAAGTTGGGGTTTTTTTATGCGAACAAATGAACCTCGTTATATTGCAATTTCGTCAATTAAGGGTTATAAATAGTGTCGATCTGTAATGTAAAAAATAAATGGAGTAACAGGCGAAACCTTTTCTAAAACAATAGATTATAAGTTTATTACATTGTATAATCGAAAACTAACTGGAAAGGTTTCGCCAGTTGCAGTATGTTACTTATGAACACTAATTAACAGGTAAATATTAAATTAAACCGCGGTGCTTTTTTTAATGTTTATTATTAATAACGTACTTTTACCTGATATTTTGCTTCAGAGGATACAATAAATCTAATATATACCAAAAATATGTTAACAAATAACTTATATAAGCTATTGTGGTTATGGATGTTATTTCAAACATTCGCAATTTCATTGCATGCACAAAAAAGCCTATT
The DNA here is from genome assembly GCA_025361285.1 of Bacteroidales bacterium. GTDB lineage: Bacteria > Bacteroidota > Bacteroidia > Bacteroidales > JAAUTT01 > JAAUTT01. Next base: position 10,246 of record JANYAP010000054.1, on the reverse strand, counting down.
CTATACTTTGCCCGACAAAGATTATATAGCGGCAACTGAACTTTACGAAAAACAGAAGTACGCTGCAGCTCAGCATTATTATCAAATAGTTGCGAGCAAGCCTTCTAGCGAAAATACAGGTGTGCGCGCTAATGCCGAATACTTTGCAGCTTTATGCGCTCTCGAACTTTTTAACCCCGATGCCGAATATCTTCTAAATAAGTTTATTGCAGCAAATACCGAAAATAGTAAGGCCAACGACGCATACTTCTATATGGCTCGCCATCAATATAATAACAAAAAATACAAAATTGCTATTGAATGGTTCGAAAAGGTTGATGCCGGACGACTTTCGTTCGACCAGAAGGCGGAATATAATTTCGAGTCGGGTTATAGCTACTTTATGGATCATAATTTCGAAAAGGCGCGCGTTCATTTTTTCGAAATAAAAGACATCGACACCAAATTTACCGCACCAGCACTATATTACTACTCGCACATCGCTTACGAGCAAAAAAACTACGAAACTGCTTTGGAGGGTTTTTTGCGCCTCCGCGTCGATGAGACTTTTGCCCCAATAGTGCCGTATTATATAACCCAAATATATTTTCTGCAAAAAAAATATGCCGAGGTAATTGCGTACGCTCCACCTTTGCTCGATTCGGTAGTCGAAAAGCGTGTAGGCGAGATGTCGCGCATGATTGGCGAATCGTACTATCGATTAGGACGATACAACGAATCGTTGCCGTACCTCGAAAAGTTCGCCGAAAAAACAACATCCATGTCGCCCGAGGATCGCTACCAGCTGGCTTATGCCTATTATCGTGCCGACGACCTTAAAAATGCAATTAAATATTTCGAGCCAGTGGCTAACGGAAATAGCGAACTGGCACAGAACACTTTATATCATTTGGCCGATTGTTACCTAAAAACGAACAATAAACCAAAAGCGCGTCTGGCTTTCGCTTCGGCGTCGAATATGGATTATAATGCCGAGATAAAAGAAAAATCGATGTTCAATTATGGCATAGTTACTTACGAACTTTCGTTATCGCCTTTCAACGAAGCCATTAAAGCGTTCGACGAATACATTGCAAAATATCCGTACTCGAACCGTATCGACGAAGCATATAACTACTTGGTATTGGCATACATGAACACCAAAAACTATGGTGCAGCACTCGAATCGCTCAATAAAATTAAAAAGAAGGACAACACCATACGTAAAGCATATCAGCGAATTGCGTTTTTCCGTGGTCTTGAACTATATAACAACCTGAAGTTTGAGGATGCTAACGATATGTTCGATAAATCGCTCGAATTTAATGAGTTCGATAAAATACTCGCGGCTCGTTCATATTATTGGAAAGGCGAATCGTATTATCGTCTAAAAAGTTACACGCAAGCCACAGAAATGTACAACCGCTTTCTCGCGGCCATTGGTTCGGGTAGCTTAAGCGAATTCGAAATGGCTCATTATAACATTGGTTATGCGTGGTTTAACCAAAAAAACTACGACGAAGCACTTAACTGGTTTCGCCGTTATGTTGGTTTATTGAAGGATGCAAAAACCAAAACCGTTGCCGATTCATACAACCGTATAGGCGACAGCTATTTTATGAAGCTAAGTTACTGGGTTGCAATAGAAAATTACGAAAAAGCTATGTCGCTTGGCGTATCCGATTCTGATTATTCGCTTTTCCAGAAAGGTTTTGCATTGGGTTTGGTAAACCGCCAAGATAAGAAAATTACGGTGATGAACCAGCTGATGAAAGATTACCCAAAATCGGCGTTTGTTGACGATGCTATGTTCGAGCTGGGCCGCGCTTATAGTGTTTCAAACAACAATACACAGGCAATTGCTTCGTACAACAATTTATTAACCAATTATCCATTAAGTAGTTACGTTCCTAAGGCATTACAAAATATGGGATTAATTTATTTCAATATCGATAAAAACCCCGAAGCTATTGCCTGCTACAAAAAAGTGGTGGAGCAATTCCCCGGCACGGCCGATTCGCGAAACGCTATGAATGGACTTAAAACTGTATATACCGATCAAAATGAAATAGATACATACTTCTCGTATCTCGAAAGCAAAGGCGAAACGGCAAATATTCGTGTGTCGGAACAAGATTCACTTACCTACACAACTGCCGAAAATGTTTACATGAGCGGTAACTGCGAAAAGGCTGTACCTCAGCTAAATAAATATATCGAACGATTTAAGAACGGAAATTTTCTACTAAATGCCAATTTCTATATTGCCGATTGTAACCTTCAGAATAACAAGCCCCAAGAAGCCTTGCAAGGATACGAATATGTACTTTCCAAATCGCGAAGCATGTTTACCGAACAAGCCCTTGTTGGCGCAGCATCTATTTATTATAAAACCAACGATTATGCCTCGGCACTTGCAGTTTACAAACGGTTAGAAACCGAAGCCGAAATAAAAACCAATGTGCTTGAAGGTAAAATTGGGCAAATGCGGTGTAATTTTAAGCTAAAAGATTATACCATAGCTATTTCGAGTGCTAAATCGTTATTGGCTTCCGAAAAAGTTCCCGACGAAATTAACCGCGAAGCACATTATATTTTAGCTAAATCGTATTTAGAAACTCAAAATTCCACCGATGCACTTACCGAACTTAAGCTAGTTTCGCGCGACGTTAAAACTGCAGAAGGTGCTGAATGTAAGTTTCTTCTTGCAAAATATTATTACAACATGGATAAAAAAGATGCAGCCGAAAAGGAAATTTTAAACTTTATAGATAAAACCACACCGCATATATACTGGATGGGCAAAAGTTTTCTGCTGTGGAGCGATATTTATATCGATCGTAACGACCAGTTTCAGGCTGTTCAAACCTTGCAAAGCATTCTCGATAATTACGAAAAGTCCGACGATGGAATTATTACAGAAGCTAAGGAGATGAGAGACAATCTTATAGCCAAAAACGCCAACTTAATGGTTAAGGAAAAACCTCAGGACTTGGAACTTAACATGAATAGTAAAAAAATACAGTAATTACTCGAAATTATGAAAGCAATATATAGCAATAATTATATAAAAATGAACGCAGAGAAGCAAAGACGCAGAGAAAAATCAATGCGGAACTCTATAATCCCATATGTGCCTCTGCCCCAATGCGTTGAGCATATCGCACACTTTTTTAAGCCGTCTATTCTTCCGACTTCCGACTTCCGACTTCTGACTATATTTCTTTTAATCTGTTTAACAACTTTCACCGCTTTCGCTCAAGCACCAATTAAAAAAGAAGTTGAGGTGGTAAAGCCCTACGAACCAACTGTTTCCGATGCAAATAAAATAAGTGTTTTGCCTCAAGTTAAGGACACCGTAACTATACGCCCCGCCTTTAACTATAACATTGTGCCAATGATGGTTAGCACCGAATATAGCGTGCCTTCGATTAATGCGGCTAAAATGTTAGCCATGCCAATACCTAAATTATATAAAAGCTATCTTAAACTGGGCTATGGCAATTATGCTTCGCCATTGGCCGAGGTCTATATCAATTCGTTACGATCTAAAAAATATAGCGCGGGAGCATTTCTCAAACATAATTCATCGAAAGGCGATGTTACACTTGCCAATAATCGAAGTGTTTACGGTGGTTATGCCGAATCGCAAGCCGGTGTGTTCGGTAAGCGGTTTCTTAAAAAATCGTATTTGTTTGCCGATGCAGGCGTTCGCGGAAATACCAATTACCGATATGGCTACAACCCTGCAATCGATACTGTACTCGAAAAGGGCGAAATTCGCCAAAGCTACTTGTTAGCATCGGTAAATACTGGTATTCATTCGCTTAACACCGATTCGAGCAAACTTACCTATCATGTAGGTTTTGGTTACGATTATTTTAAAGAACGCGAAAACAGAGCCGAAAACAACCTACGCGTTGAGGGTAAGTTTAATAGAATGTACGAGGGTAAGATGTTTGGCGTAAACACCAGTTTCGACATTTCCAACCGTAACAAAATGCTCGATTCCACCGGAAATGTTAACTCGCTATTCATATTAAATCCTTGGGTAGGACTATCTTCGCCCGAATATCGATTGCAAGCAGGTTTAAATATTAATTTCGACAAGCAGAATGGTAAGCTCAAGCCGCATATTTACCCAAAAGCCGAGTTTCAGTTTAATGCAGTTAAAGATGTGCTAATTGCCTTTGTGGGCGTTTCAGGAACTATTAAAAAACACAGCTATCGCGATATAGCCTACGAAAACCCATACGTTAACCCTAACTTATTGGTCGACAATTCGAATGCTAAACTATCGTTTTACGGAGGTATAAAAGGTAGTTTGGGCAACAAAGCTTCTTACATTCTTAAAGTCGATTTCTCCGATATCGATAACCAATATTTTTTCGTAAACGATACAACAACAAAGCTACGTAACCAATTTACAGTAGTTTACAACAATGCCACAGTTTTTAACGGTTATGCCGAAATTAACTACGATTTCTCGGAAAGCCTTACCATAGGCGCAAAAGGTAACATTTACCGATACACCCTCGATACAGAACAATATGCCTGGCATATGCCAACTTACGATTTAACTATATCGTCGAAATACAGCCTTCGAAACAAAATATTACTAAACCTCGATATTCTGGCGCTCGGAAAACGATATGCCAAGGAATATTCGCTAACCGAAACCTCGAAAACACTATCGGCGGTACTCGATTTTAACTTAGGGGTAGAATACCGATACACCAAAATTTTATCGGCATGGATACGGCTAAATAATATAACAGCTTCAAAATATTATACTTGGAATCAATATCCCGCACAACGCTTTAATTTAGTGGTTGGCATTTCGTACTCATTGTAAACAAAACAAATATCTATATATTTCATTTATAGCATTATAAATAAAATTGTTTTCAATTTCTCTACATATTGAAAATTTGGAAAAAATTTATTATCTTGTACGTAGATTACTTAACAACGAAAGACCACTCAAAATGAAGAATAACATATTGTGCTTATACATATCTGCGATTTTAATATCAATCTCATTTGCTTCATGTAAAAAAAACGTTCCTAAATTTGGGCTATTGTTGCCAATGAAAACTTATCGCTACGATATGGATATAAAGTATTTTACGGAACGAATTAAAGAATTAGGAGGTGAAACAATTTCGATGGTTGCCGATAACGATGCCGAAAAACAAGTCGACCAAGTTAAAGAGCTGTTAAATAAGGGAGTAGATGTGTTAGTGCTGTGCCCCGTAAACCGATTTACCTCGGCAGCCATGGTTAGAGCGGCGCATAGTAAAAATGTACCCGTTATTTCGTACACCCGACTAATTGCCAATTGCGACGTTGATTATTTCGTATCGTTCGACGTTAGAGATATTGGAGCGGCTATGGCCAAATTTGCAATAAAGCAAAAGCCCGAAGGTAATTATGTTATTCTGGCTGGGGATAAAGGCGATATTAATGCTATTTGGGAGAGTGAAGGTGTTGATAGGATTCTTGATCCGTCAATAAAATCGGGCAAAATTAAAATAGCATATAAAACATATCTCGAAAATTGGGGTGAAGATGAAGCAAACTTCGAACTACGGCAATATTTGCGTTTATCGCAAACCAAGCCTGACGTGGTTATTACTTATACCGATGATATTGCAATTGGAGCCATTAAGGCACTAAAACATGCAAAATTTGAAGGCAATATAACGCTAACTACCGAAGGTCCTAATTTTCATTCATGCAAAAACATACTTAATCGCGATCAGTCGATGAGTGTTATAATGCCCGTACCAAAGCTTGCAGCAATGACAGCCGAAGTGGCTTTTAGCATAGCCAAAGGCGATAATGTATCAAAATATTTTGCCACAACAACATTTAATGACAGATACGATGTGCCAAGTTTCTTCCTAGATGTAACAGCCGTTGATGCAAGCAACATTGGTACTTTTGTTGCTGCTGGTACTATGTTCGAAAAGGACTATACAAGCCAATAATTAGTGACCATCCGTAATGTGTAAAATCTTGTCAGGTTTTGTATTCTCATAAAATCTCGGTAATTTATAATTATCAGAAAGTCTACTTATTACCGAAAACCTGTCAGGATTAATTACGCAAATTATCGACTTTACGGATGGTCACTAATTAATAAAAAAAGCCTTGCAAGTGTTTAACTTACAAGGCTTTAACTTTTGTATTAGTGACCCCGACGGGATTCGAACCCATATCTTCAGAACCGGAATCTGAAATTCTATCCATTGAACTACGGGGCCGATAATGCGTTGCGAAATTAACAAACAAACTTCATTTACCTAGTTATATTTCGTCTGTTTTTCCTTATTGGCTTACTTTTTAAGTATCCAAACGGCATCGACACCTTTAGTTGCAGTAATTTTATCGAACTGAGCCTGCGCTTCGGCAATTTCTTTGTATTCGCCCAGCGAAACCCTGAATTTATCTTGTTCAAATTGAATTATTTCGGGCTTAAATCCTTCATTGATAAGTGCTTTATTCATAACTTGTGCACGTTGATACGTTTTAAAGCTTCCTGCAATAATGTAGTAGGTAACATCAATATTAGGGCTTGTTGCTTGCGGAGCTGTGGTAAGTGCCAAAGCCCTTTTCTTGTCGGTTGCGCTGTCAAAAAACTTCTCTAAATCGCTCTCCTTGGTTGTATCGTTTAGTATTGTATCCTTTTGTTCTGGTGCAACTTTAGCAGTATCAACCTTATCGGGAATTACTGCAACTGGAGCGGTTTTATGTATCGCTTTTATTGTATTTGCTATCTCGGGATAATTTAGATAAACTACCATAGCTATAGAAATTGCAGCTAAAGCAATTGCGAACATCCATACCATAGAATATATGCGAAGTACACGAGATTTCTTATTACTGTTATTTTTTTTAGGTATATGCTTAAATTCCAAAGCTTTATAATCGATATTTGAAAGTCCGAACGTATCGGTTAAAAAATTTGCTAATGGTTCGCGCTCAAACCTTATTACATCGGCTTCTTTCGAAAAATACCCAATACCTTCGAAAAGAATAGTTTCCCGCTCATCAAGCCTTGATACTAATATTTGTACTTCACTTAAAATGAACGCTTCAGCTTCTTCAATACTAATGGCTTTATCTGCCGAAATACAATTTGCAAGCAAGCCATCGGTTTTCAAAATATTTTTGTCGAAAGTAAGATATTTAGACGGAGGGGAAATAGAATGTTCCCAGGCATTAATTTCTGCAGGGTGGTAATGAGTTATTAATTTCCCAAATTGTGGTATTACAAGAGAATCGTGGTTATAAAGTAACTTTTTAATGTAAACAGCTAATTCCATGATTTATAGTTTTGAGCAAAGATAAAAAAATATCTTATTCATAAACTATGCCTCACAAACATAGTGTAAACACATAAAAAAGTATAAATAGTGTCCATCTATATAGTAAAAATTGCCACAGATTCACAGATTGTATTATTTCAACTATTTGATAATCTGCAAATCTGTGTCGTAATTTTTTTAGCATTAAAAATTATTTCGACATAACGGATGCACACTAATTATGTACCTTTGCGCGGTATTTCAAATTTTTATACATGATAGTATTAAAAACTCCCATAGTAATAGCCATCGACGGGCATTCGTCGTGCGGAAAAAGCAGTTTTGCCAAAACCATAGCTAACGAGCTAAAATATCTATTTATCGACAGCGGAGCTATGTATAGGGCTGTTACGTTATTCGCTATTAATAATGGACTTATAGCAAATGGAAAAGCTAACGTAGAAGAATTGGAAAAACACCTTTCTAGTATCGATATCAATTTTAAACAATCCAATAATTTCGCATACCAAACATATTTGAATGGCGAAAACGTCGAAAACGACATTAGATCGATGCAGGTTTCGGCGAACGTAAGCGAAATAAGTAAGATAAAGGCCGTACGAACTAGGCTTGTAGCTCTGCAACAAAAAATGGGTACACGCAAAGCGATAGTTATGGATGGTCGCGATATTGGCACAGTAGTTTTTCCCGAAGCCGAACTAAAATTGTTTATGACTGCAAGCCTTGAAGTTCGTGCTCAACGCCGTTTTAAAGAATTGAGCGACAAAGGATCAACTGTATTATTAACCGAAGTAAGCGATAATTTGGCTCAGCGCGATTTTATTGACGAAAACCGTGCGGAAAGCCCTCTAAAAAGGGCTGATGATGCCATAATTCTCGACAATTCCCATCTCACCCCCGAGCAGCAAATGGAGTGGATAAAAAAATATCTCGAAAAATTTCAATAGTGTCGTCAATAATCCCAGTTTTAATATCTTTGTGCTATGCATATAGAGATAGACACTAAATCGGGCTTTTGCTATGGCGTAGTTAAAACAATAAAACTTGCCGAAGATGCCCTTGCCAATGGAAAACCTGTATATTGTTTGGGCGATATTGTTCATAACGATGAGGAAGTTAAACGACTTAAACTTAAAGGATTAACTATAATCAATCACGAGCAATTGCAAAGTATTAGTAATGCGAATGTTATGATACGTGCGCACGGCGAACCTTCCTCCACTTATAATTTACTAAACAAAAATTCGAATACACTAACCGAAGGTACCTGCCCTATTGTGCTTAAATTACAGAAGAAAGTGCGTGCCGCCTGGGAAGAGCTTAAAGATAAACAAGGCACAATAATTATTTACGGAAAAAAGGGTCATGCCGAAGTAATTGGGCTTATGGGTCAAACCGATGGTAATGCCATTATTGTTGACGATATTGCTGATTTACAAGATGTTGATTTTTCGAAGCCAATCGCACTTTTTTCGCAAACAACCCAACAACCCGAAGGATACACCGAAATTACTAATGCCATAAAATTAAAGATGTTGTCGCATATTGCGGAAGGCGAAATACCCCTTAAAATAACAAATTCAATTTGCGGACACGTATCGCAGCGAGGCGAACATTTGGCAGAGTTTGTGAAAAACTACGAAATCATTATATTTGTTAGTGGCGCAAAGAGTTCCAACGGAAAAATACTTTTAGATATATGCCGCAAAAATAACTCGAATACGCATTGGGTAGCAAACGCGGAAGAGCTACATAATGAGTGGTTTACCAACGTTAATACGGTGGGTATTTGTGGCGCAACATCAACTCCACAATGGTTAATGGTCGATATATCGCAGAAAATAAAGTCGTTCGACAAAAACAATTAATTAATTTATAACTAGATATTTAACATTTTTGTTTTTATGACAAAATTTAAAAGACTTGGCGTATTAACCTCAGGAGGCGATTCACCTGGCATGAATGCTGCAATTCGTGCTGTAACCCGTACAGCAATTTTCAATAATATTGACGTTTACGGCATACGCCGAGGGTACGAAGGTATGATTGATGGCGATATTGAAAAGCTTGAATCGAAGGACGTTAGCGGCATTATTCAAAAAGGAGGAACTATACTTAAAACTGCACGTTCAGCAAGGTTTCGTACTTTGGAGGGTCGAAAGCAAGCTTACGAAAACCTCGACAAATATAATATTGATTGCCTTGTAGTAATTGGTGGCGATGGATCGTTTACCGGCGCAAATATTCTATCGCAAGAATATAATATTCCGGTAATTGGACTGCCTGGAACTATCGATAACGATTTATATGGAACCGATTATACAATAGGTTACGACACTTGCTTAAACACTGTAATTGAAGCAGTTGATAAAATTCGCGACACCGCAAGTTCGCATAATCGAATGTTTTTTGTAGAAGTTATGGGGCGCGATGCTGGTTTTGTGGCTCTCGAAAGCGGTATTGCCACTGGTGCCGAGGTTATAATGATTCCCGAAGTTAAAAACCAAATGAACGAACTTCGCGATTTTCTTTCGATACGTGCCAAGGCCAACAAATCGAGCATCATTATTTGCTCCGAAGGCGACGAGGAAGGCTCAGCATACGAAATAGCAAAAAAAGTGTCGCCCGAATTTCCACAATTCGATATACGCGTTACCGTACTTGGCCACATTCAGCGTGGCGGTTCGCCATCGTGCTACGACCGCGTATCGGCAAGCCGCATGGGCGTTGCAGCCGTTGAAGCCTTGCTCGACGATCAGAAAAGCATTATGGTAGGGCTAAGTAATGGGCAAATTGTGCATGTGCCTCTAAGCAAAACCGTTAAAATGCATAAAGGCGTGCCTAAAAGCTTATTGGATGTGGCGCATATATTGGCTACTTAAAAGGTTGTAGGGTTGTAGAAAAGGTTGTAGAAAAAGTTGTAGAGGTTGTAG
>JANYAP010000103.1 GCA_025361285.1 Bacteroidales bacterium | reverse complement strand
TCGACCGTAGGGAGAAACCTAGCGAAGCTCACCGGAGGTAATCTACTAATTTTAATCGGTCACCAATGATTGTAAAACCAGAAACCTTATTACAAATGATACTTTCAAAACAAATAATTAATACAGCTTTAAAAGTTTTTATTATTTTCATAACACCCTTATCTATTGTTGCTCAGGATACAAATAACGATTCAATCGTCAATGTTATTTACAACAAATTAAGTTTAGAAGATAAAATAAATGTATTGTCGGGGTCGAATGGAATGCAATCGCCAGGTATTGAGCAATATGGCATACCAGCGTTAAAGATGACCGATGGTCCTTATGGTCCACATTTCGAAAAAGCCCCTGCTTTTCCTGTTGGTGTATGTTTAGCGGCAACATGGGATACTGTTTTGGTAAATATTGCCGCCAAAGCAATGGGCCAATTTACCTATGCTCAAGGTCGTAATACACTGCTAGGGCCTTGTGTTAATATACATAGGGTGAGCAATGGTGGACGAAATTTCGAAAGTTATTCCGAAGATCCATGGCTATCATCGCGAATGACGGTTGCTGTTGTGAAAGGATTACAAAGCGAACATGTTATCTCCACGGTTAAGCATTTTGCTCTAAACAATAACGACTGGAACAGGCATCTTTCTGATGTGAGGATCTCAAATAGAGCTTTGCGCGAAATATATTTACCTTCGTTCGAAGCTGCTGTAAAAGAAGCCGACGCTTGGGCAATTATGACTTCGTACAATAAAATTGGCGGCATACATGCTTCCGAAAACGATTATTTAATAAACCAAATTTTGCGTAAAGAATGGAAATTCAAAGGTTTACTAGTATCCGACTGGGGATCGGTTTACAGTTCAATAGGGCCCGTAAAATATGGATTAGATATTGAAATGCCCAAAGCAGATTTCATGAGCCGCGATTCGATTTTAAAATATTTAAAAACTGGGTCAATTACTGAACAAATGATTAACGATAAGGCTTGGCGTCATATATATGTTCGCGTGGCCTCAGGGCTTATAGGCAAACCGGTTAAAGCAGTTGATAAAGCAAGTATGCAATCGGTTGAAACCAATAACCTCATACGTACCATTGCCGAAAAAGGAATTGTATTGCTTAAGAATAAAACTGCGATACTTCCACTGAATAGCGATAAATTAAAATCAATAGCAGTTATAGGTCCAAATGCCGCAGAGCTGCGATGGAACGGAGGAGGAAGCTCGCATATAACTCCATTTTATAGTGTATCACCTTTAAATGGCATTAGAAGTAAGGCTGGCAATCATACAAATATTTATTACTCGGTTGGCGATACATTTGTTTATAATGAAATTACAGCAATACCTTCAAAATACTTTTCCACGTCCGATGGCAAACCAGGCTTATTGTGCGAATATTTTAACAATGTCAATTTTAATCAGTCGCCAAGTTATGTTACCACCGACAGCGCCGTAAATTTATGGGTGGACGATAGATCGCCGGCCCCAGGAATAGCTCGAAAAAAATATTCTATCCGATGGAGCGGAGCGTTCACACCCGAAGTAAGTGGAGCGTATATTTTAAAATTACTTTCTCAAAGCGATGCAGTTCTATACATTAACAATAAACCCGCTATTGACAGGGTTGGACGAATGGATGCTACCCCAATAATTATGAAATTCGACTTTAAAGCTGGGCAGAAATATGAAATACGTGTTGAGTTAGCAGTTAAAAGTGAACCAGGTCAATGTGTTTTAGGATGGATTCCACCAAAAAAAGCATTAAAAAACAACGTGGAGATGTTAAAAGCTATTGAAATTGCTAAAAAATCAGATGTAGCTATAGTTTGCGTGGGCTGGGAAAAAATGTCGGAAACCGAAGGCTACGATAAAGAGGAAGGTATAACCCTGCCTGCATATCAGGAGGAACTAATACAAAACATAGCTAAAGTTAACCCAAACACCATTGTAGTAATAAATAGTGGAACACCAGTATGGACAGCTAATTGGGAACCATTGGTAAAAGGGGTTATAATGGCATTTTATCCGGGGCACGAAGGGGGCAACGCTTTAGCAAACATACTTTTTGGAACTGTTAATCCCAGTGGGAAATTACCTTTTACGTTTATTGCAGATTCATCACAATCACCAGCGTTTAAAAACTACATGAACGTGGTACCTGTTATTAACTATGACGAAGGCATATATGTTGGCTATCGGTATACCGAAAAACACAAAATGACACCGACATATCCTTTCGGGTTTGGTTTATCGTACACAAATTTTAGAATTAGTAATGTTACTTATAAAAACTTTGCCGAATATAATTATGCTATTGAATTAAATGTTACCAATACAGGTAAAATGGCTGGTGAAGAAGTTGTTCAACTGTATGTTTCTGACCAAAATGCGGGGGTTGATAAGCCAATAAAGGAGCTTAAAGCCTTTTCGAAAGTGAGTTTATTGGCTGGTGAAACTAAAAAGGTGAAACTGACACTTAATAAACAATCATTTTCGTATTTTGATGAAACAAAAAATGATTGGCTTGTGGAATCAGGCAAATACAACATTATGATTGGAAATTCTTCTGAAAATATTGTTCAGCAATTCACAGTTGGTATAAAATAAGTATGCAATGTTGAGGATTATAATTATGTGAGAAATCTAGCGTAGCTCACCGAAGGTATTCTATACATTTTAACCAGACAATAGTGATTAGGATTAGAAAATCGAAAATACCGATCACTTAAATAAATAATTAACAATCAATGTTGTTTAGTTAAGCCCTTCAGGCTTTCAAAACCTTAACAAAACGACATTGAATTAACAATTAATTAAATGAAATTATTATTGATGTACTTTTGGATAGCAGTTCTTGTAATTGCTTCGTGTACAGATAAAACCACACGTAAAGTATGGCTAGACGATTTAGACTTATCGAAAGTTGAACAATCGGCAGGCGTAGCTATGAAAAACAAATCGATGTGGAACACTCCTTTAATTATTGCCAACGATACTTTTAGCCGAGGAGTAGGCACACACGCTTTAGGAGTAATTAAAATACAATTAGATGGGAAGGATAATAAATTTTTCGCTAAAGTTGGCATAGATGCATCTGCCCCCGCTAAAGAGTTCAGCAAAGCATCTGTGGAATTTATTATTTATGGCGATGGAAAAGTGCTTTGGAAGAGCGGCATTATGAAAGCAAATGATAAAGCAAAGCCTATTTCAGAAAACCTAAACGGGGTGAAAATTATAAGCTTAACAATTGATAATGCTAATGATGGAATTGTTGGCGATAGAGCAGATTGGGTTGATGCTTATTTTGAAGTAGTTGACAAACTTCCCTTTACCTTCCAAAGAGAACATGAAAAAAAATATATTTTAACACCCGAAACTCATAAAGCACCATCCATTAACCATCCCTATATTGTTGGTTCACACCCCTCAAATCCATTACTTTTTCTCGTACCCGTTTCTGGTGAAAGACCTATGAAAATTGTTGCTGAAAATTTGCCTAAAGGTTTGCAAATAGATGAAAATACCGGAAAAATTTGGGGTGTAATTAATAAACAAGGCGAGTATTTCACAAAAATTATTGCTACCAACAGGTTTGGCAGCGACCAAAAACTTTTTAAAATAATTGTAGGTGAAAATATAGCTTTAACACCACCAATGGGTTGGAATAGCTGGAACGCATTTGGCGCATCGGTAACGCAGCAAAAAGTTATGCAAGCAGCAAAAGCCATGCACGAAAGTGGCCTTAGCCAATATGGCTATTCATACATTAACATTGACGATGGCTGGCAGGGCAAACGCGGAGGAAAATACAATGCCATAATGCCTAACGAAAAATTCCCTGACATGAAAGCTTTGGTAGATTACATTCATAGTTTAGGGTTAAAAGCAGGCATATATTCATCGCCATGGGTTACAACTTATGCTGGATATGTTGGTGGCTCTGCCGATAATGCTAATGGAACAATACTAGAAAAACAACGAGAGTGTGGTCAGTTTAAATTTCATAATCAAGATGTAAAACAGTGGGCTGAATGGGGTTTTGATTACTTAAAGTACGACTGGAACCCTAACGATATTGAACACACTAGTGATATGACCGATGCATTAAAACTGTCGGGCAGGAATATTGTTTACAGCATTTCGAATGCAGCGCCGTTTGAAAATGCAACAGACTGGGCCAAGCTTACTAATGCCTGGAGAACTACGGGCGACATTCAGGATACTTGGTTAAGTATTCTAAATATTATTTCATTGAACGATAAATGGCATAGCTACGCCGGTGCCGGACATTGGAACGACCCAGATATGCTTGTGGTAGGTAAACTAGGTTGGGGTGGTGAATTTCAAGAAACTGATTTATCGCCTAACGAACAATATTTGCACGTTACGCAATGGAGTATGTTTGCAGCCCCTTTATTTATTGGATGCGATCTATCGCAATTAGATGATTTTACATATAAATTATTAACCAATACGGAGGTAATTGCCATAAATCAAGATTCACTTGGTATTCAAGGGTATCGATTGGTTAAAGATTTTGAAAAACAAACCGAAATATGGAAGAAGCCCTTATCGAATAACGAAATAGCATTTTCGTTGGTGAATTTACTCGACAAAGATCAAGAAATTAGTTTAAACTGGGACGAATGTTCTTTACACGATGAGTATTTAATTCGCGATTTGTGGAAGCAAAAAAATATAGGAAAATTTAATCGTACATTCAAAACTCGTGTGCCATTACATGGAGCAGTTTTGATAAAGCTTTCGAACTAGTAAGTATATATAAAGTGTTATACAATATACAAAAAGAAGGTTTTATTGGTTAATTCTTTTTTTGAGGTGCTATGAAAAAATGTACCTTAGCGCACTATGGGACAAAAACGAAAAACACGACCAACATCGGATTCATTATTAGAAACGGCATCAAGGATGTTGGTGCCTGGTTTTATATTGGAGAACT
>JANYAP010000159.1 GCA_025361285.1 Bacteroidales bacterium | reverse complement strand
GTCATTTCGAGCGAAGCGAGAAATCTCACTTGAGGACTTTAAAGTCTAAAAGTAGAACTAAGCATTGATAATATAGTATTACCGTTGGTGTTTTAGCGCTTTGGTGGCAATGATTGGGTTTTTATACCTAACTCATTATATTTCGCACAAACAAATGCTAAAAAACATATATTTGCATGGGTTACTAATTGCCTACTTACTGTATTAATGCATGAAAAAAGATTCGTATTCCGATGAGGAAATACTCGATGGCATGAAAAGACAAGACTCTGATATAATGCTTTTTATCTATCGAAAAAACTTCCGGTCGGTTAAGCATTATATCGAAAGCAATAGCGGCAACACCAAGGATGCCGAAGACGCTTTTCAAGATGCTTTAATACTTATGTTCGATAAAATACGACATAACACACTAAATTTACAATGCTCATTTAGTACATACTTGTTTTCGATAGTGAAAAACTTGTGGCTTAGGCAATTAACGCACAAAAACAAGAGTAAAATTTCAGATGTTGATTGCGACACAATTGCTACTGAAGCACCCGAAATACTAGACGATTTAATAAATGCCGAACGACGAAAAATATTTCTGCAGCACTTTAACGAAATATCTACCGATTGCCAAAAAATTATCCGCCTAGTTATAAGAGGGCATTCTATTACCGAAATAACTCAGGTTATGGGATATACATCGGAACAACACACCAAAAACCGACGATTTCGATGCAAAAAAAGTTTAATAGAGCGAATTCTTAAAAACCCTAATTATAAGGAGTTAACCAATGAAAAACGTGGAGATGATTATTCACTACCTCGATGGTGATATGCCAGTGTTAGAAAAGGAACAATTCGAATGCGAAATTCAAACTAATAAAACACTTGCACAACAACTTAAATTAACGCAAGAGGTTGATAGTCTATTGGCCGACGACGAACTTTTTACATTCGCCGAAAGCCTACGCACTGTAAACCATAAGTTTATCAACAATGAACAAAAAGTGCACAAAAAAGAACAAAAACCAATATCTATTCAATTCAACCGGGTTTTTCTGTCGGGCAAAAAACTTCTTGTAGCAGCTGTATTTATTACCTTTGTGCTTGTTTTATCGGTATTATACAATACAATTTCGTCGCCTAACGCCGATAGATTATTTAGCAAATATTACCAAAAATACGAAGCCAATATCCTTACCCGATCGTCGGGCGCAACCGATGTAACTCCGCTCATTGCAGCCATTCAACAATACGATAAAGGCAATTACTCAACTGCCATTTCGAAATTTGAGAAAATAATACAAAACGACCCTAACAATACTGCAGCGCACTTCTTTATTGGGGTATCGTATATCGAGGAGCATAATTACGAAAAAGCCATTAAAAACTTATCGTTCGTATTAACAAAGAACGACGAGGCCTTTATTGAACACGCCGAATGGTATTTATCGCTTTGTTACGTTAAAACCAAGCAAACAGCTAAGGCCAGCGCTTTACTCACAAAAATTAAGGAACGTCAAACATTCTATAAATTAATGGCTGTTGATGTTTTAAAAAAGCTAAATAATTAGCAGTCAAAAACTTCAAGCCCCCTCTTCCTCCTTCACTCTATGCGAACTGTCATTCCGAACGGAGTGAGGAACCTAGCGAAGCGATTTCACCGAAGGTAATCTCGTGATTTTACATGTTGCCATTCAAAGGATTCCTAACAATCTAAAGTCTAAAAGTAGAACTAATAAAAAAAAACTTTGTTTTATGTATTTTATTTTTATATTTGTCGCCAACAAATGTTAAACAAATTACCGCAATGCCCTTAATTTTAATTAACCAACTGTATTTTAGCTCAAGCAATTACTTTCTACAACTACCTGTAAGCCACGCAGCCGTAGAGAGAGAGAGAGAGTAACCTCTTACATAAAATTCATTCCCTTCGTTTCGGAAATTATACCGAATTATTCAGTATCCTTTACAGAACACTTGTACAACCATACGAATATTGCGTATTGTGTGCCAATACTTTGGTGCACTTGTACGCAACTATCGTACGCTTATCCGCAAAATGCGCACACCATGCCCATAGTTCCGGACAAGTGCACGAATATTTCGTACACTTGTCCGGAACTTCCGTACCGTTATCCAGAAGTTGTGTACCTCTATCCCATGCAATCGTTAACACCGCCGCAATAACTGTATCTGCTATTTCACTCATCTTTATGTATAATTTAAATTTAAAACCTTAAAATTATGGCAACAAAAAGAATTGTACCGCGAACCGATGCCGACTTTAACCTCTTTCAAGCTAACCTGTTGGCAATTTTACAGCCAAATATTGCTATCTGGGGTATTTTGCCAGCCGATTTTACAACCCTTACCACTTCGCAATCACCTTGGACTACCGCCTTTGCAAAGGCCAGTAACAAACAAAACCGCACCAGTGCCGATGTGCAAGCCAAGGACGATGCCCGACACGCCTACGAAAAAACCCTCCGAAATTTCGTGGCGCAATGGTTGGCGCGAAACCCCAAAGTACCCGACAGCGAACGCGAACGCATGGGGTTAACTGTGCGCGATACCAAACGAACCCTTGCTGCTGCAATAGCTTTAGGGCATCCAACCGCTTCGGTAAACTTTTCGGTAAGGTTACAACACACAATCCACTTTACCGACGCAAACAGTAGTAATAAAGCTAAACCTGAAGGAGTACATGGTTGCGAAATATGGTGCAAAATTGGCGACCCTATGCCTAAAGATGCCACTGAACTAACATATTTAGCCACCGACACACGCACACCTTACATAGCAACCTTTACAGGTGCCGAAGCAGGCAAAACAGTGCACTACTGGCTACGCTGGGTAAACAACAACGGCAAACCTGGCCCATGGAGCAGTTTGGTAAGTGCAATGGTGGTTGGTTAATAATTGATAATTGATAATTTAAAATCTCGCTAGGCTTAGCAGAGAGTATTATCAATCGGACAATTATCAATCGACAATAAAAAAACCTCTGCGCCTCTGCTTTCAATAATAAATCGAAATAAAAAATCTTCATCCTTTGCGCCTTTGCTTTGAAATTATCAATTAAAAATTAAAAAATTATGAAACCCTTTTACCTATCAATGGCTCTGCTGCTTATAACCATGGCTGCATACGCACAAAATCTTGCACAAACTGCTACCATTACAAGCAATTCCACCTATTCGCCTATATCGAGATTAACCGACACAAACGATAAAGTTCCATGGCTTACATCGCCCACTAATGCTGCAGGTCAAGTTAATGTAACGATATTGCTTACCAAAAATATTTACACTACTATTATCGATATTTACTCGGCAAACAGAGCATTTTCATTAGAAATATCATCCGATGGAATTACTTGGAAATCCATGAAATCGTTTACCGCGGGTAGTGCTACCAATAAAATTAAAATTAATAATGGCGGTGTTGCGTTTAATCGCATTCGGCTTTTGGCAACCCTTGCTGCAAACACCCAGCTGAGTATTGGGGAAATTGAAATTACCGAAAGTCCGGTTAAAACTGTTACGGCGCAGAGTTTTAGCATTAATGGACCCACAAATGCCTTCGACGGCAGCGCAGCTACTTATTACGAATATGCACAAGTGTCTGCCCCTAATCTCACCTTCAACATAAACCTTACCGACGATGTGCAGGCAGCAAAGGTGCGTATAAACGCAAGCGAAAACAATATTAAAGTTAATTTAACTGACCTTGCCGGTGTTGTAAGCGAGAGTTATTACAACACCCTTTTGGCTAACGAGGAGTTTGTGATTATAAACCCACAAAAGATAAAAACCATCAATCTTAGCAAAACCATAACCGCATTGACGACCTTAAACGTATATGAAATTGACGTTACCTCACTTAACTTCACAGGCACTTCTATGGGCTTTGCATACAATGCCGCTGGATGCATGACCACACGTACCATTTTATTCCCAAGCACTAAAAGTGCACGTTTCGAATCGGCCGACACAATTATACCGTACGATAAACCGCTGCTTGATATGTTCGCAAACAACAATGTGCTTATTTACCCCAACCCTACTAAGGGTCAATTGAAAGTGGCAGTAGAAAACAAAGCCGAAACCGACAAGGTATCCGTAACCTTATTTAACATGCAAGGCACACAAATACATCAAAACACTTTCACCGAAAACGAAAGTACCATTGATATTACCAACAGTCCGAGTGGCACATACATGCTAAACATTACCATTAACGGCGAAACCCATAACTGGACAATAATAAAACAGTAAACCAATGAAGCTGTGTAAAAAGTCCTTTGAGCTACTTTGAGAAATCCTTTGAGCGCCTTTGTGGCTAATTTAAGCTCTTGAACCACAAAGGACAACAAAGTACATCACGAAGGCGCACAAAGTTAAAATAGCAATAATTTTTACTTTTTGCACACACTAAACATATAGCCAAATAACTATTCTAAACTTTATCACTGAAAAACCTAAAAAATAACCAATGAACCATACAACCGCAAAAAAAACCTTTTTGGCAGCAATTGCCATGTGCATACTCATTGTAAATAGTGCTTTTGGCGTAGTGCCCCCGCCCGGCACCTTGCCCGGCAATATCGATATAAGCCCTACCGGCGCTGCAACGTACACCATACCCATTGATGTACCTAAAGGCATTGGCGGTATAGCTCCACAACTCGCTATAACATACAGCAGTCAGGCAGGCGAAGGCATGCTGGGCCGTGGTTGGAATCTTGCAGGCATATCGGCAATAACCCGCGTAGGGCAAAGCAAGTATTACGACAATAACGTTACTACTGTAAACTTTACCGCCACCGACCGTTTTGCATTGGATGGGCAACGCCTGTTAGCCGACGCTAATTATGGAGCACCGGGCTGCACCTATACCAAGGAAGCAAATGATTTTACCGAGATTAAAAGTTTTGGAGGCAGTGTTGCCAACCCTCGACCCGATTATTTTACCGTTACTACAACCGATGGTACCATTTATACGTACAGTACAAAAATATTAGTCCCTCGCAGCAGCGACGCATATATGTGGCTTTTAACAACCATGACAAATCGCTTAGGAAATACCATAACTTACAATTATTCTGATATTGGCGATGGGCAGTTTACACTCAATGAAATAAATTATTCTACTGTTTGCAAAGTACAATTTAAATATAAAACAGGCAACACCCGCACTGGCTATGTAAATGGTGTACTTTTTACCCAAAATCAGTTACTCGACACCATAACCACCATCAACAACGGTGTAAAACGCCAATACAGCTTTTCCTATAATGCCAATAAAACGCTTAATCAAATAAACTATAAAAAGAAAATAGGCAACACCTATACCAACTTATGCATTCCCACTAGAATAAGTTGGGGTGCAGTTGCCGATTATTCAGCGAGTAATGTTACTAGCACCGATGCTGGCACTACATTAGGTAAACTATCCGACACCCAATTGTTTTACGGCGATTTTAATGGCGATGGACGTACTGATATTGTAAAACTAAATAAGGTAAAGGGACTCACTGTTAATTATAACTATTCGATAACAGTTTCTATAGCAAATGCCGATGGTACTTACACCGACAAGCCGGTAACTTTGCCGGACAGAGTATGTAATGTATACAGCGTCGGCGGCTTAGTTAGCGCGCCAAACAGATTAACTGAAAATGAACCATGTTCTTTTATGGGACATGATGTGTTAACTGAAGGAGACGTGGGCATTAACGTAGCCGATATTGATCATTCGGGCTTCGATCAATTAATAGTTAACTATACAGTAACCGTTACCTATCCTAGTATGAAAAATAAACCAGAATCTCCTGGTACACCTATTTCATATTCTTTCGAAGCAGCTATACAAACATATAAATACGATGGAACCAGTTTTGCAAAAACTATTTTTGAACAAATTGAAAAAATAGGAATGGAAGTAGTTCAATTGAAGGATGGCAGAGCTTGTACCATGGGGGGTACGAATGGTATGAGTGATGATTATGAAAGCTACCATTTTAAAGAAAATACCAAATACAACTATTATTATTTCGATATCGATAATGACAATGAAATAGATCGTATAACATGTTGTTATACGATCTA
>JANYAP010000154.1 GCA_025361285.1 Bacteroidales bacterium | reverse complement strand
TTGTTGTTATAGATGGATTGGATGATTATATTATTGTGGATAATGAAAACGTATTGATGATTTATCCAAAAAGTAAAGAACAAGATATCAAGCGAATTACTGCTTTAGCGAGTAAGTTATAAATGAAAGGGAGCGAATTTCGCTCCTTTTTTAATCCTCTTTATTTTGTGATTTTCTTATTTTTTTGAACAGATTGGACGAATATACAAAGTCGGTTATAGCTTCATTGTCTGTTTTAAAAATGTCTTTTTTGGTACCTTCCCAAGCCAAAATTCCTTCTTTTAAAAAAATAATTTTTTCTCCAATTTCCATTACCGAGTTCATATCGTGCGTGTTAACAATTGTGGTAATGTTAAACTCTTCGGTAATTTCTTTTATAAGACTATCGATAACCAACGACGTCATAGGATCCAGGCCGCTATTGGGCTCGTCGCATAAAAGGTATTTTGGGTTTAAGGATATAGCGCGGGCAATGGCAACTCGCTTTTTCATACCGCCGCTTAGTTCGGAAGGGTATAGTTTATTAGCGTTTTCGAGTTTTACACATTTTAAGCAGAAGTTTACACGATCCAGCTTTTCGTGAAGCGACATTTCGGTAAACATGTCCAACGGAAAGCGCACGTTTTCTTCCACATTGCTCGAATCGAACAACGCACCGCCCTGAAAGAGCATTCCTATTTCCTTGCGTATTTCTTTTTTATCGGCAAAATTCATTCGTGTAAAATCAATTTCGTCGAAAAGAATTTCGCCACTATCAATATCGTGCAAGCCAACAATTGACTTCAAAAGCACCGTTTTACCCGAACCACTTTGCCCAATAATTAAATTGGTTTTTCCTTGTTCGAAATTTACCGAAACATTATCGAGAACAACCCGTCCGGCAAACGATTTGGTTACATTTTTAACTTCGATCATGACAGCAACAATTTGGTAAGTATGAGGTTAAACAGAAGTATTACCACACTGCTGTAAACAACTGCGCGTGTGCTTGAGCGACCTACTTCGAGCGATCCACCTTCCACATAATAGCCATAATACGAGGCAATTGACGTCATAATAAAAGCAAAAACAACCGTTTTTATTAAGCTATATGTAATGTAATAAGGAATAAACGCATAGCGAATACCAAGTATAAATTCCTGAGTAGTAATAACATCGGTTAAAGTGCCAATTGCCCAACCGCCCGAAATGCCAACAACCATGCTTATTAGCGTAAGTAATGGATTGAAAACCATTGCAGCAAGTATTTTAGGCATTATAAGATATCCTGCCGAATTTACGCCCATAATTTCCAAAGCATCAATTTGTTCGGTAACACGCATGGTTCCAAGCTCCGACGCTATGCTCGACCCCACCTTTCCGGCAAGTATAAGCGCAACCATTGTGGATGAAAACTCGAGTAAAATAGAGTCGCGAGCCGCAACACCAATAAGATAGGTAGGTAATAGCGGATTTTCGATATTATAGGCAGTTTGTATGGTAATAACTGCACCCATAAATATCGAAATAATAGCTACAATACCCAACGAATTAACACCCAGATTTTCAATCTCTTTAAGAAATTGCTGATAATAGATACTGTGCTTTTCGGGTTTGGCAAATACCTTTTTCATCAAAAGAAAATATTTGCCAATATGAAAAAATAATCCCCTTTTAATCATATATATAGCGGTTTTGGTGGCAAAGGTAAAAATATCTCGTCAATTCCTTTGCGCATTTGGTGGAAAACATTTGGCAAGTATTGTTTCATTGCCGATATTCGCATCATTTTAACAAAAGTTATCAATAAATATTGCCGAACGTTGTAGTTTTTATCTAATTTAGTTGAATTAAATTAAACCTTATTTTTCATGAACAAAAATAATTATTGCGTTATCATGGCTGGCGGAGTTGGCAGCCGATTTTGGCCTTTAAGCAGGACTTCTCGTCCAAAGCAATTTCTCGACATACTAGGTACTGGAAAATCTCTGCTCCAGCAAACCTACGACCGTTTCACCAAAATTCTCCCCGAAGAAAACATTCTAATTGTTTCCCACGAAGATTATAAAGATCTTATAATGGAGCAATTACCTAGAATACACCCAAACCAAGTTCTGCTAGAGCCAATGCGCAAAAACACAGCTGTTTGCATTGCTTACGCCAACTTTAAAATTCTTAAACAGAACCCCGACGCCAACATAATAGTTGCTCCTTCCGACCATCTTATTATGAATGAACCTGAGTTTTTGAGCGTTATAGCTAAAGGGCTCGAATTTACAAAAAGCAGTAATGCACTGTTAACCATTGGTATTAAACCTAGCCGCCCCGAAACAGGTTATGGCTACATTCAAGTGAACGGCGACAAAAAAGGTGGCGATCCGGCAATTAGAAAAGTGAAAACCTTTACCGAAAAGCCTAACCACGAAATGGCTAAAGTGTTTTTCGAAAGTGGCGATTTCTTCTGGAATTCAGGCATCTTCATCTGGTCGCTAAACTCAATTTTACATGCATTCGACTTGCACTTGCCCGATATGAACGTTCAATTTCAGGAATCGTTGGCATTGCTTAATACCCCTGCCGAAAAGGACTTTATTGGCAGTTACTACCCTAAATGTAAGAGTATTTCTATTGACTATGCCGTTATGGAAAAGGCTGATAACGTTTCGGTAATATGTGCCGATTTTGGCTGGAGCGACCTCGGAACATGGGGTTCGCTGTATTCGCATTTAGATAAGGACGAATACAAAAACACGCTTCAAGGCGATAATATTTTCGTTTTCAATTCAAGCAATTGTTTGGTAAACGTTTCGGCCGACAAACTAGCTGTTATACAAGGTCTCGACGACTATATAGTTGTTGAATCGGACGGCGTGCTGCTTATTTGCAAAAAGGAAGAAGAACAACGAATTAAGGACTTTGTAAATGAAGTGAGGCTTAAAAAAGGCGAAAGCTATATTAAATAAAACTAAGCAATTACAAAAAAAACGGTCGACCTTTTCATAAGATCGGCCGTTTTTTGTTGTGCATGGCGTCTCTTGTTATTTGGTTATAAAAAACTAATCAATTGCTCCGTTACTTTTGGCTATATCAATCCAATGTTCGGTCATATCTTTTGGATTGGCACCTATACTACTCGCCAAATGTAGCGCAACACCCATTATTAAAACCGATGCTTCATGCAATTCCTTATTTGTTTGCAAGGTTCCAAACTTCTCCTGAGCTTTAAATTGCAGCAAATCATTATGTTGCCGAGCAAATAAAATAGGATCTTCTAAATCGTCATATATTTCGGGAATCGTCAAACAATCTATCCACTCGTGCCCGATCCTATCAGCTAATACCTGCGGATGCTCGTTTCCCATTGTCCTCCATAATTGCAACGTGGTTCTATCTCCCGATTCAGCTAAGCCAGTATCGAGAAGAAGCATAAAAGCAATATCGGCCAAATTTTGCATAATATTTAAATATTCATCTTGCGCCTTTTCATATTTATCTTTTATCTGGTCTTTAAGGTATTCAGCTACAGTCAAATAAGGTAATTCGGAAACCTCGGGGCATCCTTCCAAACATGGAAATTTTTCTCCTTGGTAAATATAGTGAACCTCTTTGCTTTGTATTTGACGGCCAAGCGGATATAACCTACACGATAGTGAGCGACCCGAATGAACGCTACATCCAAAATTATCGATATACTGACTACAAGCTTGTTGCCCCTTCCAACCTACATTACCGTTAAACCGTAATCGTATTCCTCCAAAATCACAATAAAGATCGCGAAATTCTCGTGGAGTAATTTTTTTCGCCTTGGCAAGGCTGGTCAGCTCCCATGGGTTAAGTAGCACAAGTTTGCCGTAACAGCAAGTTCCAGTTCGCGAACACGTTAAAGGCAAGTTATCGTTAATATTGAGTTTTGTTGTTATCAATATTTCAATAATATTACGGACAATAATTTAACTAACAGATAGTGAGATTATTAATATTAATCCCAAATGCATTATACTGACAAATGCATTATTCAAAAACGAACGTTCCAATTGCCGAGGGGCAGTGAAAATCGGGAACGGTAACTTTTGGGTCAACCCAACTTATCCATTTATAAGTGGCTTCATTATCAATAAATTGCACTACATTGGCGCGAAATACTCCTACGTACATTTTATTGCCATCGAATGCGTCAAAGTTTTTTAACGATTTTATTGATATTCGGGCTATTACTCTGAAACCAACAAGCGTTTTGGTTGAATTAATTTTAATGTCGTCTTTCGGATATGTCCACGACTGGTCGAAGTTGCGGTGAAACTTGGCCTCGTAATCGAGTAATCGACCTCGAACGTCCATTTCTATGCTTTTATAGGTTTTCATCGAACCGTTTTGCAAGAAATAAAACTCAACCCTATCGGTATTTATAATTGCCGAATCGGTATTTACCATATCGCACTCAAACAAATCACTATCGGTAGCTTCGTAATACAAATAAAGGAAATTATTGTCGTACAACGCTTTAAATATTGTTGAGGGAGCCGAATTGTTTTCCCAAGGGTAAATAAAATGTCGGTTTTCATTTGCGTTATCCCATTCAGTTCCAGCTTCGGGATTAAGATAGTCGAAATCAGTTTTTTGTACTTTTTTAACTAAATACTGAGCATCGCTTATTTTTTCGGATAAACTCGAATTATTGCATGCCGCCAACAGAATGGAAAGCGATAAAAGAAGATAGTTAATTTTAGCAGTCATATTTTTTTGCTTGAAGTTTAAAAGCGCGAAACTAATAAAATTCAGGTACATACTCAACAAAAAAAACTCGATTTGCTACGTCTTCTTTCCTTTGGTTTAATAGATTATTGCAATTTTTCAAAATATACCATTGTAAGGTTGGCTTAACGGTGATGCTATAGTGTGTTTTAGCAACAGTTATTTTTATGTTGATGTATTGGATAATCCCTTAAGCTCTCTCGGTAAGTTTAAAAAAAGAAATAGAATTATTTAACTGCTCAGCTTGGGCTGCCAGTTCTTCCGCTTGGGCTGCCAGTTGCTCGCTCGAAGCGGCATTAATTTGAGTAACGTTATTCAATTGCTGTATTGCACTATTTACCTGAGTTGCTCCATTGCTTTGCTCTAAACTTGCCGATGTAATCTCTTGAATGAGCTTTGATGTGTTATCTATTCTAGGTATTGTTTCAAGCATTAATGAGCGAGCTTCTTCTGAAAGCGTAAGACCCGGCATGGCCAGTTTTACAATTTCATCAGCAGCATTTTTGCTACTTTCGGCAAGTTTGCGCACTTCAGATGCAACTATGGCAAAACCTTTTCCATGTTCCCCTGCCCTTGCTGCCTCAACGGCCGCATTTAACGCCAGTAAATTGGTTTGAAAAGCAATGCCATTAATAATCGTTATTTTTCCCGAAATGGCTTTATTGGCTTCAACTGATTTTTGCGATTTTTCAGCAACCTGCTTTACACTATTAGAGGCTAACATTGAAACTTTCTCTGTCTGTAGTGAATTGATTCTGTTTTGTTCAATATTAGCAGTTATATGCTCCATAGTTGAAGACACTTCTTCAATGGAAGTAGCCTGTTCACTTGCTCCTTGAGATAAATGCTCTGATGCATTTCTAACTTGTGAACTTGCGGCCAAAAGATTATTTGAATTCTGACTCACATCTGAGATTACCGCTTTTAAAACAGTATCTAATTTTAAGATTGAATTGTTTAAAACCCCTAACTCGCCAAAAGAATCGTTTTTTCAATTTTTATGTCTAATTTCCCCTCTGATAGTTCCCTTAATTGGTTTATCGATTTTTCTAAAGGATGAGTTAAAATTTTATTAATATACCAATAGACTAATGTACCAATTATAATACCTAATGGAGTAAATATTAGCTGCGTGTAACCACCGAGAAATAATTGCAACTTGCTTATATATGTAGCAAATAGAGTAAATGAAAGAGTAATAACACTAAATCTATACATTATAGATTTTTTAAAAATTAATTTTATTATTACCCACGAGATAAGAAAAACAACTAGAGTGAGCAACGTTTGTTTTACAATTTCATTCATGTATTAAATTATAAATGTTTTAGTTGTTATGTAAAGTTAAATAAATTACAACAACATTAATTTCTACTTTTCAGATTCTTTAATGAATAATTTTTCCCAATATTTGAAACCCCATTCCTGTATAAATTGTAATATAAGTAAATTCAAATCAAACATTATTAAATAGTTACCGACCAAAATCGTTAATTTAATTGTTGGAAACAATCCCAATAAACCCTATAAAAATAAAACTACAAGTTAATTGGTATATGTACTACACAATCAACCGGATGTCCATTCCTATTTGCTGGAAACCAATTTGGAGATAACGATAAAACTCTAATAATTTCCTGGTCCATTTCTGCGCCAACGCTCTTTATAACATTAATATCCTTAAGCCTACCTTCCCTTGTTATTACTACTGTTACAACAATTTTACCGTGTTTATTTGTGTTTATCCACGATTTTGGATACTTAATATTTGTTTGAATAAATTTTTTACGTGCCATATCGCCACCAATAAAATCGGGGTAGTTATCCACATAAACGTAAAACGAGCTGTCGATATTTGAATTTAGTCCGTTTCCTTCGACTTTTAATTTCTCGGCAAGTAATAAAGCACTATCAACATCAGCACCTTCATCGGCTTTAACTATCTGTTTTTGAGGCGTATTTGCAGAATCGGCAACAGCTGGTATTTGTTCAATTTCTTTTTTGGTTTTTTGTTCGGGCGGTGGTGGTTCAATTTTCAAATCGTCAGGCACCAGGTTAAGTTCAATTGATACACCAAGCGGTAATTCGGTAACTATTTCGATGCTGTTATTGTTATAGTATATAATTACCAATGGAATAGCCGCTAACGCCAAGCTTGTAATAAACCCTATGAATAGATATTTCGGGTATTTTTTTCGAAGCTGGTACGAACCATATAGTTTATTGCGATTGTCATATATAAATTCTTCCCAACCCTGCATATTTTGCGATGCTAATTTGAGCGAACGAAATTAAAAAAACTATCAGCTATTACCGCATATTTCGATAATTATTACGGCTGTTTTAACAATATTTAAGTACTCAATGAATGAATGAATCGTTTAACAATCATTATATAAACAAAATAGTTTTTGAAGTGTTTGATATGATGCTTTTGTTCACAATAAAACTACTAACGCTCAAATTTCTTCATCTATGGAAACCGTAAACGACCTTAAATTTTACCATCCTTCGGCAGAAGTTATTGAAAACGCCACAATTAAGGATTATGAAAGTTTGTACAAGTATTCAATTGAAAACCGCGAACAATTTTGGAACGAACAAGCCGAAACGCTACAATGGTATAAAAAATGGGATAAAGTACTCGACGACAGCAATCCGCCATTTTATAAATGGTTTGTAGGAGCAAAAACAAACATAATTCAAAATGCTTTAGATAGGCATCAAAACACCGCTACACGTAATAAGTTAGCGCTTATTTGGGAAGGCGAACCAGGGGATGTGAAAACGTTTTCGTACCACGCTCTTAACCGTGAAGTATCGCAATTTGCTAATGTTCTGAAAAGTATGGGGGTAAAGAAAGGCGATGTGGTAACTATATATATGCCCCAAATTCCCGAACAGATATTTGCTATGTTGGCATGCGCAAAAGTAGGCGCTGCACATAGTGTTGTATATGGCGGATTTAGCCATGAAGCCCTTGCCGATCGTATTAACGATGCAAATAGTCGCGTTGTTATTACTGCCGATGGTGGTTTTAGGCGCGGTAAAATCGTTGAACTTAAAAGCGTGGTAAACAAGGCAATGGAATTATCGCCTACCATGGAAATTTGCATTACCGTAAAACGCACTGGTCAAGATGTTTACATGGAAAACGACCGCGATTATTGGTATCACGATTTAAAAGCTTTACCTATAGCTAGTTATAAGTGCGACACCGAAGAAATGGATTCGGACGATATGCTGTTCCTACTATATACTTCTGGGTCAACGGGTAAGCCTAAAGCGCTGGTTCATACCCATGGCGGTTATAGTGTATATACATCAACCACTCACCGCATGGTGTTCGATATTAAGCCCGAAGACAGATATTGGTGCGCAGCCGATCCGGGTTGGATAACTGGCCACAGCTACATTGTTTACGGTCCGTTAATGAATGGCGCTAGCATTATGCTTTACGAAGGTGCGCCAAACCACCCCTATCCCGATCGCTGGTGGAAAATGATTGATAAATACGGCATTAACATTTTGTACACCTCGCCAACGGCTATTCGTGGACTTATGCGCTTTGGCGAGTCGTGGCCTAAGCGCAACGATTTAAGCTCGTTACGCTTGCTTGGCTCAGTTGGAGAACCAATTAATCCCGAAGCTTGGAAATGGTATCACAAATACATTGGACAAAATCGTTGCCCTATTTTGGATACATGGTGGCAAACCGAAACTGGCGGATTTATGATTTGTCCGTTTCCTATTACTCCATTAAAACCCGGTTCGGCTACCAAGCCATTTTTTGGCAATGTAGTATCGGTTGTTGACGACGAAGGAAACGATGTTAAACCTGGCGAAGAAGGAAGTTTGGTAATAAAATCGCCGTGGCCGGGAATGACTGCAGGTGTTTATAAC
Organism: Bacteroidales bacterium; assembly: GCA_025361285.1. Classification (GTDB taxonomy): domain Bacteria; phylum Bacteroidota; class Bacteroidia; order Bacteroidales; family JAAUTT01; genus JAAUTT01. Next base: position 7,870 of record JANYAP010000154.1, on the reverse strand, counting down.
GACAAATGTCGATTTGTGGATACCTATTGGAGTAAATACAAAAAACAAGGCTGGTACTTTACCGGCGATTCGGCTAAATGCGACGAAGACGGGTATTTCTGGATTATTGGCCGTGTTGACGATGTTATAAAAGTAAGTGGTTACAGGTTAGGTACAGCCGAAATTGAAAGCGTAATGGTAAATCATCCATCGGTAATTGAAGCGGCCGCTATTGCCATACCACATACACTTAAGGGGAATGCAATTCACATTTTCGTAATTGTGAAAAAGGGAATTGAAGCCTCAAAAGAGCTTGAAGCCGAAATGGTTAACTTTGTTAGCGAACACATGGGCGCAATTGCTCGACCCGAAGAAGTAAAAATTGTTGAATCGCTACCAAAAACCCGAAGTGGTAAAATTATGCGGCGTGTGTTAAAAGCCAGAGTGCTAGGCTTGCCCGAAGGCGATTTAAGCACTTTAGAGGAATGATGGGAAGGAGGCTGGAGGTTTTAGGATGGGGCAGGCTAAATAGCCCAATTTTATTGTATGCAACGATTTTCCTACAGTCTCCAGTCTCCAGCCTAAATAAAACTGAGTAGTTTCAAATTTCCTTCGCATCACATATAATGCCCGTCCATCAAATAATTACTCACATAATCCTTAACGCCAGCCTCTAAACTTGTAAATGGCTTTGTGTAGCCTATTGAGCGGAGTTTATCCATATTGGCTTCGGTAAAATACTGGTATTTGTCGCGTATGTCGGTAGGGGAGTCAACAAAGTCGATGTTTTCGGGAATACCCATAGCTTTGAAGGTGTTACGAGTTAAGTCGAGAAACGAACGCGCTTTGCCAGTGCCAAGGTTGTATATACCCGAATCCTTTCGGTAGTTCATCAAGTAAAATATAACATCAACAACATCTTTAACATATATAAAATCGCGAAGTTGCTCACCGTCTTTAAATTCGGGGTTGTGCGAGCGAAATAATTTCATTCCCCCTGTTTTCTTTATCTGGTTGAATGAATGAAAGATAACCGAAGCCATACGCCCTTTATGGTATTCGTTGGGTCCATAAACGTTAAAAAACTTCAAGCCAGCCCAAAAATAAGGCTTGCGAGGCTGTTGAAGTACCCATTTGTCGAAATCGTTCTTCGACTCGCCATAAGGGTTTAAAGGTTGCAGTTTATTCGATAGTTCGTGATTATCGTTATATCCGTGTTCGCCCATGCCATAAGTAGCTGCCGATGAGGCATATATTAACGAAATGCCATATTCAACACAGGCATTAAAAACTTGCTTGGAATAATCGAGATTAAGCTCGGTGAGTAATTCCACATTAAACTCGGTAGTATCGGTACGCGCACCTAGGTGGATAATTATTTGAATGAATTTATGATTGGCTGCAATCCATGGGATAAAGTCTTTTCTATCAACCAGTTGTGAATAAAGTTTACCTTCATAGTTTTTTGTTTTTTCGGGTTTTGAAAAATCGTCAACTAAAACCACATCTCTAAAATCTTCGAGGTTTAGCTTGGCAACCATGCAACTGCCAATAAAACCAGCCGATCCTGTAACTACTATCATAATTGTATTGCAAATATTGGTTGAGTCAAATGTAGTACTTTTTTGTTTTCACTAGCTTTTTCGAAAAGCGTTTCAATGGCTTTTCTTCCAACATCGCCCAAATCGACCGAATATTGATTTACATATAGTTCGATATGCTTATGAATAATGTCGTCCTTCATCGATTGCGCATATTTACGAATGTATGGCAGCGAAACAAGTGGGTATTCCATGGCAAACGATACGCTATTGCTTAACACGCGGTTTATGCTTTCCTTTATGGTTTGTGGAAGCGATCGCTTAACCATTATCCCGCCAAGGGGAATAGGCAGTTTGGTTTGCGTTTCCCACCAAGTGCCGAGGTCGATAATTTTTTTTAAGCCACGCGTTTCGTAGGTAAACCGATTTTCGTGAATAAGCAACCCCGCATCGGTTTCGTTGCTAAGCACAACTTCTTCGATATCGGAAAAAAGATACTCGGTTTTCTTTTTAACCTTTGGGTATGCTATTGATAATAAAAGGTTTGCAGTAGTGTTTAAGCCTGGAATGGCAATATGCAAATCCTCAATTTCGTCGGGGTAAATTTTGCGTTTCGAAACCAATAGCGGTCCGTTGGAATGTCCAAGTGCACTTCCCGCACTAAGAATCTGATAGTTGCGCGAAAATGTTGGATAAGCCGCATAACTGGCTTTAATAATATCAATTTCGCCCTCAACAGCTAATAGGTTCAATTTTTCGATATCGACAAGTTGCGGATGAAATTTAAATTCTTCACAATCAATACGGTAGTTAACCATAGCATCGAACATAAACGTGTCGTTAGGGCAGGTTGAAAAGGCAATGCGAAGGTTCATGGTTGTAGGGGTTATAGAGGTTGTAGAAGTTATAGAAGTTATAGAAGTTCCTGGTGTTGTGGGGTTGTAGAGGTTGTAGAGGTTATAAGGTTGTAGAGGTTAAAAGGTTGTAGTTACATGTTGTCAAAAATACCAATTAATGCCGAGTTAAGATTGTTTATGGCTAACGGAATATTCCAATTGGCGCGGTTTCGAGGCTCCACAATATTTGAAATGGCACGAAGCTCGGCAAAATCAACCCCCATTTTTAAGCAAACGTAAAACACGGCAGCGCCTTCCATTGTTTCAACGTTTGGCTTAAATATTTGTAATCGATTATTAATTAATGTTTTACTTCCAGAGACTGTATTTACCGATAAACCTATAACTTGTTTATAATTAGTAAACAAAGCTAACATGCTGTTGTTTTGCAGCTTGCCTTTAATGTATGGAAATTTATCTAAATCAGTTATTTTCTCATCGAAAATGGTTTTAAATGTGCCATTGTCATCAACACCAAGGTCGCCAAATATTTCTTCGCGCACTTCAACTAACGACCCAATGGGCAAATCATTATCATAAGTGCCTGCAATGCCAACATTTAGAACGAAATCGTATTTTTTTTGAGATAGAGCTAAAGCAAGCTCAAAAGTTACGGAAACCATGCCAACACCACTTACAAGGCAATCGACTGAATGACTACCAATTGGCGAAAAATACCAATTCGTATGAACCTGCTTCAGTTTAAAATGTTCTACAAAAGTGATTATCTCGGTTTTGGTGGCTGCTACTATAAGTATATTCATCAATGCTGAATGGTTGGTAATATGTATTAAATAAGCTCCTATTGCGTTGCTGCAAAAAATTTAAATTACTCACAAATCCATTTGTTTTAATGGTGTTCGTGAACGCCTAGCTGAGTTCTCACTTACTGTAGTAAGCTCCGGTATTAAAATTTTTGCGCGCCTTGTAGGAACTTATTTCCTACACATTACTTGATAAAATATTTGTATTTTTGATTCTTCGGTAAAAGTAAACATTTGAAAGCCATGAGCAAAGTTTTTCTTACACGTCGCGAACGATTCAACGCCGCACACCGTATGTTTCATGAAGGTTGGACTGACGATGAAAATATGCAAGTGTACGGGAAGTGTTCGAACCCAAACTGGCACGGGCATAATTACAATCTATTTGTTACTGTAAAGGGCAGCGTAAAACCCGATATTGGCTATGTAGTTAATCTTAAAACAATTAGCAAGATAATTAACGAAAATGTTATCGATAAACTCGATCATAAAAACATTAACATAGAGGTCGATTTTATGAAAGATGTTATACCATCGGCCGAAAATTTGGCAATTGCAATATGGGAACAACTTGAGCCTCATATTATTGCGTTAGGGGTTGAATTGCATTGTGTTAAGATTGAAGAAACAGAAAATAATTATGTAGAGTATTTTGGGATAAATGATGAAATTTAATACGAATTTATGAAAAAACCTGAAGAGCTTGACGACGATGAAGGCTACCTACGCATTGATAAATTTGGAGCTAAAGCCACAAAAAGTCTATCGGAATTATACCGAAAAGTGCTGTTAAACATTGGCGAAGATCCATGCCGGGAAGGATTGCTCGATACGCCAAAACGTGTAGCAAAATCGATGCAGTTTTTAACGCATGGGTACAAAGTTAACCCCGAGGAGATGCTTCGGTCGGCTATGTTTAAGGAAGAATACCAGCAGATGGTGTTGGTTAAAAATATCGAGCTTTTTTCGATGTGCGAACATCACATGATACCGTTCTTTGGCAAAGCGCACGTGGCTTATATACCAAATGGGCATATAACAGGGTTAAGCAAAATTGCGAGAGTTGTCGATGCATTTTCGCGCAGGCTGCAAGTGCAGGAACGGCTTACAACTCAAATTCGCGATTGTATTCAAAACACGTTAAACCCTATGGGAGTGGCAGTTGTAATTGAAGCACACCACCTTTGCATGATGATGCGAGGCGTACAAAAACAAAACTCGGTAACAACAACCTCGGCTTTTACAGGTATATTTTTAAAAGACCCACGAACACGCGAGGAGTTTATTCATTTGATAGGAGTGGAATTGCATTAGGAGATATACAACATATAACGGCGTATTGCATCAACTACGCCGTTATATATAAGTTGAAACCACAACTTAGCTCAAGGTAGCGCAATAATATTCCCTATTCATACGTGCTATATTGGTAATTTTTATTTCTTTAGGACATTCGGCTTCGCATGCACCAGTGTTTGTACAGTTTCCGAAGCCTAGTTCGTCCATTTTTGCAACCATGCTTTCAACACGTTTACTGCCTTCAATTTTACCTTGCGGCAATAAAGCTAAGTGCGATACTTTTGCCGATACAAACAACATTGCCGATGCATTTTTACAAGCGGCAACGCATGCACCACAACCAATACAGGCAGCAGCATCCATAGCTAGATCTGAATCTATCTTCGAAATAGGTATTGCGTTTCCATCGGCTACGCCGCCAGTGTTAACCGACACATAACCACCTTCTTGAATAATTTTATCGAAAGCTGCACGATCAACAACTAAATCTTTTAAAATTGGGAAAGCTTTAGCACGCCATGGCTCAATAACAATGGTATCGCCATCTTTAAACTTGCGCATGTGCAACTGGCAAGTGGTTATGCCACTATCGTTTCCATGTGGTCGACCATTAATATAAAGACTGCACATTCCGCATATTCCCTCGCGGCAATCGTGGTCGAAACAAACTGGCTTGTCGAATTTATCAACCAATTGTTCGTTCAGCTGATCGAGCATCTCAAGGAAAGAGCAATCGTGCGATATATTGTTGATGGTATAAGTGAAAAACTTGCCTTTCGAACCAGCGTTTTCCTGTCTCCAAATCTTTAATGTAAAATCCATACCCTCTAATTTAAATTTTTTATTGTCTATTTTTTATTTTTTATTAATGTGAGACTGAAGTGTTTTACGAGACGATATAAATATAGCCGTAAGTTCGTTTGATTCTTTATGAAGTGCATCAACTAATTCTTTCTTAATCAATTGCTCATCAATAACAAACTCAAGCCAAAATGAAGTCTCATCAACTTCTTCAATTACAATACTTAACTTAGCAACAAAACTATTAGGAGATTGAACTACACAAGTTGCACGGTAATTGGCTGCAACCGATGTAGAGCATCGTATAAGTTGTTTCGAAATGTGATTCCCTAAGTAATTAGAAGGCAGACTTAAAGCCATTTTTACGCAGCGATGCGCAAACTGTTTTGTTCTTAGCTTAAGTTCAGCTTCGTTAATTTAAACAAAAATAGAAAATCAAAAACAGAAAATTACTTATAGTTTCGTTGTGCTACTTTAATATTCTCATATATAAGCGGTTCCTTGTTAAGGACTGGCTCGTTATTTTCGCCGGCATATTCCCAAGCTGCTACATACATAAAGGTTTCATCGTGCCTATCTGCTTCTCCTTCAGGAGTTTGAAACTCTTCGCGGAAATGTCCACCACACGATTCTTCGCGTGTTAAAGCATCCTTAGCCATAAGTTCGCCAAGCTCAATAAAATCGGCAACACGAAGTGCTTTTTCGAGTTCGGGATTTAATTCGCCATCGATACCTGTTACGCGAACATCGTTCCAAAATTCGGTACGTAAAGCCTTTATTTCGGCCATAGCCTCGGTACAGCTTTGCTTTGTACGAGCCATGCCAACTTTGTCCCACATAATTTTACCTAGTCGTTTGTGGAAAGTGTCAACGGATTGTTTACCCTTGATATTCACCAATTTAGCAATTTTATCTTTTACGGCACTTTCGGCTTCCACAAATGCTGGCAAGTCGGTACTCATGCGAGGAGTGCGAATATCGGCAGCCAAATAATTTTGAATGGTGTAAGGCAATACAAAGTAGCCGTCGGCCAAGCCTTGCATAAGTGCCGATGCACCAAGTCGGTTTGCACCGTGGTCGGAGAAGTTACATTCGCCAGTTGCGAACAAACCAGGGATAGATGTTTGTAATTCGTAATCCACCCATAATCCGCCCATTGTGTAATGCACGGCAGGGTATATCATCATTGGCGTTTCGTAAGGATTTTCGTCTACAATTTTGTCGTACATCTGAAAGAGGTTGCCGTAACGCTCTTCTATAATTTTTTTACCTAAACGGTCAATTGAAGTTGCAAAGTCGAGATAAACGGCAAGTCCCGTTGTTCCAACGCCGAAACCTGCATCGCAACGCTCTTTGGCTGCGCGCGAAGCTACGTCGCGAGGTACAAGATTTCCGAAAGCAGGGTAACGACGCTCGAGATAGTAATCGCGGTCGTCCTCAGCTATTTGTGTTGGCCTTAGCTTTCCGTTGCGAATAGCTTCTGCATCTTCTTTTTTCTTAGGAACCCAAATACGACCGTCGTTACGTAACGATTCGGACATAAGCGTGAGTTTCGATTGGTAATCGCCATGCACCGGAATACACGTTGGGTGAATTTGTGTGAAGCAAGGATTTGCAAAACACGCGCCACGCTTGTAAACTTGCCACGCAGCACTTACGTTGGAACCCATAGCGTTGGTTGACAGGAAGAAAACGTTGCCGTAACCACCAGTTCCTAAAACCACAGCATGAGCAAAATGACGCTCAATTTTACCATCGATAAGGTTTCGGGTAATTATGCCTCGTGCTTTGCCGTCAACAACAACAACATCGAGCATTTCGGTGCGGTTGTACAATTTTACTGTGCCAGCCTTTATTTGGCGACTAAGTGCGCTGTATGCGCCTATCAACAATTGCTGTCCGGTTTGACCACGTGCATAAAACGTTCGCGACACTTGTGCGCCACCAAACGAACGGTTATCGAGCAATCCACCATATTCGCGAGCAAAAGGAACACCCTGAGCCACACACTGGTCGATAATATTATTACTTACTTCGGCCAACCGATGCACATTGGCTTCGCGGGCACGATAGTCACCACCTTTAACAGTGTCGTAAAACAAGCGGTAAACCGAATCACCATCGTTTTGATAATTTTTAGCGGCATTTATACCACCCTGTGCTGCAATACTATGCGCACGACGAGGACTATCCTGATAACAAAATATTTTTACGTTAAAACCTAATTCACCTAAGCTGGCGGCTGCCGAAGCACCTGCTAAACCAGTGCCTACAACAATAATGTCGAGCTTACGTTTATTTGCAGGGTTCACCAGATTCTGATGAGCTTTATAATCAGTCCACTTTTCGGACAAAGTGCCCTGCGGTATTTTCGAATTTAAAACTGCCATATATGATGTTTTGTATTTGCGATTAATTTTAAAAGAGAAGTTAGAGAAGTTAGAGAAGTTGGAGAAGTTGGAGAAGTTGGAGAAGTTGGAGAAGTTGGAGAAGTTGGAGAAGTTAGAGAAGTTAGAGAAGTTAGAGAAGTTGGAGAAGTTGGAGAAGTTAGAGAAGTTAGAGAAGTTGGAGAAGTTGGAGAAGTTAGAGA
>JANYAP010000051.1 GCA_025361285.1 Bacteroidales bacterium | reverse complement strand
CACACCTAAACGCCTTTAAAATTGGGATGAAAACAAGCCGTTTTTCAATAATTTATATTTATAAGATGCATATTGTTAAGAACATGTAAGAGCAATGTCTGATTTAGTTGATTATCAATGTTTTTTGATGTGGGAAACTTTAGTTTTAAATTCTCATCCCACTGAAAATGTCGAATTACCTTAAAAACCACAAGATATATTTAAAATTTTGTTGACTTTTGTATGGCGTACTAAATTTTTACTTTATGCTTAAAATTATTTGGCTTAAACTTTTAGTGAATTTTATTTTTCTGATTGTAAATAGCATCCATAGTGTTAATGCTCAATACAATACCGATTCGGCAAAAATATATTTGTTAACTATTTCGTGGGGCGACGACCCAAGCTCGGCATTTGGGCATAGTGGCATTAGGGTAGTAGATAAAAGGCAAAACTTCGATGCTGTATATGGATACGGTACTTACGATTTCGACACTCCAAATTTTTACCTCAAATTTACAACAGGCAAACTATTATATTCTTTATCTGTAACTTCTTACGAAAGATTTTTCTATTCGTATCAAACATATGGTCAAGCCCTTTATGAACAGCAACTTAAACTAACAAATAAGGAAAAATGGTTGCTAATGTCGAATCTTTCAGAAAATTATAAACCCGAAAATAGATATTACCGGTACGACTTCTTTCACGACAACTGCGCTACCCGTATTCGCGATATTATTGAAAAATCGGTTGATGGAAAACTTATGTACGATAGCTCGTATGTAACTAAACCTATAACATTTAGGCAATTAATACGCCCAAATTACATTACCGTTCCATGGCTTAATTATGGCATCGATTTGGTGTTTGGTACGGCTACCGACGAAGTTGCTACTGTTACAGGTTATATGTTTCTGCCAGAGCATCTTATGAATATTTACAATAATACCAATGTAGTTAGAGATGACACAATTACACCACTATCCGAAAAACCGCGCGAGCTATTTCCGAGTATCATTAAGTTCGAGAAGCCATCGTTTTGGCACTCCCCTTTGCTAATTTTTACACTAATTTTTCTTCTTGTTTTGGGCTTAACTATAGTAGACTTTAAGAGAAGGCGTTGTAGTAGATGGATTGATTTTCCGCTTTTTTTTGTTGTTAGTTTGCTGGGCTCGCTAATTCTGTTTTTAATGACTGCCAGCTTGCACGAAGAGTTATGGTGTAACTATAATATTCTGTGGGCTAATCCGTTGGCAATTATAGTTGCTTTTGGCGCTCTAGTTCAATCTAAATCACTGTGGTTTAAATATATACTGTGGCTATATTTAGTATCTATTTCTATTTTTATACTAGCTTCGTTTTTTATTGTGCAGGAAATACCTATTCCTACCTACCTATTAATTGCAATTGTAGCAATCCGGGGTTTAAATCTTTTACAATTGATGTTTTTTACTAATAAGTAGGTGAATATGAAATCAATCAGCTAATTTTCCCAAATAATTTACTAATTTTGAATAAGGCTAGTTCGTTTGTTCAGCTGGGTTTGTAAAAATTTGAATTTCATTTTAACTAACAGTATAACACTTAACTAATGAAACTTAAAAACAAAATTACTGTTTATTTTTTGGGGATAATTCTATTAGTATTAATCCCATTAACCATTTTTTATACTCAACGGATTATAAAATCGTCGAAACAGCAGTTTCTTTTAAAGGCCGATTCGTATAACCAACAAAGTGCGTTGATGATAAACGGCTATTTTAGTCAGTTTGTTGAAAAGGCGCGCACTCAGGACGCAGTAAGCGAAATAAGGGCAGCTTCGGCTAAAGGAAAGGAAGTTTCTAAACAATCGGAAGACACCGTAAAAGAACTAGTCGATCAGCTCAATGAACTTGTTCAGGGAGTAGCTCAAATTGCAACCGATGGAGACGATATAAAAGAGTCGATACATCAAATTGAAATCGCTGTAAATGCATTAAGTAGCATAAGTCAGCAAAACACTACAATTTCCGATATGCTTGCCGAAAACTCTGTTAAACTTTTTGAATCGGCTAATGTTCTTAACAATACGGTGCAAGAATTTAAAACTAAGTAGTGTCGGCAAGAAAACTCGTTAAAATATCAAAAACAAAGTTGTAAGTCAATATCTATAATAAGTTTCAAATGTTTGTCTTGTTACTTTTTTATTCGCTTGCACTCATGAGACCGTCTTCGGCTAAGGATTTGTAATTAAATAAGTTGCACAAATGTTTGAACTGCAAAACCATCCACGAGTTCGAAGAGCTGACCGTAAATTTTAATTGACAACCGATTTTTTCAAACTATTTTGGACGTTTTAAAGCAAATTAGAAATAGCATATAACGGCACAATTTCAATATTAGCATATTTACCAAAATTTTCGGTAGAACATCGTATTCCTTTATAAAGATTCTTTTTTTGCATAAAATACTGCATACTTTGCATAGAACCTTTTGTACCCGATTTTATTTCAATCGGAACAACTTCATTTTGTTGCAGAATAACATAATCGACCTCGGCATTGCCCGATTTTTCTTCACGTTGCCAGTAATATAATGAATCCCTTTGGTAGCACGAATTGTATTTCAACAATTCGAGTCCTGCAAACGTTTCGGCAATAAATCCCTTGTTTATCACCTCAAACTCATTGTGCAACAATATTTCACCAATATTCAAGCCTAGCATTACTTGTTGGATTCCGGTATCGAAAATTAGGAATTTTCGAAATTTTTCGTTTGTATCTGCGCCTAAAGGTATGCCGTTGGCCGCAGTGTGGGTTACCGGAATAACCATTCCGGCTTTGGTTAACAATGCAATTGCTTCCTTAACCTGATAGCTTTTAACGTTTTCGGAGATAGTAGAATAAACAAATTTACTACCCGAGTTTTTTGCTAACGTATTAAAAACATTTGTTGTTATTAATGGAGAGAACCGTTTCTTGTATTTTGCAAAATCGTCGGTATACGTTATTACCAAATCGTTAAGTATTTCCTGACATTTAATAAAATCTTTTGCAGTAATATACTTACGAACTACTTCGGGCAACCCACCAATAATTAAAAAAACTTTTAAATAGTCTAATAGTTTATCGTGCAATGGTTTTAACAACGGATTTTGCGCCGACGATTGTCTTTTTTCTTCAATTAACAATTTTTCATTGTTGGCAAGCAAAAATTCATCAAACGAAAACGGATACATAAACATGGAACGTATGCGACCAACGCCAAACGATGGTATTTCGCTTAAAGCAAATTCAAACAACGAACCTGCTGCAACTACATGTAATTCGGAACATTTTTCGAAAAAAAAACGTAATGATGAAATTGCAGGAATACAAGCTTGAATTTCATCGAAAAAAACCAATGTTTGACCTGGAATTATTGGAATGCCATAAATTGCCGATAGCTTTGAACATATTTGTTGTGGTTCGAGCGAGTTCTCAAAAATTGCTGCAATATCTTTTTGTAACTCGAAATTTACCTCAATGTAATGCTTAAAATATTGCGACAAATTCCGAACAGCCGATGATTTCCCAACTTGTCGTACACCACGCAACAACAAAGGTTTTTTTGTCCTTATCATTTTTCCATTCAACAAGATGTTTGTCAACTAATCTTGGAATGTATTCATGTTTTAAGTTCGACATAGTTTCGAATATTGTATTTTAAGTACCCAATACCGAGAACAAATATATAAAAAGCAAACTCAATAATCAGTATATTTTTGCAAAAAGTAAACCCTAAACGCATTTTACATAACCTCTCCAAACCCCAGCCCTTTTAACCAGCATTTTGTCCATTTCAAACTAAAGTTCATTTTTAGAGACAATCCATTGTTAGCATTTTTGCGGTATGAATTATAAGTAGTGTTCGTTATTTTTTTACCGGACAAAAATCGACACAACGGGCACAACTAAAACATGTGCCCTTATTAGTTGTATAATCGGTACGGTATTGAAATACAGATAGATTAACTAGCGTTAAGCCAAAAACCAAACCTAAAAATCCGCCAAGAATCCAACCTCCTATATAGAATTTATCGATAATTATGTTCGCCTCGGCATATAATTTATCTAAAGGCTTGCCCATCGATTTAAATGTTGATATTTCCATAGATAATGAACTTATTTTATTGTTGTTGGCAAGTAAAAGTTCGTTTGCTAGCCTAACTTTTGGGTGCACCTTAGCAAGGTTTTCGTGAAATCGTGATCCTGTCCACCCACCTAATAAAATAAGTAGAGGAGTTATTACAAAATATATTGCAAACCGCTTTACCATAACGTTACGTTTTTCGACATTTCGAGTTGGCGTGGGTTTATTTATTGCTCCAAATGGGCACGAATTTTCGCACAATCGGCATTCGATGCATTTACCTGGCGCTATTGATAAATGGTTTTTCGATACGCGGCTTACAAAATTAAGAAGTACGCCATAAGGGCATAAAAACCGGCAATAAGGTCGTGCAACGAATACGCCTATCAGCAGAAGAACGCCTCCAATAGCGAACATCATAAACGTGCCATTGTGCCTAAATATACCAACAAACGGATCGTATCGGCATACTATAAAATCGGTTCCAGTGGCAGCGTATAAAACGGCTAAACCCAGATAAATATAAGGGATAAGTCCTAAGATTGTTTGAACCCATTGTTTTAGAGGCATTGGACGAAGTACAAAAATATCCTGAATGGCACCTAATGGGCAAATACCTGCACAAAAAGTTCGCCCGTAAAACATAGTAAACACTAATGGAATAATGAAAAACGCAATGGCTGTAATGGGTATATAATAATCGGGATTAAACAGTGCCATAGTTACATTCTGCAACGACCCTACCGCACAAATACAACCTTTGCGGTAAAAACCAAAATACAAAAGCGAAAAGATGGTCGTCCAGAAAACGCCTTGCCGCGACCTTTTTTTAAGGATTAGCCAAGTAATTAGCGATAAGCTAGCTACAAGCACTGCCACATCGAAATACTCCATGTAAACCGACCTTGGACAAGGCGTTTGCATGGTAGGCTGCGAATATTTTGTTTCAAATTCGGGCTTCGGAAATCGCTGAACAGCATATAAGTTAAATGCCTGAATGAACAAGATAAGTGCAAGTATTAGTTTAACGAGATAGTTTTTCATTTTTCTTAGTACTAAGTACTAATTACTAGACACTTAGATTTTATTAAACTTACATTTTTTTACCCTGATATAAATACGCATCGCTTGCCGATACCAAACTGAAAGCTTCGGAAGGACAAACTCTCGCAATGGCGCACTGGTTGCAGTTAACACATAGTTTATGGTTTATTTGCAGTTGTAGCGATCCGTTACCAAAAGCACCACATCCTTTAACGCATTTGCCGCATCCTATGCACAGTTCCTCAATAATTTGGTATTCGAAAAATGGTTCTTCGATGTATTTGCGCGATATTGCCGATGTTGGGCATAGCTGGTTTTCGGCAGCGGTATTCAACTCTTTCGTGTCGGGTCTTAGGTAACCGCCACACAAATCGCAGTATCCGCACATATCGTAAACGTGTACGCATTTAACAGCCGATGTTTCCAATATACAGCTTGTAGCACAACGCCCGCATTGCACGCATTTGGCAGGGTTAAGTTGCCAAACCGATTTTCCTGAAAGGGCACGGGTTGTAAGTGCTACGGTAATGCCAGCAAGGCTTACTGCAATTCCTGCTCGCAAGCTATTATTTATAAAATCTCGCCGATTGTATTGTTTTTTTTCTGCCATAATAAAAGTGCTAAATGCATAATTATATGTTGTTTGCAACAGATTAGTAATATGTATTAAATAAGCTCCTACTACGTTGCTGCAAAAATTTTAAATTACTCACAAATCCATTATTTTTTAATGGTGTTCGTGAACGCTTCGCTAAGTTTCTCACTTACTGTAGTAAGCTCCGGTATTAAAATTTTTGCGCGCCTTGTAGGAACTTATTTCCTACACATTACTTAGTTACTTTCTTGAGAAAACACGAATTTTTTTGTCTTTCGCATCTAATGCATATATATTTCCTTGCAAGTCGGTTGCCAAATCGTGCACACGTGCTCCAATACTGCAATTATCAAGTGCTTGTGCGTTTGCATCGGAAAACGATGCTACAATGCACTCTAACTTACCTGTTTGGTCGTGCAGTTTAATGCGATCTAAACCCTTCTCGAAGGTAACAAAACTTCCGTTTGAAAGCATACAAAAATGAATAGGATTACAACATCCAGCAAAACCTGTTGTTTGCATTGATGCAATGCCCCACGAAGTTCGAAAATCGCCTTTTTCGGTAAAATTAATAAGCTCGTGCTTGCCAGGGTTTGCTACCCATAATTCGTTTTCGGCACTTATTGCCAAATCGAAATACATACTTGGTATTATGAAACCATCAATACTTTTATCTTTATCCTTCTTCCCGATTACATTAAGCAAAACGCCATTTAAATTGTATCGCAAAATAGCCTTATTTTCGGCATCGGCAGCATAAACATTTGTTTTGTTAACTGCTATGGAGGTTATATACCCTTTTGAATTAAAGCTTTTCCATCGAGAGAGTTTTACGCCCTTCGATGTGTAAACTTCAACATAATTGCCAACACCCAAATAAAGGGTATTGTCGAAAACTGCCAAGCAATTAGCTGAACTATCGAGCTTTATGGTGTGTGTTTTTTGCAACGTCTTGTCGAAAATCTGAATTTCGTTGTCGCCAGCTACATAAATATTCGAATTACTGTCGATAGTAAGTGCGTTAACACTTTCCATAGTTAAGTCAATGGTAATCACTTCGTTATAACAAATAAGCGAAGAGTCGATTTGCTTTAGCTTCTCCAAATTATATTCTGTTGCATTTGTTGAATCGGCAGGGTTGCCGTTGAATAAATCGTTATAAATAAGAAATATAACTCCAATAAGAAGTATAAGCGACAGAGCGATAACAAGTTTTTGTTTCATAGAAGTTTATTTAGTTTTTATATCAATACACACCATTTGTTTGGAGTCGCGCATAAGTAGGTATCCATCGGCAATTGCAAGTGGCCCCCATGCATCTTGTCCGTCCATAATTTTGGCTTTGTCGAGAAGTGTAAATTTTGTTGCGCTGGCTTTGGCAATTATTAAAGTTCCATCGTCGTTTAAAATGAAGAATTTACCATCGGCAACAATGTATGGACCTAACCCGTATCTATCGGCTTTACTGCTTGTCCATAAAATTGTTTTGCAATTGCTTGGATTACAGCAAACAAACTGATTGCGAGCTGTTCCCCCATCTTTTGGTTGAATGGAAAATAGAAAATTGTTATATAGAATAGGAGTTTGTTGTTCGGAGGCAATACCTTCGCTTGGGCGATATTGTTGAATAATATTAACCGAGTATGTGCTGTCGGTTTTAATTAACTGAATAACAGCACTACCAGCGCCATATCCAGCGGTAATAAATAGTTTCCCGGTGCCTATTATAACTGGCGAAGGTGCACATACCGATGGTTTAAATTTATCGGTTTTCCATAGAATTTCGCCTTTATCAATTCCTTCGGCCGACACCCCTATTATACCGCCAATAGCGCAATACACGTACATTTTTTTTCCGCCAAAAGTAATAGGAATGATGGATGAGTGCGACATTTTCCAATTGTCGGGGTTTGGCGTTTTCCAAACAACTTTGCCTGAGGCACATTCAACGCCTATCATAAGTGCGTTTCCACCAACGGCAATAATTGCGGTATCGTTCACTATAAGAGGGCATTGACCTGTGTACCAAAGCGGAACTTCAACTTTATAGGTTTTAACCAAATCGATACCCCATAAAAGATTGCCATTGGTTGGATTACAGCACATTACGTGACATTTAGGACCAATGGTAACAATATACTTATCGGTAATTGCAGGCAAAGTGCGCGACATGCCATGATTGCGCTTTAGGTTAACGCTATACCATCGTCGCCAAAGCTCGATGCCATTTTCGAGAGCAAAGCAACGCAACGCATCGCTTTTCTTGCGTTCGTCGTAATCGAGCAGATATACTTTTCCATTGTATATTACTGGCGCGGCGTGTCCTTCGCCAAGATCGGTTTTCCAAAGAATTTTAGGTCTGCTGCTGCCCCAATTATCTATAAGCTTTATTTTTTCTTTATTGATATTGTCGATATCGGCACCTCTAAACCTAGGCCATTTACCTGTTAGCGATGAAGTATATGTTGTATATTCCTTAAACTTTTCGCCAATAACTGCCATTGTGTCGGCACTTTCGCCTTTTGAAGGACGGTTATCGAGGCCTGGCAAATTAACCGTTAAATCCTTTACTGGGTTGTAATATAACCAATAACAAAACGTTGCAATGGCAATTACGATAACTATAGTAAGAATAATTTTTTCGGTGCGATTTTGCATTTTAGAGTATGTCTAACACTTGTTTATTGTCGGTAAAGATAAACATTTGTTTATTGCAATTTATTTCACTTCAATAACCTCGCCTTCTTTGTTTTCCGGCATATCTTCCTTTAGTTCAGGCTTTTCCTGAAGCTGGTTGCTATTTTTATTGTTTTCGAGATTGTTGTTATTGGGCTCCAATGGTTCATTATTAGAAGGTTCTGCGGCTCTTTCACTTGGTGAAACCTCGGAATTTTCGTTAACATTAATTTTTAAATGTTTGTTGTAATTACGCATGAACGTACGAAACTTGGTATCGGAAGTAACCATATAGCTATAAGGCGTTTGACCTTTTTCGGTGTCGAGTTGTCGAACCTTAAGAGGCATTTTGGTTAAAGTTTCCACGAAAGTGGCATTCGACGAATATGCTTGTATTTGCCCGCGAGTATAGCCAAAGTAGAAATAGTTATTTTCGTCGAGTTTTAGGAATATGTTCATTACATCGCCGCTTCGTTTGCGAACAATTTCGAAATAACCTTCTACCTCCTTATTAATCTGGTAATTAAGAATATTACCTACGCCAATTTTTCCGTACGATTGAAACGAGTTAGTTTCGTCGTTCCATTTTAGTGTTAAGTGGGTGATATTAAGGGTGTGCAGCAATTCGGCAGGAAATTCCTTGGGTTTACCAAAAACCGACACATCGGTTAAATATTTTTGGGTTTTACTAGTTCCCATAATTTCGCGCATCGACTTAATGTAGTTGTTGCGAGTAATATCAACGCCTTTCAAATTGGGAAAGCTATCAATTTTGCTGGCAACAAAACGCATTAAGCTTTCGTCGAAAAAGAAATCGATTCCAACAAGAATATCGAGATTTACCTCTTTACTAACAAGGTTGAAGCTGGCGTTTCCGTAGGCATTCAATTTTACCTGGCCTAAATCGGAGGTCAAATTAATTTTTCCTTCACCGTACTCAATGCAATCGTTTTTGTGCAAACTTAAATAGTTACCTGCCGAATCGTTGGCGGCTAGCTTTTCTTTCGAGGCTATTTCGTATTTCATTTCGGTTTTATTGAAATATAAATATCCTTGAGATGTGGTGATATACTGATCGTTGTAACCTCGGCGGGAGGATAAATATGATGGGTAAATATGAATAGAATCTGGCGCGAGGAATATTCCTGCAAAAATATTGATATTATTGATATTCAATGGATTACCATCGATAGGAATATAAATTGCTTTCGGGTCGATTTCGGTTTCGAATTTTAGCCATGAAGGTGTAAGATGCGTGCAGTTGGCTTTTATGCTAGCTCCGCCATCGAAAGTAAGCAATGGCTTTGTGGAATTTAACCTTATCGTACCTTGAAAACCAAAGTCTGGACTTAATGTAAAGTCGTCGTCTTCAATTACTGTACCTTTAGCAATGGTGTGTAATTCCTTATCTACTTCAATATTAGTAAAATTTACAACCTGAGGTTTACTTGTTTCGTCGATATAATCGTATTTTCCTGCACCAGTAAAGGCGTTTCGACCTTGAATATTAACATCGGCATCGTAAATAGTGTGAAACCGATCGATATAATTAGCTACAATTGTGCTTTTAAAAATAGATTGCATTTGGGCAGCTTCGGCCACGGTAACCTTGCCATCTTTGGGGTATATAATAGCATCGGCAACTCTTATTAGCTTAACTTCCGATGCATTTATGAGGTTTTTTTGGTAATCGTAAATTGCCAAGGGCGCTACAAAATTGAGCGAATCTTGCTGATAATGAGTTGAAATATACCGTGGCCCAATAGGCTCTTCCTCAAAACGATGAAAATCGTCGTTTCTAGGACGTAGTTTTTTTCTTTTCGAACTGGGTACAGCTGCATTTGCAAGTCGCTTTGCTCCCATTTCGAGTGTTTTTTCGGTCATATTCCACTTAAAATAGTCGAGATAGCTAAGGTATTTATTTTCAGGAAATTCCACAAGAGTATAATCGTCGTTTGCATTAAATTCGCCTTTTTGCATTCCGAAATCGATATGAGAATTAATATTTCGTTCGGTAAGCACCGTATATCCTTCTTTATGAAGCGATTTCAAGAGAAATTTTGATGTGTCGGCATCGATAATTTTAGCTCCATACTGGAATAAATTCGATTGTAGTTCGGCCGATGTAAGGTTCATAGTTCCTCCGCCAGTTAATCCCTTTGGTCGTAGAATTAAGTTTCCAACTAAGTTTGTTTGGTCGTTAAACATCTGGAAAGGTGCTGAGCCTTGTTTTATGAACATCACGTCTTTTTTGGGCATCCAATGCACATAATTGTCTTTCGCCCCAGCAGTAGGATATTGTGTTCCAGCGGTTTGCTCTGCAATAGTAAAATCGGTCGATTGTGTATTCATCGAATCGGGGTATAGTTTAAAATCTTTCGATGTAGTAGTTGAAGTTATGTAGTTTAGCTTTCCATCGGCACGTAACCCGTTGTTGCTAAGCTGAATATTTGCAAATAGTTTAGCTTTTCCGTCGTAAACGGGAATGCCTTCCTCACCAGGGTTAAATTTGAAACCAAGCGAATAGTCGGTTTGAAGCAATAATTTTTGTTCCATCGGAGGTAAAATGCCAGCCGACAGGAACTTACCCTGAAACTGCATGCCTTCCTTTCTGAAATTATCTAAGCTGTCGAGCACAAAGGGATATATTTCGAAGAAGAAGCTTTCCTCGGGATAAACACCTTTTTCGATATCTTGACGTTGGTAATATACGAGAGAATTACCTCGGCTTGAAAAAATAGGGTATTCGGCATAACTTTTTCGACCCGATTTATTGTCGGGCTTGTCGATAAGTATATCGCCTGTAAGATGTTGAATAACATTATTTACTCTTCGCTTTATTGGTCGGCCAAAATTATCTAATTCGCTTGTAAGTACCATAATAGAAACCGAATCGACATTTTGAAGATTGATTTTGAAGTTATTATAATCGAAATAAAAATTACTGCCATAAAAAGTAAACAATCCAGCCTCAATTACACCATCGAACTGAAAGCTACGGTTCTGTTTGAGCATAATTTGTTGGCGCGCAGGGTAAATAATAACGTTTTGTGAGTCGCTAACTGCAATTTGTGGAATACCGTTTATTGTAAGATCGAAGTTGTTCATGTCGAGTATTGCATTTTCGAGAGGTGCTTGTGTATTAGATGCAAAATCCATAACATCGTAATCAATTTTTCCGAAGCTCGAGCTTACGTAGTTGTGCAACCTTTGTTTAATTTGAACCATATCGGTTTGGGAATCATAATAAATAAAGCCCTTTTTGGTCATTTCCATTAATACCTGCCTAACTTCATTAAGTTGGCGACCTACGTAATTGGCAAAAGCAGTAGCCGAAAATCCTTCTTTTGTGTAATTTTTGCCAAATTTTCGAATGGACATCAATGGGTGCTCTAAATCCATACCTTGCAAGCTTTCGTATTGCTCCTGGTTGAAATAGTTAAGCGATTCAAAACGCGCTTTTCCAATGGACGAACTCTTAGCCATAGTTAAGTTTATTCGTGGTTGATCTATTTTCCACGATAATAATTCGAAGTCCATATCAATTTTATGATATGTGTCATAATAAGGGCTTTGCGATGAATATTCCTCGGTGCGAATAAGATTAACTTCTTTCAATTTTACGTAATATGTAAAAGCTAAATCTGTATGAGATATCGAATCGCGCTCTATGTATATTTTTACCGATGAATTAAGTCCGTTAATTCGATCAGGTCGAAGCACAAAATATTTCGAACTAACTTCCATAAGCGTTTTCGCGCCTTTTTTAACAATAATTTTCGCCAAATTATCTTCAACACCGGAGCCTATAATTTTAGAGCCTTTCATGGTAAAACCACCATCATAGTCTACGTTAGGATAAAGCTCTTTAAACACATACCTTTTGCTGTAGGTTGCAAATTCGGGATATGTGGCATGTTCGGAGCCAGCAATATACATTACCTTATCGGTTAACTGGCCCATTACTGGCTTGCTGAAATATTTATTGTATGTAAACATTACCGAATCGGCCTTGTATTCGGCTTTGTTTAGCTCAATTAAGTATCTGGTAAGCTTAGCGTTAACTTCTTGTGTATCCATGCCCGATCGAGCCCAATTTACGACGCCGCCTTTGCCTCGCCACTTTCCATCGGTAATGCTGTATGTACCCGATGTTTGGTTAATTATAATACTGTCGCGTTTCGAATAGCAGGTCAAATTTCCTTTTTCGAAAGTGGCAACTAACAGAGCATTTTCAACTTGAAATTTATAATCGGGACCAAAGTATCTCCATTGAACAGCTGCCGAATTATACAAATAGTTGTCGCGACTTAAATCTGTTGTATTTTCAAATAAGCTGTTTAATTTGGTTAAAGTGGTTTGCTTAATAGTTATATGCTTTAACAGGAACTTCAGCCATACCTCGAAATTACTTTGGTTGTTCGCCCTGTTTTTTAGTGAAATTAAGGAGTGTATAAGAGATTGAAACTGATTGCTACGAGCGTTTCTATCGTACATTAAACTGGCCAATTGCATAATATCGGCCTTTTCATTTAACGAAAATACATTGCCACGCCACGAATGGGAAAAGTTGGTCATTAGGGTTGCCTCTTCAACTTGAAGGTTAGCCCCAAGAATAGTGGAAAGTTCGTTTGGAAAACTTGCAGTATCCTTAAAACCAGTGAATTTTTGAGCCAACGCACTCGGAGCAACGGCAAGTAATATGACTACCAGAGCGATATACTTATTCATATAAATAGTTCGTTAAATTTGTAATGTTTGTAATAAATAGAAATAAACAGAAATAAACAGGTTAATTATAAGCAAGTTGCAAATATGTACCGAAATATTGCATAAAGAAATGCTTTAAATTGTGCCAATAGCAACTATATAAAGCATTTCTAAGTTACTTTTTGCAGAACAGAACGGCAATCCAATTATTTTTTTCGACAACTTTTACAAACATATAGTGTTGTTGTTCAGCGCATTTCTGAATCATTGGAAGATCCTCTAAATAAATTCCGCTCATTATTAAATTTCCATTATTCGATTGACAATCTGCATAATGCGCAATTTGCTTGAGCAAAATATTTCGGTTTATGTTGGCCAAAATAATGTCGAAATGTTTGCCCAAAATTAAATCGATGTCGCCAATTTCAGTAGCAACGTTATATGCATTATTAATTGTACAGTTTTCGATTGTATTGTTGTATGCCCACTCATCGATATCGATTGCAACAATTGATGCAGCCTTCAGTTTCGATGCCATAATTGAAAGTACTCCAGTTCCGCAACCCATGTCGAGCACCTGCTTATCGACAAATTGCATATCGAGCATCTGTTCAATCATCAAGCTTGTGGTTTCGTGATGACCAGTTCCGAACGACATTTTTGGCTCAATTACTATTTCGTAAGCCATGTTTGTAGGCGCGTGGAAAGGTGCTCGTATATTGCACTTATCGGCTATTTCAACTGGCGGAAAATTCTTCTCCCATTCCTCGTTCCAGTTTCTATCTTTTATAAAGATGCTTGTAAACTCCACATTACCAAGCGCTAAATCGTTGTAAAATGTGATATTATTTACCAACGAATCGTCGAAACTTTTTGATTCAATATAAGCTATAAGCCCATCGGAAGTTTCCGAAAAGCTTTCGAAGCCAATGTTTCCAAGCTCGTGCATAAGCATTTGCTGAAACAGCGGCAAGTTGTGGGTCTGTATTTTGCAGTTAAGTTGTATGTAATCCATATAGTCGTATGTGAGTCGGAAGTCGGAAGACGGAAGACGGAAGACGGAAGACGAAAGACCGAAGTCGGAAGTGATTTGTCATTTGTCATTTGCACATCTGTAATTTCCTCATCTTCCCATCTTCCCATCACCAATTATCCCCTCAATTTCGTCCATAATTTTGTTCATTGCTTGTATTGCTTTGTCGAAAGGTTCGTTCGAGGTCATGTCAACGCCAGCATTTTTGAGTAATGTTACAGGGTAATCGGTGCTTCCAGCCGAAAGGAAAGCGAGATACTTCTCAACTATTCCTTTTTCGCCATTCATAACTTTTTCGGCTAAAGCCATTGATGCTGTAAACGATGTGGCATATTGGTAAACATAAAAATTGTAGTAAAAATGCGGTATATAAGCCCATTCTACGTTCACTATCGGATCTATTTGGCATACTCCAAGGTCGCTTCCATAGTATCGGTTTAAAATATCTCCATAAATTTTATTAAGACCGTCGCTAGTTAAAGGTTCGCCAGCTTCGGCTTTCTCGTGTATAGTAAGCTCAAATTCAGCAAATTGTGTTTGGCGAAAAAGAGTTCCCTTAAATCCATCCAAACGATCCATTAGCAGAGATAGTTTATCGTTCTTGTCGGTGGTGTTTGCAACCACATAATCGCTTAGTAACGCTTCGTTAAAGGTCGACGCAACTTCCGCTACAAATATCGAATAGTTCGAGTTTTGGTATGGTTGAGTGGTGTTCGAAAAATAACTGTGCATGGTATGACCAAGTTCGTGAGCATAAGTGCTTACATCGTTATATTGCCCGTTAAAATTTAAAAGAATATATGGATGTACATCGTACACAGAACCGTTCGAATAAGCTCCAGTACGCTTTCCTGTTGAAGGAAACACATCCACCCAACGTTCGGAATATGCCCTGTTTAGCACGTTCTGATATGGTTTTCCCAAAGGCTGCATCGCATTAACTACCATATTTTGAGACTCTTCGAATGTGAAGCTTTTCTTAACGCCTTCTACTACAGGCGCATACATGTCGGAATATTTGAGAGTGTCAAGGCCCATCATTCGCTTACGAAGCTTAAGGTAACGATGAAAAGTTCCCAAATTTTTGTTAACGTTCGATATTAGTGATTTATAAACACTTACAGGTATATTGTAGTTATCGAGAGCACTTTCGAGTGAACTGTTGTAGTTGCGTGTTCGAGCAGTAAAAATATGCCCATTAACCTGCGAAAACAGTTGCTCAGCCATGGTTTTTTTGTATTGGCTCATAGATGTCCAAAATGTGGTAAAAACCAATTCCCTATCGGCACGAATAGGCGATGTGCGGCATTTCGAAAACTCCGATTGGTTGAGTGTTACCGTTTTTCCGTCGGATAACGTTACCGATGGGTACGGAAACTCGGCATTGGTAAACACCTTGTTTATGGAGCCTGGAGCGTCGAGTATTACCGATGCTTGCGCCAGTATTTTTTCTTCTTTTTCCGATAGTGTATGTGCCTGCTGGCGGAACAAATTATCG
The DNA here is from genome assembly GCA_025361285.1 of Bacteroidales bacterium. Taxonomy (GTDB): domain Bacteria; phylum Bacteroidota; class Bacteroidia; order Bacteroidales; family JAAUTT01; genus JAAUTT01. Next base: position 16,491 of record JANYAP010000051.1, on the reverse strand, counting down.
AAATACATTCGATATGATAAAAGGCGCGAATCGTCTTGTAAAAACTTGTCAACCTTTGTTTTACCAATTGCAAGAATTTCAGGGTCGGAAAATGCCGATTTGGCACCAATAACAGCTAGCGACTGGCTCAATTCTTGTATCATCGAAAGGTATTTTTCTTCGCGAGTGTCCTCGTCCGATTGCATTGCAGAATATGAATATACCCTGTCAATTTCTTTACTTAATAAGGTGGAAAACTCCAGAAACTCATACAATGTTTTGGCCGAAGTGCCAAGTTTACCCTTATAGCTTTCAATTTTATCGGCATCGGTTTTTACCTTTTCGAAGGCTAGTTTCCAAGCTTCGTCCGTCGGATAAATGTCCTTTAGGTTCCATTTATATTTTTGTTCAATTGCCGAACGTTCGGACTTTTGTGCATTAACAATTTTATTTTCAAACATAATACCAATTAAAATAAATAGTAAAACATAAGTTAAATGTCGCATAGTTGTAGTATTTTAGAATTAAGGATACGAAGTTACATATTTAGAGGATTACTCGGAAATAATCTGTCAATTTCGTTCCACTTTACTAACTTCTTCTCTTACAATAAGTCGCGCTAATTTATCAACTTCTATATTAAAAGAAATTGGGTTGAACTCGAGTCGGTTATCGCCTTCATTATTAATCCTTTGATGAGCTTTAACCTTAATAAACGTAATTGAATGAGCTTCAATTTGGTGAATTATTAATTCTATTAAATCGGAGTTGTGGAGTAGATTGCCACGTTTAGTAATGAACTCATTTTTAATTAGTTTATCTTTACGGTCGGTAATTCGCGCAACGTATTGACTATCTGTATAAATTTCTATTGGTGCATTACCAAAATTTGCGTCGGCAAACTCAACTGCCTTAATTACTGCCAATAGCTCCATACGTTGATGATTGGTATTTTGCTCATTGCCATGCAACTGCGCCTTTTTTGAGCCAAAAAGTAAAATTGCAGCCCAGGCGCCTATTTTGCAGGCTGGATTGCAACTTCCATCGGTAAATATTTTAATTACAGGCATATATAATTATCGGTGAACCTCTTTTAAAGGAAAACCCAAAATATGCTGTATCTTCTTTAACTCAACAAGCTCGTTGTTATTTATAAAACTAATCGACAAGCCTTTGTTTCCGGCACGTGCAGTACGTCCACTACGGTGTGTGTAATACTCAATCTTTTCGGGTATCTGGTAGTGAATTACATAGGCAAGTTTTTCTACATCTATACCTCTGGCAGCCAAATCGGTAGCAACCAAAATTTGTAGTTTTTCGTTCTTAAAAGCTCGCATTACCTTATCGCGCTCTATTTGTAGCAAATCGCCATGCAATGCATCGGCAAGGTAGTTTTTGGCAACTAATTGTTTGGCAAGTTCTTGCGCGCCACTTTTTGTTTTGCAGAAAACTACGCCTCGGTTTTTTCCTTGCGACTTAAGAAAGTGCACTAGAATATCTAACTTTTCGGTAGTATCGCAAATAACGTATTGATGATCGATATTTTTATTTATAACATCCAGTTTATCAACCTCAATTTTAAATGCGGTTGGCGACATATACGTTTTTATAATTGCCTTAATTTCCTGAGGCATTGTTGCCGAAAACAACCATGTGTGGCGGCGACCTGCGGTTTGCTTAAGAATACAATCCAACTCGTCTTTAAAACCCATGCTAAGCATTTCGTCGGCTTCGTCAAGTACAATTGTTTTTACTGCACTAATCGATAATGCTTTTCGGTCTAAAAGGTCGATTAATCGCCCTGGTGTGGCAACAACAATGTGTGTTGGACGACGTAATGCACTTATTTGCTCCTCGATATGTGCCCCGCCATAAACGCATTCTACAAATATTTTTTTGGGAACATACTTTGTAAACTTAAACAACTGTTTAGCAATTTGTTGGCCTAATTCGCGAGTTGGAGCCAATATCAACGCTTGAATTTTATCGCTATCGGTATAAATCGACTGCAATAGCGGGAGCCCAAAGGCAGCAGTTTTACCAGTGCCTGTTTGAGCTTGACCAATAAAATCGGTTCCGGTTTCGATTAAAAATGGAATAGATTTAGATTGTATTTCGGTAGGTCTGTTAATGTTCATTTCCGTAAGTGCTTTTACAAAAGCCTCGGAAACACCTAATTCTGAGAACGTTTTCAAAATAATAATTTTATAAATTTGGCTGCAAAGATAGTTGAATATTTGTAGCGTAGGGTTGGAATTGGAGTTTGATAATATAGCGGAGGTTTTTAGTAATTTTTATCGGTAAGTATCTCGTTCAGATATTGTTCGGCATCGGCGCCATATTTAGTAAGCAAAAGTTGTAATTGTTCAACAGTTGCGACCGACAGGTCGGTAAGTTCCGCTACATCGAATATTGCAAACCCCTTGCGTAAAGCTTTTAATGCGGTTTTTAATTTGCCAATTAGTTCGCCTTCTTTAAACCCTTCAACTTTACCTTCAATTTTACCTTCAATTCTTCCTTCGATTCTTCCTTCGATTCTTCCTTCAAGTTTTGCGGTAAAAATTGTGCTTTTGTCTTTACGTAGGTGTCCCATAAAAGCCTGATAGTTCTGCTTTTCGGCATCGGTCATATTTTCGTATAAAAGGGCTTCTTTTACCTTGTCTAAGCCTTTGGCTTTAAAACTATCTTCAACAACCGAGTTTTTAAGCACGTATATCCATTCGTCCAAACTATCTTTAGCAATATCGTTAAAGTGGTTTACTTTTAGCACGTAGTATTCAGGGAAAATATCGGCTACCTTATGGTACGGCATTGCGTTTTTTTGCTTTTCGGAAAGCTGTAAAATATCGTTATTATGCAAACCTCTAAACTCGGTAATGCCGTGGTAAACATAATCGTTACCCTGTCCTAAATTAAAATATACAATGTTTACCGAATATACTTTTTTAACCTGCATATACTCGTTGCCGCTAACCATATACTCGTTAATAGCTTTGCTTGTGCCATAAGCCATACGTTGAAAATAATCGACCTCACTATCAACTTGCACTTCAATAATAATAAGCTCTCCTGCTGAGGTTTGGGCAAATACATCAACGCGATTGTATTTGTCGGTATCGTACTCTTTGTTGCTTTCCGAATCAACAATGTTATCAATAATAATATCCTGATTTAGCAGTACACTTAAAAAACCCTCTAAAATGTCGTAGTTGGCCTTTTGACGAAGTAGCTTTTTAAGCGCCCAATCGAAATGTATTATTTTGCGCGGCATAAGGTTTTAAGTGTTATTATGTTCCGCAAATGTACAATTTATTAGGAATAAAAAGAGTAATGATAAATAGATGATTACTGCCAGAAATTTTCTAAAAATGATTATTAAACTCAATGTTCTTTGCATCGAGTAAAGTACTATCTTTGCGCCCTCAAATTAAAAACACTAAATGATTTCAGTTGACGGACTTGGCGTAGAATTCGGAGGAACTACTCTATTTAAAGATGTATCGTTTGCCATAAACGAGAAGGATAGAATTGCATTGATGGGCAAAAATGGCGCAGGAAAATCGACTTTGTTAAAAATTCTTGCAGGAAAACGAAATCCTTCAACCGGAAATATTTCCACACCAAAAGATGCGGTAATTGCCTATCTGCCACAACATTTACTTACCGAAGATAACCGAACAGTTTTCGATGAAGCCGCACAAGCATTCGCACACGTTTTTGCAATGCAACACGAAATTGACGACCTTAATAATCAACTTGCCTCACGAACCGATTACGAATCAACATGTTATTACGAACTTATTGAAAAAGTGTCCGCTTTAAGCGAGAAATTTTATTCCATTGATGAAATAAATTACGATGCCGAAGTAGAAAAAATACTTTTCGGCTTAGGTTTTGTGCGTGAAGACTTTACCCGCCCAACTGGCGAATTTAGTGGTGGCTGGCGTATGCGCATAGAGCTGGCAAAGATACTGTTACAAAAACCCGATCTTATTCTGCTCGACGAACCTACCAACCACATGGATATTGAGTCGATTCAATGGCTCGAGGAATTTCTTGTAAACAGCGCCAAGGCGGTAATTGTTATTTCGCACGACCGTGCCTTTGTCGATAACATTACAAACCGTACTATCGAAATTACAATGGGGCGCATTTACGATTATAAAGTTAACTATACCACGTACTTACAACTACGAAAAGAGCGTCGCGAACAGCAACAAAAACAAGCCGAGGAGCAGCGCAAAATGATTGCCGATAATCAGGATTTTATCGACCGCTTTAAATGCACTTATTCCAAAACAAACCAGGTGCAATCGCGTGTAAAAATGCTCGAAAAGCTCGAAATTATTGAGGTTGACGAAGAAGATAATTCGTCGCTACGGTTGCGATTTCCGCCATCGCCACGCTCGGGCAATTACCCTATTATATTGGAAGGTATGAGTAAAAGTTACGGCAACCACACCGTTTTCGCAAACGCATCACTCACTATCGAACGCGGCGAAAGAGTGGCGTTTGTGGGAAAAAATGGCGAAGGAAAATCGACCTTAATTAAGAGCATAATGGGCGAAATTGATTTCGACGGCAGCCTTACCATCGGACACAATGTGCAAATTGGCTATTTCGCTCAAAATCAGGCATCGCTGCTCGACGAAGAAATTACCGTTTTTCAAACTATCGACGATGTTGCACGTGGCGATATTCGCTCGAAAATAAAGGATTTACTTGGGGCATTTATGTTTGGAGGCGACAACTCAACAAAAAAGGTAAAAGTTCTTTCGGGGGGCGAACGAACCCGTTTGGCAATGATAAAGTTATTGCTTGAACCTGTAAATCTGCTTATTCTCGACGAGCCTACCAATCACCTCGACATTAAAACTAAGGATATTTTAAAAAGTGCGCTGAAAGATTTCGATGGCACACTTATTTTGGTTTCGCACGATCGCGATTTCCTCGATGGATTAGTTAGTAAAGTGTACGAATTTGGCAATAAACGTGTTAAAGAACATTTGGGCGATATTTACAGTTTCCTGGAAAAGAAAAAGCTCGATACATTGAGGGAGTTGGAGAGGAAGAATTAGTGGTAAGTACCGAGTAAATAGTACCGAGTAACAATACTCCACCTACTCTTACTATATTTCTTAGCTATAAGATGCTATTTACTATTTACTTAAAATTTAATTGGTTATCTCTGCAAAATAATATCACTGTCGATATTTAGCTTTTTGTGCAATGCACGAGCTATTTCGATAGTTATATCGCGTTTTCCATTAAGGTACTCGCTCACTCGCGAAGTACTGGTTTCGAGTATTTCAGCCAAATCTTTCTGTTTTAATTTTAGCTCAAACATACGTAATTCAATAACTTCCTTGAGCGATGGTGTACCAATAGCATAATTCAGATTCTCATATTTTTCTACAATATCCGACATGTCAACTAGTTCTATTAAACTAGGGTCATTCGTAGGTGTATTATCATTTACCGATTTCAAAAGCTCCTCAATCCGTGAAGTGGCTCTTCGATATTCTATTTCACTTATTGCTTTCATTTTCAGCTATATATTTTCAATTTGTTTAATACTACTATAATCTTTATGGTTTCCCACCCATCGTATATAAACCCGTTTTATAGTAAAAAGTATCTGAACTACAATACGATAATGATTTCCTTTTACATTAAATACAAACCTTGAATTGCCTACAGAATCAGCAGAATTAAATGTTCGTTTTACCTCCGAAAAATTATCCCAATCGGCTTTGCTTAATCGTTTATACCAGTCTTGCAATGCAACTTTCGAATTTTCATCATTCTCGTAAAATTCCCTCAATCTTCTGAAAGATATAATGTGCATAAACTGTTTGTTAAAATACAAATTTAGATATTATTTTCTACAATACAAATTTTATTACATTTGGTGTAATTTATTAGATAAATTTTGAAATTAATACTATAATTATAGTTATATTAATATAATTATAGTATATTTGTATCAAATATAATTTTCATGAAAGAAATTACAAAAGCACAGGAAGATATACTTAAAGCGCTATGGGCAATAAAAGAAGGCGCTGTTAGCGATGTTGTCGACGTGTTGCCCGAGCCAAAACCCGCCTATAATACAGTGGCAACGGTAATTAAAGTACTCGAAAAAAAAGGCTATGTATCGCACAAGAGCTTTGGTAAAACCAACGTTTATTATGCAGTTGTTGCCAAAAAGGATTATGGACAGTATGTGCTAAAGTACACGTTTAAAAGCTTTTTCAATGGATCGCTAAATCAACTGGTTGCGTCGTTTGTTAAAAATAAGGATGTTGGCATTACCGAGCTCGAAGAGTTAAAAGTAATGTTGGAAAACGAAATTTTAAAACAAAAGCAATAATATGAGCGCATTACAATATCTAGTAGTTTCAACACTTTGCATAAGTGTTACTTATATAATTTTTCGTATAATTTCTCGCAACGAAACCAATTTCAGGCTAATGCGGGTTTATCTTTTGGCGTCGATTGCAATTGCTGTTTTAATGCCGTTAAATAGTTACCGAATAAATATAGATGTGTTTGAAAAACAATATATTAATGAGGCGAAAAACTATTCGATTACAAGTTTAGATAATGGAGAAATAAAACCTCAAATATTTGGTAATGCAATAGTTAATAGCAATATACGCCATTCAAATGTTAATTGGTGGCTACTAATAAAATGGTTCTACTTCATTGTTTGTGTGTTGCTACTGTTTAATATTGTATATCAAGTAATTACATTGTGCATTGTGGCTTTAAAGTCGGAACGCGAAAAGCAAGGTAATTATCTTATTATCAATAACAAAAAGTATAAAAGTACATTCTCATTTTTCAATTTAATATTTACTAACTCCGATCAAATATTACCCAACGAAAAGGCCCAAATATTATCTCACGAAAAAATTCATGCTTCACAATATCATTCCATCGACCTTATAATGATTGAATTACTAGCGGCCGTAATGTGGTTTAATCCTTTAGTTTGGATGATGCGTAACTCGATGCAACTGGTGCATGAATATTTAGCAGATGAAGGAGCACTTAGTACTGGAATTGACAAGCTCAAGTACCAAGCACTCCTTATTAATCAGGTAACCGAAGAACGACTCATCTGTCTTTCTTCAAGTTTTAACCACTCATTAATTAAAAAACGAATGATTATGATGACTAAAAGTAAATTTAATCAGCAAGCAAAGTTAAAATTTCTAGCTTTAATTCCGGTTGTTGCAATACTTTTTATTGGGGTTGCATGTTTTAACGGAAAGAGTAAACAGGGTACAAATGATACTATTTCAACCACACCCCCAATACCGCCACCAAATTCACCACCTCCACCACCGTTGCCGAAAGTTTTTTTAAAAAATAATTTCGTTTATAAATTTGCCTACAACCCTATTAATGTTGAACTTACTGGCGATTTTGAAATAACGGCAGACCAGGGCGAAATTAAAAAACAAAATGGCGAGTATTTTATAATTCCTTCTAAAGACGGGGCTTTAACCATTACGACTAAACAAAATGGTAACGAATCATCGCAAAAGTTTCAAGCTGTTACTTTACCGTCAGCAAATTCGTTTGAAGTAGGAGGAAAAGTTATGTCTATTGGAAATAAAATCACTTTAAGTGAATTAAAAGCGAATCGTGAACTTCATGTATCTTATAACGAAGGACTTAAGCCAATTTTTGATGTTGTCGAATTTAGAATTTTCTTTAATCAGGGCAAATCAGACGAGGAAGTATTTTATATCTCTGGTAATAAACTATCCGATAAGGATATAGCACTTATTCTAACTGGTTTTAAAAAGGGGAAAGTGGTAGTGTTAGATCATTTGAAACTTAATTTTCCTGACAATAAAAGCATGTACCATGGATGTTATACAATTGAAAATAAATAACATATTAAAAATGGGATTGCAATAAAATTAACAGCCCGACTAAATCAATCAATTTAGTCGGGCTATTTATATTCAATATCTTACATAGTCAACACTAGCGTTTTCGAAGCGAAATAACTTTTCTAAAACAATATCTACTTAACCATCAAACAGTCATAATTTCGGCTTCTTTTCTAACCAATATTTCGTCAACTTTTTTGTTATAAATATCGGTTTGCTTTTCAACCTTTTCCTCGTATGTTTTGGCAGCGTCTTCGGCTAATCCGTTCTTCTGCATTTTTTTAATCTCTTCAATTACATCGCGGCGAGCATTACGAATACTTACTTTGGCGTTTTCGCCTTCGTGTTTAGTAGTTTTAACCAATTGTTTGCGACGTTCTTCGGTAAGTGGAGGTAGGTTTAACCGTATTAAGTCGCCGTTATTCATGGGTGTAACACCAATATTTGCAGCAAGAATAGCCTTTTCAATAGGCCCAATCATTTTCCGATCCCAAGGCTGAATAACCAGCGATTTGGCATCGGGAGTGTTTATATTTGCAACATTAGCTAATGGAGAACTAGCTCCGTAATAATCAACAAAAATTGCATCAAGCATATTAGGGTTAGCTTTGCCTGCGCGAAGCTTAATTAACTCGTTAGATAGATGAATAAGTGCTTTCTCCATCATTTCCTTAGCGTCGTCGATATATAATTCAACTTCTTCTTCCATAAACTTGAAGTTTTTAGGTATTTGTTGTTAAAAATGAACAAAGATAAAAAAATAAATTTCCGACCGATTATTTAACCTTTACCAAGCTTCCAATTTTTTCGCCAGATAGAAGTCGTTTCAGATTCCCTTTTTGGTTCATATCGAAAACTATTACAGGTAAATTATTCTCCTTACACATTGTAAATGAGGTCATATCCATTACATTTAAGCCTCGTGTATATGCTTCGTCGAACGTTATTTCGTCGAATTTTACGGCCTTTGGGTCTTTCTCAGGGTCGGCAGTATAAACGCCGTCAACTCTGGTTCCCTTTAATAGAACTTCGGCATCCATTTCAACGGCGCGTAATGCCGAAGCGGTATCGGTTGTAAAGTACGGATTACCAGTGCCAAACGTAAAAATTACTATTTCGCCATTGGCAAATGCATCCTCCACTTTTTGCTTGCTATATCGCTCGCCAACAGGCTCCATACCTATTGCAGTAAGCACGCGGGCTTTAGCTCCAATACTTTCCAGAGCACTTGCAATTGCTAAACCATTAATAACTGTGGCAAGCATTCCCATATAATCGCCTTTAACCCGGTCGAAACCAGCGCTTACGCCGCGCAAACCGCGGAAAATATTGCCTCCACCTATTACAATACCTATTTTAACCCCTAAATTAGCAGCTTCTTTCACTTGCTCAGCGTATTCTATTAAGCGTTGTGTGTCAATGCCATAAGGTTTGTCGGCCATTAATGCCTCGCCGCTAAGTTTTAATAAAATCCGTTTGTATGTTGCCATTTTATAATAATTTGATTATTAACTAATTAATATCTGTAGAAAAATTCATGACGGCGTAATAAAATAACTCATGTAATTAAGTGTTATTTCGACCTACGTCGGAATGACAGCATACTTTCTAAGATTGCTTTGGTAGAGGGTTTGTTTCTCAAACATTTAATATAACATATTTAATTACAAGTTCTATGTATTTACTTTACTTTTGTCAATTGTGCAAATATAAAACTTATTAAAAGAAAACATGTTTGCTTTTAATAGTAGGTAGCAAAAAAAAGAGAGCTTTCGGCTCTCTCTTCTATATAATAAACAGCTTAATAATTTTAAGCGTTAAGTGTGTAACGCACAAATTGTGTTACTGTTAGGTCTTTATCGGTACTTTTCAAATATTCGCGAACGGTAACCTTCGAATCCTTAATAAATTCCTGGTTTAACAAGGTGCTTTCCTTAAAGAATTTTTCGAGACGACCTTCGGCAATTTTTTCCAGAATATTAGCTGGTTTACCTTCGTTCTTTTTATCTAAGCGAGTTTGTTCCAAGGCTATATCTTTTTCCTTAGCAACAACTTCGGCGGGAACAACGTCTTTATCAACGGCAACGGGACTCATAGCAGCAATTTGCATTGCAATGTCCTTGCCTATTTGCGCATCGGAAAGTTTTTTGTTGAAACCAACCATTGTAGCCAGTTTGTTACCTGGATGTATGTAAGCAATAACCTGAGCGGCCTCAATTTTATTATAAATAATAAGATCTATTTTTTCGCCAATTGTACCAACCTTGCCCATAACTACATCGGCAACAGTTAAATTGTCGAGTTTTAATTGTTTAAGAGCAGCTATATCGGCAGGTTTGTTTGCAACAGCTAAATCGTTAATCGACTTAGCAAATGCAACAAAGCTTTCGTTTTTAGCAACAAAATCGGTTTCGCTGCAAACAACGGTAAGAGCACCAAAAGTAGCATCGGCCGAAATACTTGCAAGCACAACGCCTTCTGTAGCTTCGCGGTCGGCACGCTTTGCAGCAACTAATTGACCTTTTTTGCGGATAATTTCTGAGGCTTTTTCGTAATCGCCGTTTGCTTCTTCCAGAGCTTTTTTGCAATCCATCATTCCAGCACCAGTCATTTGACGAAGTTTGTTAACTTCTGCAGCAGTAATTGCCATAATATATTGTATATTTTATTGTTATTCGTCTATTTTAACTTTCTTAGCTATCTTTTTAATTATGCCAGTTTCCAATTTGGCTTTTGGCATAGCTAATTCCTCTTCTTCAAGTGGTTGATTTTCAGTTCTAGCTTTTGGTTTGTCGCCACCTTTACGAGCTTTACTCTTATCGGCTTTTCCACCTTCAGGCTTATCGCCATCTTCTTTGTCGCGTTCGTTTTTACGTTCGCCCAAACCTTCTTGAATTGCAGCACTAACAACATCGATTATTAATGATATTGAAGCCGAAGCATCGTCGTTTGCTGGAATTGGAAAATCAACTAAGTTAGGATCCGAGTTAGTATCAACCATACCGAATACTGGTATGTTTAAACGTTTTGCTTCGCGAACCGAGATATGTTCCTTGGAAACGTCAACTACGAATAGTGCAGCTGGTAAACGAGTTAGATCCACAATACTTCCTAAGTTTTTTTCGAGTTTAGCACGTTGACGTCCTATTTGTAGTTTTTCGCGTTTCGAAAGGTTGTCGAATGTACCGTCGGTAGCCATTTTATCGATGGTCGACATCTTTTTAACTGCTTTACGAATGGTTGGGAAGTTGGTAAGCATACCACCTGGCCAGCGCTCGGTTACGTAAGGCATGTTAATTGACTGGATACGTTCGGAAACAATATCTTTAGCTTGCTTTTTTGTGGCTACAAATAATATTTTGCGACCCGATTTTGCAATTGCTTTAAGTGCTAAAGCAGCTTCTTCAAGCTTTGCCTGAGTTTTATGAAGATCGATAATATGGATTCCGTTCTTTTCCATGAAGATATAAGGCGCCATGGCTGGATTCCATTTTCTGCGAAGGTGGCCAAAATGCACACCTGCATCCAATAATTGTTGAACTGATACTCTTGACATTTACTATTTTTTAATTGTTTACATTCTCTTTCACCAATTGCTAAGTAGCTCCAAAACATTGGAAAGTCTTAACAATTTAGATACTAAACTACCGTATAATATCGATTAACGTTTGCTGAACTGGAAGCGTTTACGTGCTTTCGGACGACCTGGTTTTTTACGTTCTACTTCGCGAGGATCGCGAGTTGTAAAACCAGCAAGTTTTAATTTTGGTTTACAGGTTTCGTCAATTTTAATTAGCGCACGAGTAATGCCCAAACGCAAAGCTTCGGCCTGACCCTTAATACCACCACCGTCGAGGTTTACTTTGATATCGTACTTTTGAGCAATTTCCAATAAATGAAGTGGTTGCTCAACAATATACTGAAGTAGTGAATTTGGGAAATATGTTTTGAAATCTCTTTCGTTAATTATAATATTACCCTTACCTGGAGTGAGGTAAACACGGGCAACTGCTGCTTTTCTTCTCCCTATTGCATTAGTAACTTCCATACCAACTATTTGATTGTATTAATATTATATTCCTTTGGTTGTTGAGCTGCATGAGGATGCTCAGTTCCTGCATATACGTGTAGATTACCGTAGATAGCATCGCCCAAACGATTTTTTGGAAGCATGCCTCTTACCGATTTTTCTACTAATGCAATCGGATGTTTTGTCATTAATTCTTTTGCGGTTGCAAAACGCTGACCTCCTGGGTATCCTGTATATCTGATATATACTTTATCGGACCATTTTTTACCAGTTAACCGAACTTTGTCTGCATTAAGAACAATCACGTTGTCTCCGCAATCTACGTGTTCGGAATAACTAGGCCTATGTTTTCCTCTAAGGATTTGTGCAACTCTTGAAGAGAATCGACCCAACGTTTGATTTGTTGCGTCAACCACAATCCACTCCTTATTTGCGGTTGCCTTATTTACCGAAACCGTTTTATAACTCAAAGTGTCCACCTTGTATCTAAGTTTTTAATTAATATGCTAATACGTAATAATCCATCGTAAAATGGACTGCAAAAATACAATTTATTTTATTATTACAACCATGTTCGAGAATTTTCTTTCTTTAGTTTTCTTAGAAATGTTTATTTGGCAAGAAATTAACAAGCATAAATCTGTTAAATTTTTGGCAGTGAACAATTAATGGTGTATGATATTAAATAATATTGCAATTATTAACCATCAAATTGCAACATAAAATAAGCTGCAATGAAGTTTTTATTTATTCTACTTCTTTAATTTAATAATTTCATCTAAGTGCTTTCGCGACAATTGAGCTTCTCGGTCGAGGGCTCTTTTGCGATGTGTTTCGTACTCTTCTTTAAGCTCTTCCAAGTCGGTTTTGGCCTGTGTTGTAACGGAATTGCTTCTTTTAAATAGAACACTCAATATAACAAGTAGTACTACTAACCCGCTAATAATTAACCATATAATAGTGTTGTAGATGTTTTTATGGATTAGTACACCGAACAGTTTCATGCTGTTTTTTTCGCTATTAATAGTGGCCAGATCTGTATTTATGCTTATAATACTGGCTTGCAACGAATCGATGGTTAATTGATTTTTTACTATTGTTTTTTGGGCTTCGGAGAGTTTTTTATTACCTGTTTTTATTGTATCCACAACATGAGCTTTTAAGCGTGTAAGCCAAAAAGCCTTCACTACGCGGCTGTCCTCGAATTTGCTCGATTTATCTAATACAAAATCGAACTGAGTAGCAACCGAGCCCGTTTCGAGAGGCGTTAAGTCGATTCGAATTTTTTGGACAGGTTCTTGTGCATTAATTATGCACGAAGTCTGAAAAAATCCCAGTGTTATTATGCTGATTATGACCAGTAAGTGGAGTGATTTAAAATTTGCATAGGTCGAAATAATAATATTTTCGAGCATTTCTAGTGCATTATGCAAAACTGAGCCATTTAACGAACTTGTCGATTTCATGTTTAATAGCTTTTTATGTTAGTTAGCTAATTTTTGAAGGTTGCCACAATGTACGAAATAAAAACGCCAAAGCAAGTAGAAAATTGTGTTTGTGTGGCAATACCAACAAAAAAGGCTGTGTAATTAACTTTTTTACACAACCTTTCTTATTGTCGATTATTTCGTTACTGTGATTATCGCATATTTATAAATTACAAGTGAATTACTTCGCCATAAGCAGCTGCGGTGGCTTCCATAATAGCCTCACTCATTGTAGGGTGCGGGTGCACCGATTTAATAATTTCGTGTCCTGTAGTTTCTAAATTACGGGCTACCACTAATTCGGCAATCATTTCGGTTACGTTAGCTCCAATAAGGTGAGCGCCAAGTAGTTCGCCATATTTGGCATCGTAAATAACTTTCACGAAACCGTCCTTAGCTCCAGCAGCACTGGCTTTTCCTGAAGCCGAGAAAGGGAATTTCCCAACTTTAATATCGAATCCGGCCTCTTTTGCAGCTTTTTCCGTCATGCCAACCGAAGCAACCTCGGGGTTTGTGTAGGTGCAGCCTGGAATATTTTTGTAATCGATAGGATGTGGGTTTTGACCTGCAATTTTTTCGACGCATATAATACCTTCGGCCGATGCAACATGGGCAAGTGCTTGTGTTGCAATAATATCGCCAATAGCGTAAACTCCCTCTATGTTTGTTTGGTAGAACTGATTAACCTTAACTCTTCCCTTTTCGAGTTCAATGCCAAGTTCCTCAATACCAATATTTTCGAGGTTGGGTGCGATACCCACAGCCGATAGAACTATTTCTGCCTCGTGAATTTCCTCCCCTTTAGGTGTTTTAATTTTCACCTTACATAGTGTCCCAGAAGTATCAACCGACTCAACAGTAGAGCTAGTAAGTATATTCAGCCCAGCCTTTTTAAACGACTTCTCTAATGTCTTCGATACTTCTTCGTCCTCCAAAGGAACAATATTGGGAAGAAATTCAACCAACGTTACTTTTGTACCAATGGTATTGTAAAAATAGGCAAATTCGCTACCTATAGCGCCCGAACCAACTACTATCATCGAGGCTGGTTGCTTAGCTAAGTTCATTGCCTGCCTGTAACCTATAACTTTTACGCCATCCTGTTTAAGGTTAGGCAGTTCTCTCGATCGGGCTCCGGTTGCTATAATTATATTGTCGGCACTAGCCTGAGTTTTTTTACCTTCTTTATCGGTTACTTCAACTATTTTATTATTAAGTAGTTTGCCTGTACCCAAAATAGTTTCTATTTTGTTTTTCTTAAAAAGAAACTGAATGCCTTTACTCATACCATCGGCTACACCACGGCTACGTTCAACAATTTTGGTGAAGTCGGGCTTTGCTGTACCTTCTAGCTTAATGCCGTAATCGGCAGCATGTTGCGCATATTCAAGCACTTGAGCGCTTTTTAAAAGCGATTTGGTTGGAATGCACCCCCAATTAAGGCATATACCTCCAAGATTTTCGCGTTCAACTACGCCAACTTTCAAACCTAATTGCGAAGCCCTAATAGCTGCTACGTATCCGCCTGGACCACTTCCTATTACTATTAAATCGTATTTCATATAAATAATGATAAATGACTGATTATAAATTACAGATTACAAATGACTTATGCGTGACAATTAAAAATAAAAAATTAAAAATCGACAATTAAAAATTTCATTACCATCCCATAAAATAGCCCATTAATCCAACAATTAAACCAACAAAAAGATTAATTCCTTTCATTAAAAAAAAGTTTTTTTTCGATTCGGCCATTAAAGGAAGGGCACTGTGACCGTCCTGCACTATGGAATTGGCCAAAAGAATACTAAATGGAATGGTGTTATTAAAAAATAATGTTAAAAATATCAAATGTGGTCCCGATTCGGGTATTAAACCAACTAAAACAGCTATAAATAAAACAATTAGCAAATTATTTTGAAGCCATAGACCGATATCGAGATAATGTAATAGTAATTCAATACCTATCAAAGCGCCAAACGTCCAAAGGAAAATTTTTACAAAGTGCTTTTTAATAATGTGTTCCCAAAGGTGTTCTTCCAGAAAATGCTCATCTACAATTAGTAATATGTATAATACTATTATGGATAAACCTACGAACAGTAAATTTTCGAGTCCCCATTCGGAATGAGTAGCAGTGGATGGTTCTCCAATTTCGTGTCCACCGTGCTCAAATTGACCAGTAATTATACCAAAAAGAAACATAAATAAACCTAAAACCAATATGGCTCTTGGGAATGATATATTTGCGATGTTTACTCGAATGTTTTTCCACGAATGTGCGTCGGAATTTATTTCCTGATGGTGTACCACCATGTGTGCTGTATCGGAATATGCAATTGGATAGGATTTTACAAACAAATTAGTAATCAGCCCAGCAACGATGGCTACACCAAAAATAACCACATTTAAAATAATAGCTGTTTTGGGCATCATGGAAAACATCACGAAAGCTTCGTCGCCGCTCGATGCAATCATTGTAGCAACAAGTGCTCCTAAATTAACGAGATTATGGGTAAACATCGACACAACCGCGAACCCGCCTATGCAACCAGGTATAAGCCCCAACAAGGCCGAAAAAAACACCTGCTTAAACTTCGATTTATAAAGGCTAGTACCCCATTTGCCTTTAGTTAGCACATTAAAATATTCAATCAACAACATCATTACCATTACCAAACTGGTAATCATAATTGTTTGTTGGATAACGTTTATAAGCATTAGATAGGTAATTTAAGGTAGATTATGCAAATTTAACAAAAATATTTAATCAAGTGTAATCAAACTTTTTTGTATCGAGCAGCCTTAATATAATGTGTAGAGCCAAGAAACAAGAAACAAGAACAAAGAGCCAAGAACTCATGCAGCGTTATCATGAGCCTGCGAATAATCGAGATGTGATTAACAGTATATTAGTGCTTTATGAATTTAATATATCAGATTATTTATTGCGTTGTTTATATAATGTTACTAATAAAACTCATTAAAATGTTAAAAACATAGTTGTAAGTCAATATTTATAAGGAGTTTCAAATTTTTTTCTTGTTACTTTTTTATTCGCTTTCGCTCATGAGAGCGC
>JANYAP010000045.1 GCA_025361285.1 Bacteroidales bacterium | reverse complement strand
AGGTTGTAGAGGTTGTAGGGGTTGTAGAGGTTGTAGAGGTTGTAGGGGTTGTAGGGGTTGTAGAGGTTATAGAGGTTGTAGAGGTTGTAGGGGTTGTAGAGGTTGTAGAGGTTGTAGGGGTTGTAGGGGTTGTAGAGGTTGTATAACCCTTTTTTTACAACCCCTACAACTTTTACAACCTTTTTTTACAACCTTTTTTTACAACCTTTTTTTACAACCTTTTTTACAACCTTTTTTACAACCTTTTTTTACAACCTTTTTTACAACCTTTTTTACAACCTTTTTTACAACCTTTTTTTACAACCTTTTTTTACAACCTTTTTTTACAACCTTTTTTTACAACCTTTTTTTACAACCTTTTTTTACAACCTTTTTTTACAACCTTTTTTTTCCTTCTGGCGATATATCTTTTCCAAGTTTGTGTAAATAAGCTATCATGGCAATCATTTCCTTATCGGAAGTTATAATCACCCCCGATGCTTTTAGTTCGGCAACAATTTTTTCGGCTTGTTTTATGTAATCGGCTACGGCAACTTTATCGTATTCCACTTTATAGGGAACACCCAATGTTTGCATAGCCTTAATTTTCAATGGAATATCGTTTAAATTTACGCGGTTGGTTATAAACCATGGATACGCAGGCATTATCGACTGAGGGTTCATCTCACGTGGTTTAAGAAAGTGATTATAATGCCAAACGGCTGTTTTATAGGTAGAACTTCCGAGGTAACCTGCACGTGCCAAATCGGGGCCAATACGGCGCGAACCCCACTGAAAAGGGTGATCGTAAACAAACTCGCCTATTTTGGAGTATTCGCCATAGCGGTCGGTTTCGTACCGTAACGGTCTAACTTGTTGAGAATGACAATTATGGCACCCATTACTGATATAGATATCTCGTCCGGCTAATTCCAGTGGAGAATAAGGCGTTACAGTGGAAATTTTTGGCACGTTCGATTCCACCTTCAACATAGGGATAATTTCTACTGCTCCACCAATGGCTAACGCAATGAAAACCAGAATTGAAAACCGCACACTTTTGCGCTCCAACCATCGATGAACGGTTTCGCTGGCTGCACTGCGTGTTTCAACGTTTTCGAGTGCAGGTGCTTCTGCAGCCTCGTTGGCTATTAGGCTTCCTGCCTTAATGGTTTTTATAATATTGAAGAAAAATAACAAGAAGCCAGTTAGAAACAACGTTCCGCCTACAATCCGAAACACGTACATTGGGTGTATTTGTGCCGATGTTTCCAAAAAGTTTGGGTAAACCAACAAACCGTCGGCATTGTATTCGCGCAACATAAGCCATTGTGTAATACCTGCCCAATATAATGGTATGGCAAAGAGCAATATACCCAATGTTGCAATCCAAAAATGTGTATTTGCCAACTTCTCGGAATACAACTTTGTTTTAAACAGCTTAGGCACAAGCCAGTACATCATTCCAAAAATTAAACCAGCGTTCCATCCCATGCCAGCAATGTGTGTATGAGCAATAGTCCAATCGGTAAAGTGACTAATTGCATTTACGCTTTTTAGAGCCATCATAGGGCCTTCGAAAGTTGCCATGCCATAAGCCGTAAGCGCTACCACAATAAATTTAAGCGATGCACTGTCCCGAACCCTGTCCCATGCGCCGCGAAGTGTAAGTAAGCCGTTTATCATGCCGCCCCAAGAAGGTGCAATGAGCATTATTGAGAACGTAACTCCCAGTGCCTGAACCCACTCGGGTAATGCCTGATTTAGAAGATGATGCGGACCACTCCACATATATAAAAAGATGAGCGACCAAAAGTGAATGATTGACAGCTGGTACGAATAAACTGGTCGTTCGGCTGCTTTTGGTAAATAGTAATACATTATTCCCAGCCATGGCGTAGTAAGAAAAAAAGCTACGACGTTGTGTCCGTACCACCATTGAACAACAGCATCTTGCGCACCGGCATAAAATGGGTAACTTTTAAACAAGGTAACTGGCAATTCCACCGAGTTTACTATATGCAGCACCGCTACACCAATAAAAGTGGCTAAGTACCACCATATTGCAACATAAATATGCTTTACGCGACGTTTAATAATGGTTCCTATCATGTTCCAACCGAAAACAACCCAAATAATTGCAATTAAAATGTCGATTGGCCATTCAAGCTCGGCATATTCCTTACCAGTGGTAAAGCCAGCAAGCAGAGTAACAGCGGCTAACACAATTATTAGTTGCCAACCCCAGAAATGAATTTTACTTAACGTATCGTTAAACAATCGAGCTTTTAGCAATCGCTGCAGCGAGTAATAAATGCCTGCAAACATTGCGTTTCCTATAAAAGCGAAAATTACAGCATTGGTATGCACTGGACGAACTCGCCCGAAAGACGTGTATTCGAATATCATGTTATGTATCGGAAATGCTAACTGCAATGCAGCAAGCAAACCCATTAGTAATGCAACAGCTCCCCAAACTAGGGTAGCCCAAATAAAATTTCGAACAATAGCATTATCGTAACTAAACTTCTGAATATCCATACGTTATACAATATATTAATTACTTAGAAATAAATAGAAATAAAGAGAAATAAAGAGAAATACGTAGAAATAAATAGAAATAGAAATACTTAGAAATATTGTTTTATGTCGAAGAACTTAAGCGAATTACGAATAATCTAAGTATCATAATTATCAATTATTATCAATTACTTCATCATCAAACAATATTCTAACCGATGGTGTGTAATTATCGTCGAACTGACCTGTTTTTACGCACCAAACAAAAAGCACTAAAAAAATAAGCGCTGCAAACAAACTCACTCCAATAAGTAAATAAAGAATGTTCATAACAACAGCAGGTAAAACATTATATATATGACAATTACAACATGTACCAAATAATTACTTTGAGTTTTTAAATATAACAAGTAAAAAAACACTTTGCAGTATGAAATAGAAAAAGGTTATGTTACTTAACATAGTTTTGGCTAAGACAGAAATTATGAATTTGATTATTCGAAGAAATACAGAGTAAAAACTTACTTTTGTAAACTAATTATCAAGCAATAACATGATTTCAACAAAAAATCTTTTAGTAATTGTTGGACCAACGGCAGTGGGTAAAACCATGTTAGGTATTAAGTTAGCTCAAAATTTCGGTACTGAAATTATTTCGGCCGATTCGCGACAGTTATACGCCGAAATGCATAATGGTACTGCCGCTCCATCGGATGATGAACTGGCGTTGGTGCAGCATCATTTCGTAAAAAAATTATCGGCAAACGATTATTACAACGTAAGTATGTTCGAAATGGAAGTGTTACAGAAACTCGATGAAATTTTCCGTAACAGAAATACTGCTTTAATGGTAGGAGGTTCAACGCTTTATGTTGATGCTGTGTGTAATGGAATTGATGAGTTACCAACTGTGGACATTGCTTTGCGAGAACAACTTACACAACAATATAATAATGAAGGCATTGAGTTTCTTCGTAAAAAATTAAAAGTGCTGGATCCTGTTCATTATCAAAAAGTTGATTTGCGAAACCCAAATCGTATGCTTAAAGCTATTGAAGTAAGCTTAATGACAGGTAAACCATATTCGTCGTTGCTAACTGCACCTAAACGCGAGCGAAATTTTAAAATTATTAAGTTGGGCGTTAATCGCGATAGAGCGGATCTGTTCGAGCGAATTAATAGTCGCGTTGATAAAATGATTACCGATGGGTTAGTTAACGAAGTAAAAAGCTTACTATCAATACGTAATACAAATGCTTTAAAAACAGTTGGTTATCGCGAAATATTCGATTATCTCGATGGGAAAATTTCGCTAGATTTAGCTATTGAACAAATAAAAACCAACACGCGAAGGTATGCTAAACGCCAAATAGGTTGGTTTTCGCGCGATAAAGAAATGCCATGGTTTAATCCAGAAAATATTGAAGAGATTGAAAATTACATAAAATCAAAATTATGACAAGCAACAGATTCATTATAAGGGTTTATGCCATAATAATTAACAAACAAAACCAAGTTCTTTTAAGCGATGAGTATATGGCAGACTCGAGAATGACAAAATTTCCGGGTGGCGGACTCGAATTTGGCGAAGGTGCCGCTGATTGCCTTAAACGCGAGGCTATTGAAGAGTTTGGGCAGTCGATAGAAATTTTAGAACACTATTACACAACCGATTATTACCAAAAGGCATTGTTTTACGATAATGCTCA
Organism: Bacteroidales bacterium; assembly: GCA_025361285.1. Taxonomy (GTDB): domain Bacteria; phylum Bacteroidota; class Bacteroidia; order Bacteroidales; family JAAUTT01; genus JAAUTT01. Next base: position 25,155 of record JANYAP010000045.1, on the reverse strand, counting down.
ATTGATTAGCATTTATTACAGAGCCCGATTTACCGAACCCATTCGAATCAAAATTTCCGAATCGCCGTTCGATTTTCCTCAAGATATAAATGGAAGTCAATCGTTTAGATGGAAATCGATAAATGAACTTAGTGAAAAGGATGTTACATTTCCGATTGACAAAAGGGTGGTAGGGATGTTGGTAAATTAGAAATAAATAGAAATATAAAAATATATCAACTTGTTAATATTATTTCAAGTTATTTATTATTAATAAGTTACAAAAATGTACCGAAGTATTGTATCCGTAATATGAAATAAAATGAAATGCAAAAAAATTACAACCATTTTCGTTTTCTGAAAAGTACCAAAATCAATAATGATGAGCTAATCATCAGTAATATAGCTAATGGGTATCCTATTTTCCAGTCCAGTTCGGGAAGATACTTAAAGTTCATGCCGTAAATACTGGCAATTAGCGTTGGAGGCATAAATATAACCGAAACAATGGTGAATAGTTTAATTATTTTGTTTTGCTCGGTATTAACAAGCCCCAAAACTGTATTTTGAAGATACTCAAGACGTTCGAATAAAAAAATAGTATGTTCAACCAGCGAGGTTATGTCCTTAATTAGAATTCGCAGGCGATCTCGTTCTTCGGAATTAAACTCATTACTCTTTAATATAGATGATGTTACGCGCTGTTTGTCGATTATATTCGCACGTAATTGCATGGAAGTTTCTTGTAATGCAGCTATTTGTTTAAATGCTAAAGTACTGTCGTACTGGCTTTCCGATAATTGTTTACTTATTAATGATATTTGCCTCGAAAACGCCTCGATAGTGTCGGCATCCATATCTACACGGGTTTCAAATATCGCCAATAATATCATTTTACCATTCACAAAGGTTTTGGGGTTGGTCTTAATTTTCTTTACACATTCGGCAAACGATTGTAAGGAACCTTCGCGATATGTTATAAGTAGTTCATCTTTAATAATAAAAGAAACATGCACGTTTTCGTACTTGTTATTGGCATAAAACTGAATAAAGTTTGAGTTGGCAATAATATACTCGTCGGTTTCGGTGTAACGCGAACTCGATTCAATTTCTTCCTGTTGTATTCGTGTAGGGATGTTAACAGCGAATAGTTTTTCTATTTCATCTACTTCTTCAATCGAAGGGTTCTGTAAATCAATCCATAGTAATTTTTCGGAATGGCTTATTGGTAAAATTTTGGCGGTTTTGATTACCGTATTTTGATTTTTATAGTATAAACGTATCATGAGTTTGCGGTATTTATAAATTGGAGGTTCTTCAAATTTAGCGCTTTTATGCACTTTTCTAAACTATTAACGTTGTTTTTTTGCAATTCTTTTTAAAATGAAAAAAAGTAGTGAAAAGAATATGTTATTTTTGGCTCTCCGAAATTTGCAATACCGTGTTTATATGTGTCTAAATATCAATAATTTGAAGACGTTAACGTGTTGAAAGTAAAAATTATAGTGTTAATTGTATTTTGTTTGACTGCAATGTCGTGTGGAGTGGGTAAGTACGATACTTGTGGGCATTCAGTTAAGAAGCGTGCAATTGGGTCGCGATCAACCTATTATAAGCAAAATTTCAAGAGCAATAAGGTAATTAGCAAAAAGTATAAACAAGGTTCGGCAATTATTTTAAAGCGCGAACGAAACGAATGGAAGTATTCGAGGAATACATCGGTTACGCATAGGAAGGAGCTATACAGCTCTGGTGGTTATAACGATTGAGTTGCGGTAAACTACAAAACCTCAGCTACTACAAATGTGCTGCCGCCTACAAATATTATATCGTTGGGCGCAGCGATTGCCTTTGCAGCATCAAAACCCTGTTTTACTGTATAGTAGCATAACCCGTGCAAGCCATACTCGCCTCCCATTGTTGCAAGCTTATTTGCCTCCAAAGCACGTGGAATTGAGGCATTAGTAAAGTAGTACGTGGCAGTTTGTGGCAGAAGCTGTAAAATCGACGAAATGTCCTTATCGTTTACAACGCCAATAACTATATGCAATTTGTTGTACGGCAACGATTTAAGTTGATTTAAAACCCATGTTATTCCATCGATATTATGCCCAGTATCGCAAATAGTTAACGGGCTGTTATTTATAATTTGCCATCGACCCATCAAACCTGTAAGTAATGCAACTTGCTTTAATGCATTGTAAATATGCGTTTTCCCTATTTCGAATCCTAGCGATTGAAGCTTATCGACCGAAGCCAAAACTGTGCATACATTTTTTTGCTGATAAAAGCCTGCTAAATCGAGTGTTAGGTCGGGAAAAACAATTGTAGAATCAGCTTTAACCTGAAATATTTGCATTCCGTCGGATGTATTTACCGTATTATCAATTATATACTGTTTTTCTGCTAAAGTGATTGGTGAATTTAATTTGGAGGTAACATCAATAAAAACTGGCCAAGTTTCGGCGTTGTACTCACCAATAATTACGGGCGTTTCAGGCTTAATTATTCCTGCTTTTTCGGTAGCTATTTTCGCTAACGTGTTGCCTAAGAATTCGGTATGGTCGAAACCAATGTTTGTAATAACCGATAAAATTGGGTTGATAATGTTAGTAGAATCGAGCCTTCCGCCCATGCCAACTTCAATAATGGCAATGTCAACGTCGGCTTGTTTAAAATACTGGAATCCTAATGCCGAGGTCATTTCGAAAAACGAAGGCTTTATTTGTTCAAAAATAGACATATTTTGCTCCACAAACTCAATTACTGCATCTTTAGAAATCATACATCCGTTTACTCGAATGCGTTCGCGAAAATCCTTTAAATGCGGCGAAGTAAATAAACCTGTTTTATAACCAGCCGTTTGCAAAATTGCCGCCAACACGTGCGAAACCGAACCTTTGCCATTGGTGCCAGCTACATGAATGGTTTTATACGCTCGGTGCGGAAAATTGAAATGCTTATCGAAGTAAACTGCGGTATCTAAATTATCCTTATAGGCTGACTTGCCAATGCGGTGAAACATAGGTAGTTGATGGAACATATAGTCGATTACTTCTTCGTAGTGCATTGTTAATTACAAATTACAAATGTGCAAATTACAAATGTGCAAATTACTAATTGTTGATATAATAATGCTTACATCTTCGGGCTTCCGACTTCCGACTTCCGACTTCGGACTTCGGACTCCCGTCTTCCGACTTCCGACTTCCGACTTCGGACAATGCGTCGATAGTTTCCATATAAACTTATTTATTTTATTTTTCTGTTGTAAGAGCAATCGTGCAAAATTTGTTATATTTATTGAAATAACAATACCGTAATTTTGGTTTTAGTTATTATAGATGAGAATGAATGATATATTGGTAATCAGTAACATTAAAACATGACTAAAAAACTTATTATTATCCGCCATGCGAAGTCCACTTGGGCATACGGGTCGATATCGGATATGGACAGACCTTTGAAGGAGATTGGTATTGACAATACTATTTTAGTTTCGCAAAAAATTAGAGAGCGAAAGATTGCCCCCGACCTTATTGCTAGCAGTCCTGCTGTAAGAGCATATAGTACGGCAATGATTGTGGCACGTGAGTTACGCTATCCTTTTGAGAATATTAAGATAGATTCCACTATTTATGGCGATTCGTTGGACGATATTTTAGAAATTATTCGAGCAACCGACAATAGGGTTGGTAATTTGTTTATTTTTGGTCATAACCAAGTATTTACCGATCTTCCAAATCGCTTTTTGAAGGAACAAATCGATAATCTGCCAACATCGGGGGCTGTTATTCTTGAATTCGATACCGAAAATTGGGTTGATATTTCGAAGCGAAACGTAATTTCGGAAGCTTGTATCTTTCCTAAACATCTTGATAATGAATAAATTGAAATGGTTTTAATTTTTGTTATTTTAGTTCTAAAAGTAAAAAAAATAATATTTTGTTGTGCAAATAGCTGTGAATGTGCAGCTTTATACTTAGTGTTTATTGCAATTTCTCTAATAAGTTGCCAACGCACTAATAATAAGCCCGAAACACGCACGGTTTTTAGGTACAACGAATCGAAAGGAATTTCGTCGCTCGATCCGGCATTTGCTAACAATCAGCGATTGATGTGGCCCGATTTTCAATTGTATGACGGCTTGTTGGAAATGGACGATTCGTTAAACGTTATTCCTGCAATTGCGAAACGATGGGAGCTCACTGCCAATGGTTTGCAATATACATTCTATTTACGCAACGATGTGTATTTTCACAACCATGCTGTATTTAAGGGTGGTAGAGGGCGCAAAGTTGTTGCATCCGATTTTGTTTATAGTTTTTTGCGATTACTCGATACACAAATAGCATCGCCAGGGGCTTGGGTTTTTAATAATGTCGATAAATCGAATATAAACACTTGTTTTACTGCAATTAACGATACGATTTTGAAAATTAACCTTTCGAAACGTTTTGCTGCCTTTCCACAATTGCTTACAACGGTTTATTGTTCGGTAGTTCCGCGCGAAGTTGTTGAGTTCTATGGCAGCGATTTCCGAAGCCATCCCATTGGTACTGGGGCGTTTATGCTAAAAACATGGCGCGAAGGCGAAAAGCTGGTTTTTACAAAAAATCCGTACTATTTTCAAAAGGATAGTTTGGGCAAACGCCTGCCATACCTCGATGCTATTGCTATTACGTTTATAAGCGATAAGCAGTCGGAGTTTTTAGAGTTCGTTAATGGAAAAATCGATTTTCTGTCGGGTGTGCAAACCGCATACCGAAACGAACTTCTAACCCGCAGTGGAGCTCTAAACCCAAAGTATCGAAGTCGTTTTAATATGTCGGTACATCCGTATTTGAATACCGAATACCTTGGCTGTATGATTGATACTACTAAAATGGCGAACAATCCTTTAATAATAAAGAAATTACGACAAGCTATTAATTTCGGTTTCGACCGTGCTAAAATGCTTAAATATCTTCGCAACAACATTGGTACTCCAGCTTATTGGGGCGTTATCCCGAAAGGGTTAGCAGGGTATTCCGAGGATGTTTTGAGATATTCGTACAATCCAGAACTTTCGTCGAAACTTCTTGCCGAAGCAGGTTTTACTGGGGGCGAAGGTCTTCCTGAGATAACGCTGCTAACAACTGCCGATTACCTCGATTTGTGCGAATTTATACAACACGATTTGGCCGAGATAAATATACGTGTGAAGATAGAAGTTAGCACCGGTGCTACTTTTCGCGACATGATAGCGAACTCGAAAGTGCAATTTTTCCGTGCTTCGTGGATTGCCGATTATCCGGATGCCGAAAATTATTTGTCGCTTTTTTATAGCCCAAACTTCAGTCCGAAAGGACCTAATTACAGCCATTTTAAAAACGATGAATTCGACAAGCTTTACGCTGCTTCGGTTTCGGAACTGAACGAAAAAAACCGTATAAAACTTTATGAAAGAATGAATTTCATTATTATTGAGGAAGCCCCTATTGTTCCGCTTTTTTACGATGAAGTTGTTCGTTTTTATCCTAAAAGCATTAGCAACTTCGATTGTAATGCGTTAAATATGTTGAAGTTAAAATATGTAAAGAAGGTAAATTTGCTTAATTAGTGTCCATCCATAATATACTGCAACAGGCGAAACCTTTCCATTAAGTATTCGATTATACGTTGTAATAAACTTATTATCTGTTATTTTAGAAAAGGTTTCGCCTGTTTCTACATTTATTTTTACTTTAAGGATGCACACTATTTAAACTTTTGCAACAATAGGTATTCGCCGGCCAATACCAAAGGCTTTCGACGAAATGCGTAAAATTGGCGGAGTTTGAAATCGTTTATATTCGTTACGATTAACTAGTTGTATTATTTTGTCAACCAATTGTTTATTGAAGCCGAAAGTAACTATTTCGCTTGCCGAAAGCTGATCTTCTATAAAATAATGAAGTACTTGATCGAGAATATCGTATTCGGGCAGCGAGTCGGAATCCTTCTGATTGGGACGAAGCTCCGCCGATGGAGGCTTATCGATAGTATTTTTAGGAATTATTTCGGTTTCGGCATTTATAAAACGAGCTAGCTCGAAAATTCGGGTTTTATACACGTCGCCAAGCACCGAAAGACCGCCATTCATGTCGCCATAAAGTGTACCATAGCCTACTGCTGCCTCACTTTTATTAGAAGTGTTTAACAATATATGTCCAAACTTATTCGATAAAGCCATAAGTAACACCCCACGAATGCGCGCTTGTATGTTTTCTTCGGTAACATCTTTTGTAAGCCCTTCAAAAATTGACTGTAAAGTATTAATAAACTGACTATTAATATCGATAATTGGAACAATATCGTACTTAACTTTCAGGTTTTCGGCCAAAGCAATTGCATCGGTAATGGAATGGTTCGACGAATATTCCGATGGAAGCAATAGTACGCGAACATTTCCGTTCCCTAAAGCCCTCACAGCCAATACCAATGTGATTGCCGAGTCGATTCCGCCAGACAGCCCAAGGGTAGCCTTCGCGAATCCCGATTTTCGGAAATAGTCGCTAATACCCAGAACGAGAGCATCGTGTATTTTCTCTACATCGCTCTTAACCTTAATAGAATGGGGATTACAATTTCCATTTATCAAATTTTCAACGTCGTAAACTTTATAATCTTCCTCAAATATCGATAACTCGCTAATAACATTGCCTTTGGCATCAATAACCATCGATCCCCCATCGAATATCAGTTCGGTATTGCCTCCAATTTGATTTACATAAAACAGAGGTAGCTTATAATGAGCTGCTTTATCGATAAAAATACGCTTTTTAATTTGCTCTTTATTATACGAAAATGGCGATGCGGCAATGTTTATAATGATATCGGGCTTTTGTTGAGCCAGTTCGCCCATTGGCGATACGGTGTACAGATTGCTTTTGCCAAAAGGATTGTCCGATGGCTGATCGTCCCATAAATCTTCGCAAATGGTAAGGGCCATTCTATGTTGCTTATATTCAATTACATTAAACGTAGTGCAAGGTTCGAAATATCGGTATTCGTCGAAAATGTCGTAAGTGGGCAAAAGCGCTTTGTGAACAACGGTTTTTATTGCTCCATCGGCTAAAAAGAAAGCGCTGTTATACAGCTTTTTACCCTGTGGGTTTGGGTTTAAACTAGGCGCCCCAACTATGGCCGCTATACCAATGCAATATGCTGCAATACAATCAATTGAGTGTTGACAGTTTTCGTAAAAATCTTTCAACTCCAATAAATCCTGTGGTGGGTATCCGCAAACAGCTAATTCGGAGAAAACCACCAAGTCGGCTCCGTCGAGCTTTGCGCGATTAATTGAGGCGATAATTGCATTTCTATTACTTTCGAAATTGGCAATGCGGAAATTTAGCTGAGCTAAAGCTATTTTCATGGCTTGTATTTAAAACATTATCCCCAAACTAATTTCGAAGCAATTCATTGTGGTTCTTTCGGTTGTAGTGGTATAATTATCGGTAATGTCGGTAAAGCCATTCATATAACTTATGCCTATTACGGCGGCGGTATTTCCAACAATTTTGTATTCAAGCCCTGCCGAAACATGGTATGCCAAGTATAGCAAGTTAATTTCCTTGCCAACACTAGCTTTCGATAGCGATTTACTTTTTACGTTGGCGGTCGATTTCACATTGATCATCGGGTCTAACCCAAGTTGCACAAAATAAGTACTATAGCCAATTTCGGTAGTTCTAAGTTTTAATCCCAGTGGTATGTGCAGATATTGCAGATTATAATCCACTTCGCCCTCATTTGCGATTAAAACTATATCGCCTTCGCCTGTCCGTAGCGTTTTACCCTCCTTGTAGTTAAGCGCTCCTCCCATGGTGTGAATGGAAAGGCCTGTAGAAAAGGCATAATGCTGTGTGAATTGCTTTTCAATAGTTAGACCAGCATTAATGCCTATATGGTTTCCATCGCCAGCAATGCGCGAAATATCGCTTTTCAGCCACGATAAACTTGGGTTTGCAAATATGCCTAAACGAACATTCTGAGCATTAATACATTGAAAAAAAATTGCAATTAATGCAACTGTTATCAGTTTTTTAATCATAACATTAAATATTATAGGTTAAATTTATCACTATTTCTTAGTTTTGCATTATTACAAAAGTATAAAAAGTTGTGCTATGGTTCGAAAAATTTTTACTATTTTGTTAATTGTTCTGTATATTATTGTTTTACAAAGTTGTAGCTGTAATCGAAAAGAAAAGGCTCGGGCTTCGGGAAATAATGTTGAAGCAAAGGATGTTGTAGTTATTAAGGCTGAGCGGTTCGAACACGATTTGTTTTCGATAAATGTCGATTCTGTTGATACTTACGTGCCTAAACTACGTGCTAAGTATGGGCAATTTTTCGATTTGTTCAATTATAAGATTGTAAATTTGGGGTCGAGTACCGATAAACGTTATCCTGAAGCTTTAAAACGCTTTATAACTGATTATTACATGAATTTGAATTACCGCAAAGTTACGGAAGTTTACCCTAATTTGGACGAACTTAACGGCGGTCTTTCCAAGGCGTTTACAATATTCCACCACTATTTTCATGAGCGCACAATACCGCGTGTAATTACTTGTATTTCAGGCTGGAACCAGTCTGTAGTTACCACCGACAGCGTTATTGGCATAGCTCTCGATAAATATTTGGGGCGTAACAGCGAATATTATCAAAAGCTTCAGCTCGATAAATACTTGTGCTACACCATGCAACGCGAATATATTTTACCCGATTGTATGCGCGATTGGGGTTATACCGAATTTGTATTTAACGACTCGGCTAATAGCGTACTGAACAACATGTTATACGAAGCTAAAATACTGTATTTTACTAAGAAAATGCTTCCCGAAACTAACGACACATTAATTTTCGGCTACACTCTAAAGCAAATGGAATGGTGCAAGAATAACACTAAGGAAATGTGGACATATTTGGTAGAGAATAAGTTGCTATTTTCAACCGAGTATATGTTGATACGGAAATTGGTTTATCCCGCACCATTTACGGCGTTGTTTACTAAGCAATCGCCAGGGCGTGCAGTTGTGTGGTTGGGGTATCAGATTATCGACTCGTATATGCAAACCAATACCGATGTTACTTTGCAGCAGTTGATGATCGATTCCGATTTTCAGAAAATACTTCAGAAATCGAACTATAAGCCATAAAAAAAGCCTACCATTGGTAGACTTTCTTGTTTTTCCGAACTGAAAAACTAAATTTATTCCGGGTGAATTGCTTCTACCGGACAAACATCAGCACATGCACCGCAATCGGTACACAAATCTGAATCAATTTTATAGATATCTCCTTCAGAGATAGCTTCAACAGGACATTCGTTGATACAAGTGCCACATGCTGTGCAGTCGTTGCTAATTTTGTGTGCCATTTCGATTATGTTTTTTAAAAGTTAATTGAATGCAAAAATATCTCAATTTTTTATACCAAAAACATTTTTACGCTAAAAATCTAAATTAAGCGAAAAATAAAACATTCGAGGCAAAATTACCCCTTTTTCAACACCCCAAGCCCAATCGAAGCGCATAAAGTAGCCAAACAATTGAGCACGAACGCCATAGCCAAACCCATAAACTATTGGGCTACGGTTCGAATCGAGCTTAATCGAAACCGCCCCCTCTTTGTAACCAGCCTCGTTAGGGTTTGGAATTAAGTCGAAATCGTACGCATTTTCACCCGACAATGGCGATAACCCTGTCCATGCCGAACCAACATCGAAAAAGCCTACTGCCTGTAGGCTCGACCAAAAGCTGGAGCTGATAGGGTAGTTAGCAAAATACCTAATAAACGGCCAACGAATTTCGCTATTGTAAACCGCAAAGTTGCTGCCATTAAGTATGTTTTGCGAAAATCCACGCATATTTGTAGCCAGCGTTTGATATGCGTAATTGGCTGATTGATCGATAGGTACCGATTGATTGAATGTGCTAACCTTGCTCGAGTAATTTGTCCAATTATCCACGCCACCCAAATAGTAAACCAGCTTGCTACCGCCAAACGACGAGCTTCCGGCCACTCGGTTTGCCCAAATAAGATTACGGTGAAGAACAAAATAATTGCGAATATCGGCGCCTACCACAAACAAATCGGACTTTCCACGATTAATTTGCTTGTATGCTTCGCCAAAAACTTTTATTCGCGTGCCGCTATAAGTGTTCACGCCCAAGAGGCGGGCATTATCGAAAATTAGTTCGCCTTTTAGTCCACCCCAAAGATTATGGATAGTTTTCCGTCCGAGCGAGCGTTGTTCGAGAGCCAGTGTTGCAACTCTGTCGTGCCTGCCCGACACCGTTGCGCGTGCCGAAAATACTTGCGAAAACGGATATTTCCAAACGTAATAAACGTCTGATGTAGTGGTTTTTAATAAAAAGTTAGTGTTAGTTATATTTTTAAATGCTTGCCGGTGAAATATCATCTGCCTATCGATACGTTTTTTAAGGTTTTCGAAACTAAGCAAATATTCATTACTTTCAAGATCAATAGATAAGCGAATGCCGCCTGTAATTTTATAGTCCTCGAATAAATCGTTTGTGCCTATTTTAAAAAGCGTATTAAATCCCGGATTATAATAACCCGCTCCACCGTTAAATGCTTGATATGTTGCGTTTAAGAATGTAAAATCGACTTGGCTTACCAGAAAATTAGTATAAAATGCCGTTTGATAAATGCGCATAAGTGGCTGTGCCCTAACTTGTTTCTGTGCCGTATCGACCTTAGAAGCTAAGTCAGCTTGGTTTGCGTTATTATAAAGATTAAGTTTCTCAATTTCAAACACATAATTCTTAATGTCCACCATGTTTGGGTTTACAATCAATTTTGCACTGTCTAAAACAGCTGATGGAGGTTTTTTATTTGGTTGAGAAATGGCTAAACCGTCACGCTTTGAAAAGGTTACGCTATCCTTACGGCGCTGATCAGCAAGCATTTCTTTGCGAAATTCGGTTGATAAAAGTGGCGTTTGTAGTGGGTTTAAAGTAAGGTTGCTGCGAAACAAATAATTTTTGCTGTCGCGAAAGAATATCTCCCCAACTTGGTTGTTTTTCCTTTCAAAATCTTGATTAAGGATGTTTCGCGGGTTATTTGTTAACGGTATCGATTTGGTAATGTAGCGGTAATGAACCGTGGTATCGATAAAACTAATCGCGCTGTCGAATTCGGCTAAATACCTGTTTACAATGCCGTTGCCGTCGCCAAGGTGAATAAATTTATTTCGAGAAATTTCGTATGGCTGCGTGTGGTTCGATTGGTTGTTATCAGTAACCTGCGTTAATTTGTTGCCTGCCTTAGGGTAATTGCTTACAAAAAGCCTAAAGTATGGCGATAAAGGCTTAATTTCGCTGGCATTAGTATCAATGGTATCGCTGGTGCGGTTCGAGCTGAAAATAATTCGTGTTGAATTATCGATAAAACTTGGCGAGAGGTCATCGGCTAAGTCGTTGGTTATTTGTTCGTTAGTTGCCGATGAAAATGTGTGTACGTAAATATCGGTTTTGCTGTTTAATAACGCCGACATAACCAATTTGGAGCCATCGCTGGAGTACGAAATGTCGAGTATTTTATCGAAATACAGCAAGTTTCTTCGGGTAAACTCCTTATTTTCAAGGTCGTAATGTGTAAGTATTAATCCGCCACCTTCCTCAGTAATAAACGTAAGTATTCGCCCCGATGGGTGCCAAGCCACTACAGGGAAGGTATAGTCGGGTATTTGGTCGAGCCTATGTTCGCGTTTAAGCAAACATTTTCGCTTGCCAGTTTTTTGGTTGAAAAGCCAAAGCCTATACTGACCTAACACGTTGGTAACGTACGATATATAAGTTCCGTCGGGGCAAAGTTTAATGTTTTGATATACACGCGTTTTTCTGGGGCGTTTTACTATTTGAAAACCAACATCTTCGGTTTTTCCGTTAAACGCTTTAAACTTATCGTTGTAATAACTAGCCCATTCCACCGATAATTCCTTTATCGAACTACCCACCACGTATAAAAAACCATTTTTTGTATTTTTATTTATCTTGGTGATATATATTATGTTAGGTATAATCGACCGTCCGTAGGTTTTTTCAATAAATCGCCAAAACGAGTGGCCAGCATAAGTGGCGTCGTCGCCAGTAAGGCGGTTAAATTTTCTATACTTTCCGCTTAGAATGCCATCTTTAACACGGTCTTCAATTTCAACGCTCCAATTATTCGAAAGATATGATAATAAGCCTTTTGTAAACCACTGAGGTAAATTTATGAGTGTCGAATTGGTCATGTTTTCGCGTAAATCGCTGCCATACAGCATTTCGTTGAGTATAACCTCGGCAATGGCGGCACTTATTTGCTGCTCAAATTTTTTGTGATCGCCCTCGAAGTATAGCGATACCTTGTTGTTGGTTATGCGCGTTACGCCTCCGGTATTGTAATCCTCATTACCATTCATAAGGCCTATATTACTTTGCCTAAAATCAGTTAACTTATTATAAACCAGAAATATAATTCGCTTTTCGAGAGTGTAATCAAGCAAAGTTTCGAGCCTTTTTATTTCGCTGTTGGCGAACCATTCGGTATAAAGTGCCAACTCCTTGCCATACTGGTTAAAGTAGGTGTCGAACTTGGCAAAACGGTAATATTGCCAATAAAAATTATTGTATTGAACACGACTCTTGCCGAACGACATTTGCATACCATTGTAAAACTGACCGTTAGCTAAAGCCGAAATCAGCAAAAAGGTAATTATAAGTAACTTATGTCGGATATGCGCTCGATTCACTAAAACTGTGTTATTGGGTTTTTTATAATCGATAAAAGTAACTATTTCTTTATTAACACTCCTTAATAGAATAGGCGTAAAATTGATAATGTGTTAAAAAAAGTTAACGATTGCAAAAAGGCCATGGGTTGATATTTTTTTGCTACTTTTGATGTAGAAACATAATATATTACAGCATGAAAAAAGGAATAATATTCGCAATATGCTTATTAATAGGGTGTTATATTCTTTCGGCGCAGCAACCCGATGCTTCAATTTCTTTTAAAGACGACAAACACGATTTTGGCAAGATTAATGAGGTAGATGGTTTGGTTAGTTATGTTTTCGAATTTACCAATACCGGTAAAGCTCCGCTAGTATTGCAAAGCGTGCAGCCTACCTGTGGATGCACAACCCCCGAATGGTCTAAAGAACCAGTAAAGCCCGGTGCAAAAGGGTATATTAAGGCAACGTTCAACCCATCTGGTCGCCCAGGTTCGTTCGATAAATCGATAAACATAACCACCAACTTTGGTTCGGCTACTGTTAAGTTTAGCGGCATTGTGATACCACCAACCGCTAAGCTCGATGATGAGTATAGGTACGCAATAGGCGATTTGCGCTTTAAAACAAACCATGTAGGCTTCGGAAGCCTTAATCTGGGCAGAATTAAAAAGATGAGTTTCGAGTTTATTAATACTGGGACTGTGGCTGTTTCTATTGGGTTAGATAAACTTCCAGCTTTTTTAAATGCCTCAGTAAGCGCTAAAACTATAAAACCAAAGCAAAAGGGCACTATTGAAGTTGCCTACGACGCAGCAAAGAAGAACGATTGGGGGTTTCTGCTCGATTATTTTTTTATTACGCTAAACGGAAAACAAGACTCGAAGAATAAATTAACCGTATCAGCAACTATTTCCGACGATTTTTCGACAATGTCGGCCGACGAAAAAGCAAAAGGCCCAAAACTTAAATTTGAAAACACATCATATCAGTTTGTTACAACCAAAGTTGGAAATAAAATTGCGTTCGAGTATAAATTTAAAAACGATGGAAAATCGAACCTGCTAATTCGAAAAATAGTTACAACCTGTGGATGTATAACCGCTGCTGCAAGCACCTTAGTGGTGAAGCCACAAACGACAGGCAGCATTAAAGGAATCTTCGACACCACTGATAAGAAGGGTACACAAAATTATGGTATCACCGTTGTTTCCAACGATCCCCATAACTCACAAACCGTACTTTGGCTAAAAGGCATTGTGGAATAGTAGTTTAGGTGATTTACATATTATTAGTGCAAATTAATATGCTTTAGTTTCCATTCGTTCGAAAAAATGATTTTGTTCTCAGTTTTTAACTGCATACATGAGTTTTAGTCAATTGTTGATTTTAAATTCTCACTTACTGTAGTAAGCTCTGGAATTAAAATTTTTGCACGCCTTGTAGTAACTCATTTTCTACACATTACTAAATAGTAGTGTTAAGAAAACTCGTTAAAATGTTAAAAACATAGTCGTATGTCAATATTTACAGGGAGTTTCAAATATTTTTCTTGTTTCTTTTTTATTCGCTTTCGCTCATGAGAGCGCCTTCGGCTAAGTTATCGAAAAAAGTAACAACTTAGCGATAGCGATTTCATGAACAACTTAAAAATAATATGATGTGAATAAAGAAGAGTTTTCTTAGAGATACTAAATAAGGTCGGAGGTACTTATCTCATCAATATCGACGATTTTTTTCAACACAGCATACATGGTTAAGCCCGAGGCTGATTTGATTCCGGTTTTTTCCGAAATGTTTTTACGGTGCGAAATAACCGTATGAATACTTATGCATAACTTGTCGGCAATCTCTTTGTTTGCAAGCCCTTTTGCCAAAAGTTGCAGTACATCAATTTCACGTCTGGTAAGTTCGTTTATGGTCTTATCAACGTTTTTTGACCCTAATGAATTAAGAAGTTCATTTATTTTGGTTATAATAAATGCGCTGTTGTCGAAGATATTTATAGCCAAACTTGCAACTTCTGGCTTTTCCGCATATATAAGTTGTACATGCTTTATTTCATTGATATTGTTAAGGGCTTGTTTTAAAAAACTTTCATCCTCTTTAAACTCTATCAAGGGCATAATTAAAAGTACATATCCCGATAAATGGGGATAATCGATAAGCTCATTAGTTTTGTGTAATAGCAGAACTTCATTCGATAAACAGTCGTTTAAAATATCTGCCAATCCTTTCAGAATTATGTCGGAATTACAAATAACTATTACATGGTTAGAATGACTACTCATCTTTCTTTATAACCTTTTCAAGTTGTTTTACTTTTGAGATTAAAATTTTCTCTTCAATTCGTGCATGATTTTTTAAATCCTTTTCAAACATAAAAAGGTTCGTCAAAAGAGAATTTCCTATGTTCAAGTCGTAATTTGGTGGTAAATACTTAATAATTATATTCTTTAGGTCAAACATTTTTTCGTCCATGTTGCCATGTTCCTTTTCAAACCCTTTTATGGTAAAATTTCTATATTGATCAATAAAATCGTTCCTTTGCAAAGGGATATGAATAGTTTCGCTTAATTTAATAATATAAGGGAATACCTTAACTTCTTCAAACTGAACATGATTTACAAATTCTTCCCTGAATTTATTATAGAATTTACGTATCAACTCATTCTCTTTACTGCCATTGATACACTTTGTAAGGAATAAATCAATCAGCCTTTCTTGTTCAGGCAAAACATAACCCAAGTAATACTTATGGGTTTTTAACAAATAATCGATCACTACGTTTACCGAAAAGTCGAGAAGTTTTTTTTTTGAAAAATAGCTTTCGTTATGAAATACATTAATTATTTCCATAAAAAAAGTAACGTCAATACATTCTTTGTCGCACAATTCTTTTATGGTTAAATCGCCAAAGCCCAATTTTACACCAAGCCTGTTTATTACAGGAAGCAATGTGTAGTCCTTGTGTATTACGGCAGCCAGCGAGCTGGTTTCAATAAATAATTCCATTAAAATAATATTTGGAGGAATGTACACACTTTTTAATAATACATACATCAACAACAGCATGTCGGTTGTTGTTTGTGAAAGCACAAAAATGATGGTTAACCCTCAAACCCAAAGTCTCGCAAAAGTGCCTTCAAGCCCGTCTAGAAACTTCTTATAAGTATTTACATACAACCATGCTTTTGACACTTTAACGAGTTTTCTTTAGTAACACTTATGCGCTTTATAACTCAGCGACCTTTTTTTTCTCTAAACTATCTCATTAAAAAAGCCTCCATATTTTGGAGGCTTTTGGTTAGTAGTTAGTTAGCGTACAATTGTTACGTTGCCAGGTATTGGGTCGGAGCCATCGCCTTGTTTGAGTATGTAATAGTACGAGTCCATTGGCAGTTCCTTGCCTCTGCTAGTACCATCCCAACCCTCCGATGGAAAGCCGTTTTTGCTTTCGAACACTTTGCGACCCCAGCGGTCGAACACCTCTATACTGGCATTTGGGAAATCTTTCAAATAATTAATTCGCCATGCGTCGTTATCGCCATCGCCGTTTGGCGTAAACGTGTTTGGTATTTTATAATCGGTAAGGCAGGCAAGTATTTTAATGGTGTCGGAGTTAACACAACCATATCCATTCCATACTTCCAGAGCTATCTCTTTTCGGCCTCGTGTAACTTTGTAAGAAGAGCCTGATTCAGCTGAAATTAATTCAAACGGGCCATTTTCCGACACAAACCATTTGAACGCCAAGCCATCTTTATTTTCAAGCATTAGAACGTCGTTGTCGCAAACTGCAGCATCGATGCCCAAACGAACAATAGGCTTTGGAAATACAGTTAAATGCACCGAATCGGAAGCGACGCATCCGTATAAGTTCTTAACATTAAGTTTATACCAACCTTCGGTTAAGGGATTTATCTCTGGCAAAGTGTCGCCAGTACTCCACAGAAACGATTCGAAAGAATTATTGGTATGTAGCGATGCTGCAATGCCTTGGCAAGTAGTTGTGTCGGAATTAAATTCAATTTTAGGACCCGAAATATTAACCTTCGCAAACATTGTATCGCCTAAGCAGCCACCTTTTACCTTTTCAATAACTGAAATTTTCTGAATGCTAGGAATACTGTCCCACAAAACATCAATCGAATCGCTATAATTAACTATAATTTTACCGCCTATAACGTTCCAATCGAAAATCGACCCGGGTAAACCCGATGTGGCGTACCTAGCCTTACCACCCGCACATACCTCGGGCAGTTGGTTAGGTAAAGTTTGTGCAGCCACCTGAGTAAGATTTAGCACAACGATTAAAATTAATATGACGTGTTTAAGTTTCAAGCGAATTATTATTAGCCGTTGTTTGTGTTATCTGGCAGAGGGTTTAAGCTCCGCCAGATTTTATACTTTTCAATATCACAATTTACTACGCAATAACCTCAACTATAAATTCTTGATATGTCGTATTGGTTGAGTTGTTGGTGTTGGATATGCGTAGAATGATAAAGCTGTTACTGGATAATCTGTAGTTGCAATAGTTGCTACACCCGATTTTCTAGAGATTCTATCAGATATGTTTTCAATAAAAACTTCATATTGTCCATAAGCACCAGCAGGCACTGAATAACTAAAGTTAAGACTTTGACTACCTGTACTATTATTGCCTAAGTTAGCAACCGCGTTGGAATTAACTACGTCAGTTGAAGTACCAGTTAATGTAGTATATTTAATTCGGTAAGTAACAGTAAATTTACCAGTACCAGTTGCTGTATAAGGAATTGATACAGTTGTGCCTGCAACTCCGCAACCACTTGATGGAGCTGTACCCCAAACTGCCTTTGGGCGATTAATAACTACCACGTCTAAAGTTTCGGTATTGGCGGTGCAATATGCCGGTCCTGATATTACTTGTGGAACCTCGGTAACAGAAACTGTTTGAGCACCTAAAGAAGACCATGTTACGCTAAAAGCAGAGTCGGAAGCAGCGGGGCTACCTGTACCTAACGAGTTATGAATAGTTCCGCCAGCAGATATTAATTTTGTATAATTTGAAGCATTTAGTACGCCCCAATTGCGTAATTGATGCATATTTACATCGCCCGAAACTTGATAAGGCATAACGCTTCCTATTGTAACTGTATCCTTTAGTTCGCTACCAACAGGTGATACTAATGCGCCAGTACCTGTAACCTGAGCTTTAACCGCTACACCAGCAACTAATATTAAAACGAAAGTTGCAATTGATTTTAAAATTGTCGGTTTTTTCATAATTTATTTATATTTTATTATTTAACTAATTGTTTGTAAGATTAATGGTTTAATTGTTTGGAAGGTGATAAATTTTACCTGTTACTGGTAATGGATTAACAATTATGTCGATACGGTCATTTCCTGCGGAAAATGCACCTTCAATATCAATGGATGGTTTGCGAGATATGCGGTCGGTAATAGAATTGATTTTTGCATAATAGGTTCCGGCTGTGCTACCTGCTGGTATTGTTGCAGTAATAGTGCGTGCAGCTCCTGCTGTTAATTCTACATTGATATTTGTTTGACCTGTAAGACCAACATTGCTAGGATTAAAAATTGTGTAATTAACACGAACAGTTGCTCCAGATATAGCCGTGGTAACATTTATTGGAAGCGAGTAGTTTACGGCGCTGGCGCTAGCGCACTGTGCTGTAGGGTCGGCGCCAAAATTTGCAGTAGGAGCATCGATTACTGCAAAATCGATAATGCTAGCTGAACCAGAGCAACTTGGTGTTGGAGATGTTTCTGCTACGTTTATTGTTCCCGAACCTGTTGCTGCACCATAAATAACGGTCGATAAATTGGTAGTTGTTGATGCAATTAACCCCCAACCAGATATTGCCCAACTAAATGTAGATGTGGTTCCTGTAAATGCCCCATCTGGTGCAACCCAGTATTGCATTACTGAACCTACTGTTACCGAGTCGGTATTTTCGGAGGTAGTAGCATTATTTAAGCTGTTTTTACCATGTTCAAAAAGTCCAATTGGCATGCCAATTTCTTGTGCCCAAGCACTTGCAATACCAAGGATAACAATTGCAATAATTACCAAAGCCTTCATAATAGTCGATTGTTTCATTGTTTTCATATTTAAGTTATTTTATTTGTTTTTAGTTTATAATGCTAATTCGTATTCCAAATATCCCGAAATTGATTTTATGAGTTTATGCCCATCGATAGGTTTAACTAGATATTCGTTGGCGCCCAAAAATAGGGCTTTTTGTATGTATTGTATATCGTCTAATGCCGAAATCATTATTACTGGGGTGTTTGGGCTTTTTTTGCGGAACTCAACTAAAAAATCGAGACCGTTCATTACTGGCATTCCAATGTCGAGCAATATAATGTCGGGCTGAACTTCATCTATAACCTCCAACGCCTTAACTGCGCTCGAAAAGTCCACAACTTCAATATCAAGGCCTTCCAATAAAGCTCTAAACAACACCCTGATAGTGTATGAGTCCTCGATTATCATTATTTTGGTATTCATTCTTTATATATTTATTAGCGTTCTTAAATCTGTTGTTTTTCTGATACAAACATACAACCAGTTAAAGCCAATTTTCTGAGCGCATCTGCTCATTTTTTTTTGGTAATTAAATGCAGGGTGTATGAGTAAAAGTAGCAACAGTGCTAATCGCCTTTCGAATGAATGCTTTCAAATGATTACAGTAAATTAAGAAATGTGTCGAATTATGAATTACAAATTACAAATGCCTGTAAATTAATTAATTAACCTTAAATTTTTATCCATTTGTTTTTAATTCCAAAGGCTAGCAAACCTGCGGTATTGTTAACGCCTGTTTTTTGGTAAAGTGCTGCTCTATGGTTGGTTACGGTTCGAAGGCTAATAAACAATTTATCGGCTATTTCCTGGTTCGAGAAACCTAAAGCAATGGATTCCAGCACTTCTAACTCTCTTTTTGTGATTATAGTATTTACAGGCTGGTTTTTTTCGGTAAAATATTTTTTTGCAAAGAAAGGCATAAATTCTTCGGAGAAAAATGGCTTGTCCTGAGCCACCACCTGCAATGCGTGGTCGAGAGTATCCTTATCGATATTTTTTAGCATAAAGCCTTTAGCTCCAGCATCGATCATGGCTTCGAGGTTTTTTTCGTCCTCGTGAGACGATAGTGCAATAATCTTCAAATGGGGATGTTTTTCGAGTGCTAGCCGGGTAGCTTCTATGCCGTTTAAACCTGGCATACTTATGTCCATTAAAACGATATCGGCTTCGCAATTATCAATGAACGACGTGAAATCGAGACCATTAGCAACTTCTCCAACAACTTCGATATATTTAAGCTTCGACAATACTAAAACTAACCCTCTTCGAAAAAATTCGTGGTCATCGACTATTATAATCCTAAGTTTATCAGCCAATTTAGTAATAGATTAAGTTTTGGTGGTAAAAATAGAAAAAAATTGCATTATACAATATAATATGTTTTCAATAGTTTAGTAAATTGCAAAAAAGCTTTCGAAATTGGTTATATGATAAAACAAAAAAAGCGAACCGAAGTCCGCTTTTAGTATTGAATATGAGAATGTTATATTACTTCTTCTCTTTAATTGCAGCTTGTGCAGCAGCCAAACGAGCAATAGGTACGCGGAATGGAGAACAGCTTACATAATCCATACCTACTTTATGGCAGAATTCAACGGTTTGTGGTTCGCCACCATGTTCGCCGCAAATACCTACTTTAAGTTTAGGATTGGTTTTGCGACCTAACGAAATACCCATCTCAACCAATTTACCAACACCAGCTTGGTCTAACACTACGAATGGATCGTATTTGTAGATACCGGCGTCGATGTACGATGGAAGGAATTTACCAGCATCGTCGCGGCTGAAACCTAACGCCATTTGTGTTAAGTCGTTAGTTCCGAACGAGAAGAATTCGGCTGTATGAGCAATATCGTCGGCAGTAAGTGCTGCACGAGGAATTTCAATCATTGTTCCAACCATATATTCTATTTTATCGCCACGCTCAGCAAATACCTTGTTAATAGTAGCGCGGATAACATCAACCTGAAGTTGAAGTTCTTTGGTTGTACCAACAAGCGGAACCATAATTTCGGGTAATACTTTTTTGCCTTTTTTAGCTACGTTTAATGCTGCTTCGATAATTGCACGAGCCTGCATAACAGTAATTTCGGGATAAGTAATACCTAAGCGACAACCACGGTGACCTAACATTGGGTTGAATTCGTGTAACGAGTCAACTTTTTGTTTAACAGCTTCAACCGAAATGCCTAATTCCTTAGCCATTGCTTTTTGGTTCTCTTCTTCGTGTGGTACAAATTCGTGAAGTGGTGGATCGAGCAAACGAATGGTTACACCAAAACCGTCCATAGCTTCGAAAATACCTTCGAAATCGGCACGTTGCATAGGAAGAAGTTTAGCAAGCGCTTTTTCGCGACCAGCTACATCGTCGGCCAAAATCATCTCGCGCATAGCTTTAATACGATCGCCTTCGAAGAACATGTGTTCGGTACGTGTTAAGCCAATACCTTTAGCGCCAAAGTTGCGAGCAATTTGTGCATCTTTAGGAGAGTCGGCATTAGTACGAACACTCATGCGAGTGTGTTTTTCAGCAATTTTCATTAAATCGCCAAAGTCGCCGCTAAGTTCTGCAGCAATTGTACCAATTTTACCTTCGTAAACTTCACCAGTTGAACCGTTTATCGAAATCCAGTCGCCTTCGTTATAAACTTTACCATCGATAGTCATTTTGCGGGTTTTGTAGTCGATTTGGATTGCACCAGCACCCGACACACAACATTTACCCATACCACGAGCAACAACGGCAGCGTGCGAGGTCATACCACCGCGAGCGGTAAGAATACCTTTTGCAACCACCATACCGCGTAAATCTTCTGGAGAAGTTTCGATACGGCAAAGAACCACGTCCTTACCTTGTGCTACCCACTCTTCGGCCTCGTCGGCAAAGAATACCATTTGACCGGTAGCTGCACCCGGTGAAGCAGGCAAACCTTTAGCTAATACGTTAGCTTTTTTAATTAAGGCTTTATCGAAAACAGGGTGAAGTAACTCGTCGAGTTTTTCGGCTTCGTTACGTAAAAGAGCAGTTTTTTCGTCAATCATACCTTCGCGAAGCATGTCCATCGAAATTTTTACCATGGCAGCACCGGTACGTTTACCGTTACGGGTTTGTAGAAACCACATTTTGCCTTCCTGAATGGTAAACTCCATATCCTGCATATCCTTGAAGTACTTTTCGAGTTTCGATTGAATTTCGAAAAGTTCTTTATACATTGTAGGCATAGCTTCCTCCAACGATGGGTAGTTAGCTTTACGATCGGCTTCGGAAACACCGGCTAATTCGGCCCAACGTTTCGAACCTTCGAGAGTAATAACGCGAGGGGTACGGATACCAGCCACAACGTCTTCGCCTTGAGCGTTTAATAAATATTCGCCATTGAAAATATTCTCGCCTGTACCAGCATCGCGGCTAAAGCAAACGCCTGTACCAGAGGTTTCGCCCATGTTGCCGAATACCATTGCTTGTACGTTAACAGCAGTCCCCCATTCTTCGGGAATCATGTTAAGTTTGCGGTAATAGATAGCGCGATCGTTCATCCAGCTATTGAATACAGCACAAACTGCACCCCAAAGTTGCTCGTAAGAACTTTCTGGAAAATCGTGTCCTGTTTTGGCTTTAACGGCAGCTTTGAATTTTTTTACTAAGTCCTTAAGATCGTCAACAGTAAGGTCGGTATCGTTTTCAACACCTTTCTTATGTTTCATTTCTTCCATTATTTCCTCGAAAGGATCAATGTCAGTTTTCGATGTAGGCTTCATGTCAAGAACAACATCGCCATACATTTGAACAAACCTGCGGTAGCTATCCCAAGCAAAACGTGGGTTGCCAGTTTTTTTCGATAAACCTTCAACAACTGTGTCGGTTAAACCAAGGTTAAGGATTGTATCCATCATACCGGGCATCGATGCACGAGCACCCGAACGTACCGACACCAAAAGTGGGTTTGCGGCATCGCCAAATTTCATAGCTGTTTGTTTCTCGATAAGAGCAATGGCAGCTTCAACTTCGCCTTTTAAAAGTTCAACAACTTTTTCGCGACCTAACTTGTTGTATTCAGAACAAACATCGGTTGTGATAGTAAATCCCGGAGGAACCGGAACACCTATCAAATTCATTTCGGCAAGGTTCGCACCTTTGCCACCAAGCAGATTTTTCATATCTGCTTTACCTTCGGCTTGTTTATTTCCGAAAGTGTACACACGTTTAACCTGTGACATATAGATAATTTAAATTATTGATTATGAAATATTTGAGAACTTTTTTCGATTTTTAAAAATAAGTAGCAAACTTAATGAAATATTTCGAGAATTGAGGATATTTTTTTGGGCAACTTTAGAGATTAGAACTACTTACTTTTTTTCGAAATTATTGATTTATTGCGTGTTTCATTTTCAATTAAGAACTACTTTTGCCATTGGTTATCAATTTATGTTTTTTAACAGCTTTTTAATTTTTACAACTTTTTATGCTCACTATTTTACCCATTTTCATACTAATTCTGCTTGGTGTTTTTTTTGTTAACGTAAAACTTGCTAAAATTGAATGGGTTAGCATTTTAAACGATTACATTGTGCGTATTGGCTTTCCGGCTTTAATAATAATGTCGCTGTCGAAATTGCAATGGAACGTTCAACTGCACGGAACTCTGATATTGGTAAACACCATATTGGTTTTTAGCTGTTTCGTGGCAGTGCTTATAGTTGGTAAAGTTTTTAAACTTAGTGCGAAATTGAAACGAACTTTATTTATTGCCACCGCTTATGGCAATGTTGCCTATTTAGGTATTCCTGTAATTGTAGGGTTGTTAGGAGCAGAAGCCCAACCCGAAGCAGCGCTTATAACGGCTTGTTACCTATTTTGGATTTTTTCGGTTGGTATGGTTTATCTCGAGTATTCAAAGTCGGGCGAAGTTAAAATTAAAAAGGTGGTTATGCAATTGCTTAAAACTCCTCTAATTGTGTCGGTTTATATTGGTATGTTTTTTATGTTTTTTCATATTTCGTTGCCGCCTGTTATAGCTAAATCGTTCGAAATGATTGCTCTATCGGTTACTCCGGTAATATTGTTTTCGCTTGGCATATTTATAGGCTCGTCGGTTATAGGTAACGTTAACGAATGGATACCGGTAATATTGTTGGTAGTTATTATGCTTTTTGTGAAACCAGCTTTATTATATTTAGGGCTAATCGGAGCAAATTTGCAAATACAATCGTATCAGATTACTATTTTGGAAGCAGCCATGCCAATGGCAGTAACGCCATTTGCTTTGGCCACCGAGTTCGATCTCGATGCAAAGTTTCTGGCACGTGGCATTGTATTAAGCACTGCTCTTTCAATGGGTACATTGTACCTGTGGCATAATTTTATTTTGATGCAATTTTAGGTAAACCCATCAATAATTAGTGTCCATCCGTAATGTCGAAATAATTTTTAATACCAAAAAAATCATGCCGCAGATTCGCAGATTATCAAATAGTTGAAAATAAAGCTATCTGGGAACCTGTGGCATTTTACTTTATGGATTTCATTTTTTATTCCATTTCTAACAATCTAACTTTTTACAACTTCATGCATACCATATTTGCGGTACTCAAATTACCTCATTTAAGGTATTCCTCCCAATGACATTAAATATCATCTTTGCACTAATCAAAAAATATAAATTTTATGGCAGACTTAACGTTTAGTGTAGAAGGAAATGCAGAATCGCAAACACGTATTACTGCTAAAGCAAGGCAATTTAGTATTGTCATTGACGAACCCCCAACTTTGGGCGGTCACGATTTAGGTGCAAACCCAGTCGAATATTTACTTGCAAGCTATGCAGGTTGTGTTAATGTAATGGCTTATTTAATAGCCAGTGAATTGAGCATTAAACTTGATAAGCTGACTATTAAAGTCGATGGCAACATTAACCCCAACAGGCTTTTTGGAAAATCGTTCGACGAAAGGGCAGGTTTTAAGCAAATTAATCTGAGTTTAAACCCTGTAACGGATGCTACGCCAGAATTACTCAACAAATGGCTCACTGAAATTAAAAACCGTTGCCCTATCAACGACAATCTGTTGAACCCAACCCCGGTATCACTTCAGTTATCATAGTTTTTACAAAGCAGCAAAAGTTCTGCTTTTCTTTTAACATTTCTTTGCAATAAAAAAGAGTTTTTTATTCTTATATTTACACAACAATTTTAGCGATTATTCGTTTATTGTATTAAATGAAAAAAGCAGTTTCCATATTATTTGCAGCACTTATTCTCATTTCTGGGATGCACCTTTCTATTGCTACCCATATTTGTGGCG
>JANYAP010000170.1 GCA_025361285.1 Bacteroidales bacterium | reverse complement strand
ATTGAAATGGAACCAATTAGTCCTCAAACTATTTTAAAGTATGGCGAATCAAGCTCTTTCATCGAAAACTGGTATTTATTTCCATACCCTAAACCTACCTCCGACGTGGCATACTACCAGAACCTCGAAAGACTTATCGATAATAATCTAACAACTGAAATATCAGATATTTACAAATTCGAAAATTTTGAGTTTATGATTGTTCCGAATCCTGCAAAAGCGAACTTTATATTAAAAAGCGAATTAAGGGGGGGTAAATCATTTTCAGTAAATATTTATAATTTAAGCGGTGTAAAAGTGTATTCGAACTCAAACTCCCAATTTGATGGTACATTCGAAGTAAACTTGACAGCCTGCATAAACGGATTCTATTTAGTTGTTTTGAATATCGATAATAAACAAATAAGTCGATTTGTTTCCATAGTTCAATAGAAATAATTTTAACTTGTATTAAATTGTTAACTTGCGTAAAGAAATAATACATATAAGGTTTTCATATTAAAGTTGAATAAATTCCATTCATTATAATTTCATCAATTGTGTATGAGAATAAAGCTATTATTTTTATTTATTGCAGGTTATGGGGTAATTAGTGGACAACCATCAACTTTACGTTTTAAAAATTATTCATCGTTAAATGGGCTTTCCGAAAACCAAATTAGAGTTGTTTATCAGGACTATACTGGTGTAATTTGGATAGGTACTATCGGAGGGCTGGAACGATACGACGGTAATAACTTTGTTAGATACAAAAACAGCATCAATGAGCGTGCAAGTCTTTGTAATAATGTAGTAAAAGCCATTTTAGAAGATAAAGACCATAACCTGTGGGTAGGTACCGAGGATGGTATTAATCTTTATATTCCCGAAAAGGACAGCTTTAAGGTTTTTAAAAACGAAACAAAAAATTCAGGAAGTATTTCCGATAATAATATCAATTCGTTTTATCTCGACAAAAATAAAGATTTTTGGGTTTGCACCGAAAATGGTCTGAATAAGCTACTTACAACCAAATTTGAATTTGTAAAATACAATAATTTTGTCGATAAAAGTTCAATTTGCGTCGGTAATAATATAGAGGCCGTTTGCAGTGCTGGTAATAATAAACTTTGGGTGGCAACCAATAAAGGGTTGGTATTGTTCGATCCAATAAATAGAATATCAAAACCTTTTAGTCTCGACAATAATAATTTGCAACAATGGATTAATACCGTAATGGTTGATTCGAAAGGCAGACTATGGGTTGGAGTTAATAATAATGGGTTATATTTAATAAACAATGTTCAATCGAAATTTACAATTAAGCATTTTTTACACAACAAAAATTCGAGTAAAAGCTTAATAGATAATGATATACGAAAAATACTCGAAGATAGTAATGATAATATTTGGATAAGTTCTTTCGAAGGTCTTCATCTTTATAATGAAGATAAAGAAGGTTTTACTTATTTTAAAAACGACAAGAATAGCCCAAACAGCTTAGTTGGTCGTTATGTTTTTTCGGTATTCGAAGACAAACAGCATAACATTTGGATACCTACATTTAATGGAATTAGCCTTTATAGCAAATACCAAAATCAGTTTAAATTACACCAGCATTTATTTCACGACGATTTAGGTTCTACATCAACCGAAATATCTTGTATATCAAAAACATGGAATGGCGATTTATGGATTGGTTATATTTTGCATGGCATTGAAATAATGAATAGCGAAAATAAGCCTATCATTTCGCTAAACCAAAATACGAATTTGCCAAACAACGACGTTAACACAATTTTTCAGGAAAACGAAAAAAGGATTTGGATTGGAACAAAAAATGGAGTTTGTCTTTATAACCCGCAAATTAAAACTTTCAAAAAATTTTTCCACAACCCGTTTGACACTAATTCACTAGGAAATAATATTGTTTTTAAAATTTTTAAGGATAGTAAAAATCGTTTATGGTTTTGTACTTGGGGTGGAGGTTTAAATCTTTTTAATCCGACCAACAACACGTTTCGACGATACTTTTATAATTCAATACACGATGCCGATAAATTCATTAAAACCATCTGTGAATCGTCGGATGGCACGTTGTGGCTCGGAAACAACGATGGACTCAAACAATTCGACCCTGTTAAAGGTACTTTGGTTTATTACAGCCGCAATACCAATCAATCATTTGGGTTAAGCAGCAATTATGTACAAGATATATATGAAGATAAGTTAAAGCGACTATGGATTGCAACTACGGGCGGTTTAAATCAATTGGTCGATAAAAAAGGATTGTTTAAAGTGTTTACCGAAAAGGACAATTTACCGAGTAATATTATATATGGAATTCTTGAAGACGAACGAGGTAAATTATGGTTAAGTACAACTAATGGAATTAGTTGTTTTACAACTCCCAGCAAAGACAAGGATGGCTTTTTTAGAAATTATACTCGCGAGGACGGATTACAGGGTAACCAGTTTCACGAGTGCGCATTTTTTAAAGATAAAAATGGCGAAATGTTTTTTGGTGGTATTAACGGAGTTACCTCGTTTATGCCCGAAACTATTGAGGATAACCCATTTATACCTGAAGTATATCTTTCAAAACTGCTTTTATTTAATATTCCAGCAGTAGCTGGCGCTCTCGAATCGCCACTAGAAAAACCACTTAATTTAACTACCGAACTTGAATTAAAATACCGACAATCGGTATTTTCGATTGAATTTTCGGCCCTTAATTATGTAAACCCCGAAAAAAATCAGTTCGCATACAAACTGGAGGGTTTCGACAAAGATTGGAACTATATTGTTAATAAGCATTCGGTTACATACACTAACTTAAGCCCAGGAACATATACCTTTAAAATAAAAGCTTCAAACAATCACGGTGTTTGGAATGAAAAACCACGAGAGTTAAAAATAAAAATCTTACCACCTTGGTGGATGTCAATTTGGGCTATTATTATGTACCTTATTATTAGTGCATTCGTTATCTATCAGTTACGTATGTATACAATATCTAAAATCCAGTTACGGCACTCCGTTGCAGTTGAAAAGTTTGAAAAGCAGAAAGTTATTGAGTTAAATGAGCATAAACTTCGATTTTTTACTAATATTTCTCATGAATTTAAAACACCACTAACCCTTATTTTAGATCCAGTAAACGAATTATTACAAGATACGAGTATTTCAATAAATGGGAAAAAACGTTTGGAAGTGCTCCGTAGAAACGCCCGTAGGTTATTTAACTTAATCAATCAACTGCTCGAATTTCGTAAAATTGAATCTGGTTCGGCTACATTATGTGTATCGGAAATCGACATCATCAAAGAAATTAAAGAAATAAAAACTGCATTCAATGACTTTGCCGAAAAGTCGAATATTGAATTATTAATTGATACAGCATTAGATAGTTGTATGGTATGGGCTGATTTAGATAAATTCGAAAAAATTTTATATAACTTATTATCCAACGCCTTTAAATATACCAACGAAAATGGCAAAATTACTTTGTCTATAAATATTATTGGCTCCTTCGACGACCTTAAAGAAATTAATAAGAAAATCCCCGATTACTATAACCACTCCGAAAATAATGGTTTTGTGTGTATTAGTGTTGCCGATAATGGTGTTGGTATCGAAAACAGGGAGATTGTAAATATATTTAATCAATTTTACAGTAATACTCAATCGCAATTGCCTTTTCTGTTAAAGCAAACCAGCACTGGAATAGGACTAGCATATACCAAACTACTTGTTGATTTGCATAAAGGTTGCATTTGGGTTGACAGCAAAATTAACGAAGGTTCAATGTTTACATTTTTATTCCCCCTAGGAAAGGCACATTTTTCTGCAGATCAAATTCATAATATTGAACAGTTTCATTCATTCGACAAACAAAATGATTTGTGTGAAAATGATGATAATGAGCTTATTTACAATCCGTATGCAAAATTTGAAGAGGATAGTAAAGTAATATCTAGCGAGCCGAAATTTCAGTCTAATTATTCTCAAAAATCCAATACCAATCTGGTTCTTATTATTGAAGATCACAATGATACTCGCAACTATTTAAAAGAAGGTCTCTCAAAAGAATTTGTTATTGTCGAAGCCGCTAACGGAGTGGTAGGTTTGGCAACAGCTTTTAAAATAGTTCCAGACCTTATTATTACCGATGTAATGATGCCCAAAATGGATGGTATCGAACTTTGTAAACGTTTAAAAAACGATTTAAAAACCTGCCATATACCAATTATTATGTTAACGGCTAAAGCACAAACCGAAGATGCTATTGAGGGTATAGAAACTGGAGCCGACGATTACATTTC
>JANYAP010000156.1 GCA_025361285.1 Bacteroidales bacterium | reverse complement strand
TCAATATACACACCAGTGGTTTATATTGCTATTATATCGACAAGGGGTGCGGTTCGCTGCATGCGCCGAAAAGACAGGCGAACATAATATTGATCTGACTTTGTATAGGTGTTTATATTGCATCGGGTATGGTGTTGTTTTGTGGTTATAATATTTATTTATATATGCCAAATATACAAATATTTCGGTAATTACAAAACGTAACGACAATATTTTAGTTCGGGCTTGAAGTACAATTTTTTGTTAAATTACCTCGTACGCAAATGGAGTGCCGAAACACGAACAAACTACCAAACAGACATCAAATATAAGCCGATATTGCTTGCTGTTTTAAATGTTTAACAGTGCCTTCTTTAATTATTGTTGCACATTTAATTATACATAGAAATTAACTTTATAAATAATAGGCTGCAATGTGGGCTAAGGTATAAGCATAGGTAATTTCGAGTTAGTAAACTTTTAATTATGAAAAACTTAACACGCTAAAAACCAAAGCGTTAATGCATCACCAAAACCTTAGCTGCTCGGCTATACGCACCTTTTTGAATAAGTCGAACGAAATAAATGCCTTCGGGTAAGTCGCTAATACTCATCTCTAAAGCCGAAATGTGTGCAAATACTTTTGTATTTTTAACCATTCGCCCATAATTGTCGATTAGCTGAACTACCGATTCGGCTGCTAACTCCTTATCGAACGAAACAAACAACAGGTCGCTGGCGGGGTTTGGGTAAACCTTCATGTCGATAAAATCGTTTGAGGTTTTCGATTGAAATGGAAGAATTGCCGTATAATATTGAGGGTTTGAGGATGCAACCTGGTATATTTCGCGGGTTAGCTCGTCCTGAATGAAGGCAATAACCCACAAACGATCGAAATTATATATTTTTGAACTCGCCCACGAAAATGGAAATGTTACCGATTGGTCCTGCGCCAAAGCTATATTTAAAGGTGTTCCGGCAGCAGTTGGCAAAAACTTTTTAAGAACGTTGAAATACATTATCTGATTGGCACCCGACTGAATGGCAATGTCTTCGGCAATTGCAATATACACCATTGTTTGGCGTTGAGATATGTTTTTCAATGCCTCTATTTTAACTGAGCCTGATATTACCGAATTGACATTCTCGACTGTAATATTTAATTTATATTCGGCATCGCGCATAGCAAGGAAATTAATATCGCTAATATTGGGCGTGGTGCTCGAAAAATCGTAAACATACTTCGCCTCAGCTCCGCCATTCAAATACCCTGTAGGGATATTTTCGACGCCGTAGTATAGAACTCGCGCACTAGGGTCGGATTTGTTGTTTGAGTTAAGAGAATCGACGCCTGGAAACGATGTGTGATACTGAAGACTAACTATATCGGATGGCGCTTGGCCTAAAAGTTCCGAAACTTTACTGTTCGACAGATTGCTTTCGGTACTTGAATTATTAGCGAAATGTTCCAACATAATTGTTTTATTGCGCTGACCTATAAACACATTATCGAATGCAAATCCATCGCGCCCAGTAACAGAGGCATTTGTTGCATACACAACCTGAAAACGAACATTGTTATTTCCTATTAATTCATCAAGAGAATGGCGAGTAGATATCCAGCCGTTAGTTGCACCAGACCAACCAAAACTTTGATTTCCAGGGCTTGATGCAATTGAATTGCTGTTATACCAATTTATTCCCGATGCTAATGAGCCAAGTGTATGCCAATTGGTAGTGTTTTCCAATTGATATTGTAAAACAGCACCTTCTGTATCTTTAGGATTATTGGAATTGATCCACATTTCGATAAACGGTTTACCAGTTTGCGTAAAATTGAAACAAGGACTGGATACAATTAACTGCTGGTTAGAAGGCCCTCCGAGGGAGGTATAGAACGAATTTACACCCGAATAAGTTGATTTAATAGTAGTTCCCGATGGTAGCCCGAACATCCATTTATTGGAAGTATTTTCGTTTTCGAACCAAAAATCCTTTCCATTTTCGAAGTCGTTGCTATAACTACCGTCTTTTAATGAAAAGGTTGGCTTAAGCCTAATTTGCTTTTGAATGCTATTTTCGCAATTAGCAATAGTTTTTATTAATAATTTAACTCTAAAATCGCCAGCTGAGCCAAAGGAATGCATGCAATTGGGTGTTACGTAATTTACTGTATTAATTGCACTTCCGCTAATTTCCCACGAATAGGTTCCAATAGCATCGATACTAGAAACGGAACTGGTA
This sequence comes from Bacteroidales bacterium, assembly GCA_025361285.1. Classification (GTDB taxonomy): domain Bacteria; phylum Bacteroidota; class Bacteroidia; order Bacteroidales; family JAAUTT01; genus JAAUTT01. Next base: position 52,737 of record JANYAP010000156.1, on the reverse strand, counting down.
AAGTTTACTGGTGTTTCGTAGTTAAAGCATTCGGTATTCCATGTAAAATCGAGGCTGGGAATGCTTCCCAAATAGAAAGTGTTCAAAACTGTATCGCGGCATCCCATATTGGTAACCGAAACCAATTTAACGGTTTTGTTTCCTGGCGATAAATACTTATGAGTTGGATTTGTTAGTGTTGAATTATTGTCGATTTCGGTAGCTTGATAATCACCAAAATTCCAATAACTATTTGTAATTGAACCAACTGGCGACGATTGATTGTTATAAACAGTAATATCGTTGTTCCAACATTTATTTGATACTTCGAACAACGAAGCTGGCTTAGTTGCGACTGTAACCTGCACAGAATCGGCAGTTTTACAACCGTAATTAGTAGTATAACTATACCGCACAAAGCTGGTTCCTGCAGTTGCTTCGGAAGGTTTAAAATAAAACAGCGAGTCGGATGTTTTCACAATTCCGTTTCCGGAGAAAATACCTTTTTTGGTAATTCCCGAATTGTATGTTCCTGTAAGCTTAATGTTTGGCACGTTGGAACAATAAACCGATTCGGAAAGGTTAATTATATTGGCATCTACCAATGTTTCAACAGAAAATGTTCGAGTTACCGATAATTGCACGCTAGCATTGGTATAAGTATAAGTTACTGTAAAAGTTCCTTGCCCAAGTGTAACAGGGGTTATTGTTGCCGTATTGTTATGATTATCAACAATACCCACCCCACCAGTAATAGAAAAACTACCAACTGCCGCAACATTGTTGGCTCCCGAAATGATAAAAGGTGCATCGAAATTACAATATTTATTTTGCGACCTAAAACCATCGATAAATGCATTTGCATCTTTAATTGTTACTTTAACAGTATCGGTATTTGAACAACCAGTTGATGGAGTAGTATATTGATAAACAATAGCATGAGGGGAACCATCGACTCCAGCAATTGAAGGATGAAAGGTTTTAGAGGCAGGCACAACGCCGTTACCCGAAAAAGCTCCGCCAATAGGCGTACCAGTCATTACAACAGGGCTGTTGTTAACATTATAGGCAGTATTTAATCCGCTTATTTTAACCACAGGTAACGGATTTAAAGTAACACTTACCGTTGAAGGTAAATTTGTAACAGGGCAATTTAGATTGTCGGTAAGGGTAACGCCTTTATAAGTTCCACCTTTAGTGATGGTAACGTAATGATTTGTTTCATTTGAAGTTATGAAATAATTTTGTGTACCATTTGTATAGGTAAGATTAAATGGCGGCGTGCCTTTTGCAAATGTGAATGTTAAATTCACACTTTTTCCATCGCAAAAACTTGGCGATGAAGAATATATTGCTACTGTGGGTAAAAGATCGGTAACAATAGTTGAGGCAGCACTTATTACTGGCGTGCCAACAGCAACTCCATCAGAAGCTTTAGGTGTAACTTCAAAAAATATGTATTTGTTATATTCGTTTGTTGTTAATGTATATGTGCTTGAAACAGCGCCAGAAATAACGGTTTTAGCACCGCTTAAAGTACTAGCCCAATACCATTTAAATGTGGATACACTTTGGGGGTTGTTTTCGGGATCGGAGTATGTGTAGCTTCCGGTTAGGGTTTTACAAACCGTAGTGTTACCGCTAATAGATACGTTGTTAGCTATTGGAGCTTCATTTAAATCGAAAATTGTGATAGAAAAAGCTTCTTCGTAAAAAGCGCTATCTTGATCGGTTGTTCGAATGCGAATATTATAGCTGCTTTGGGTTTCAAAATCGGGCGAAGCAACAATGCGAAGGGTGCTTCCTGCGACAGTAAACGAAGCATTATCAGTTCCTCCGGCGCCTGAGACAATGGAATAGGTGAATGTATTGCCAGCATCTGGATCGGTGGACGATAAAGTACCCACAGATGCATTTGCTGAGACATTTTCGTTGATGGTTGTGGCTGATAATAAAATATTTGTAGGTTTATCATTAACATCGTTTATGGTAATGATGAACGCTTTTTCGAACCATATTCCACCCTGATCGGTTGTTCGGATGCGAATATTGAATGTGTCTTTTGATTCAAAATTTGGAGAGTCGTTAATATACAGGTCGTTATCATTAATCGAAACAAAAGCATTATCGGCATTTCCTGCGCCTGATGCTAAAGCATAAATGAATGTGCTTCCAGCATCGACATCGGTGGTTGAAAAGACCCCTATTAAAGAATTAGCCGGTACGTTTTCGTTTATAGATGATTTACTTATTGTTAGGTTAGTAGGAGCTTCGTTAACATCGTTTATTATAATTGTAAAAGCTTTTTCGAAAGGCAAGCTTCCTTGATCGGTACTTCGAATGCGAATGCTAAAGCTGTTATCGACCTCGTAATTAGGCGAATTAACTATGTGCAAGGTGTTTCCCACGATAGAGAACGTAGCATTGTCGCTACTACCTGTTCCAGAAACTAAGGTGTATGTAAAGGTATTGGAGGCATCGACATCGGTGGTGGTGAAAGTGCCTACGGCGGTGTTTGCTGGTACGTTTTCGTTAATAGAAGTTGCGCTCAAGGCAATATCGGTGGGTGATTCGTTTAAGTTGGTTACGGTAATAACAAAAGTTTTCTCGAACCATAAACTTCCTTGATCGGTACTTCGAATGCGAATGCTAAAGCTGTTATCGACCTCGTAATTTGGCGAATTGTTTATTTGCAAGGTGTTTCCAACGATAGAAAACGCAGCATTGTCGCTACTACCAGTTCCAGTAACTAAGGTGTATGTAAAGGTATTGGCGGCATCGACATCGGTGGTGGTGAAAGTGCCTACGGGAGCGTTTGTAGCAACATTTTCGTTAATAGAAGTTGCGCTCAAGGCAATATCGGTGGGTGATTCGTTTAAGTTGGTTACGGTAATTAAAATATTTTGGGTAGCTGCTAAAAAATCGTTCCCGATAACTTGAACGCTCAATTCGTATTCGTTGTCGGTGTTATTATCAGTTGGGTTTTCAAAGTTGGGTGGTGTGTTAAAAGTTAGTACACCAAAGTTGGCATCGATAGAAAACATGGTGGCATCAATTCCTCCAGAAATAGAATATACTAAAACCTCCGCAGGGTCGTCGTCGGTAGCTGTAACAGTAATAGCTGACACATTATTCTCTGTAACAGAGGCTGTTGCACTACTTGTGATTACAGATAGTGTTTGACCGATAACTATTTGATTTACAAAGAATAATAAGGCTATAATTAGAGTTTTCATAGGGTTCTTTTTATTAAAATATATGCCCAAAAAAAGGACAATAAAAATTAATACTTGCAATTCAATGCCGCTAAGTTCAGGGTTGTTATTGCCTTTGTTATTATAACCACAGGTTTACACCCGTGGTTATTTAAATTAAAGCCCTTCAGGCTTAACTAAACGACATTGACTCGCAATAATGAAAAGTGAAAATAATACGCAAGTTATGAAAAGTGAAAAATATAATAACAATAATATTTACCAGAGTGCCTAGTTTTTTGACTAAACACTCATTTTAGGTGAAATGTTGCAAAAAACCACTATTTAACTTTGCGTAACGATATTTTCGAATATCCATTGATTACTGTGGAACCTGCAATTATTAAATGTCCATCGGTGGAAATAAAGCCGTCATTAACAATTTGATTTACAATGCCAATTTCGATATTTCTACTTTGAGGATCGCCAGCTTGGTTTACCTTTGTTACAATAAATTGCTTTGTAGCGCCATTCAGTGAGTTGCCTATCACTTCGATAGTATCGTTTCGAATAAATAAATTACTACCGTATTCGTTTACAGATGAGAAAGATATGTTTTTCGTCCAAACAACTTGCTGAAAATCTTCCTGAACCTTCAATAACTGAATGTTAGATAAGTTTGTTGAAGGATTGTATATGTTTTTCATAACAATGAGACTTTCGTCCTCAACTTTAATTACTTTAATTGCAGATTTATATGATAGCCAATCGATTGAGTTATAATCCAATGGAACGCCTATTGTGGATGTTTTATCGATTTTTATAAAAAATATACTTCTGTCAAAACTATCAACTGCAACCAATTCGGTAGAACCAACGAGTATATAGTTGAGTTTTGTTTCAACAATAGCCTTATACATTTCATTTTTACTAAATCCTTCGGTGCGATCCCAAATCTTATTTCCGTTATTGTCGATCATAATTAACCACGCGTCCTTGCCACCCTTATTATTGATATTACTTTCGGTGTACCCTCCAATAAGAAAGTTACCACTTATGGTTTGTTTTACGCATAAGGCTTCGTCGTTCAACCTACCGCCAAAGTTTTTTTGCCATGCTGTATCGCCATTGCTATTAATCTTAACCACAAGCACATCGGTATTAGGCATATTGTTAGCAATAATAGTTGTTGAGCCAACAATTAACAAACCATTATCGTTAATATTAATTATAGAATGCCCTGTACTATTAATTGAATCGCCTAACAATAAAGGCGACCATGGCAATTCGTTTCCAAAACGGTCGGTGCGAATCAAAAAGGCGCGGGTTTTGTTATTATCATCTAACATTGAGCCAGTTAACGCAAACCCACCATCGGCACATTCTACTACCGACGATGCTTTATCTACTTGAGAACCACCGAAATACTTAACAAATTGTTTAGATTGAAAAGTACTAATTTGAGGATCCTTAGCGCACGAAGCAAGAACAATAAGAACAATACAATAATTTAATATTTTTTTAATTCGAAGTATCATTTACAACACTTTTTTTAATACGATAAAATAATCGGGAATAGCTGATATTGAAAAACATATTATTAATTACGAAATTATCGTCGATATAATTGTGATATTGAATTTTACTAATGCCGAAGTACCTATATTCGGGCTTTACATACGACGAGAAATTGTAATTATACCCAGCACGGACAGAAAAATATCCGCCGCGTACATTAAAATTCGCTCCTACCCCACCTACGCCCCATATATTAATTTTTTCGCGAGTATTAGAAATATTGGTTAAAGGTTGAACTATTTCGGGGTAAATATTATCGTAAACTATCGATCGTTTAATTTCGGATGATGCTGATAATAAGTACCCCAACTCGCCTCCGCAAAAAATAAATGGCGAAATTTGTTTGTTCCCGAAACTATAGTTAAGCATTACGGGAATATTCAACCATTTAGTTTTCTCTTTATATGTAATTACCTCTTTATAAACACTTAATGTTTCAATATTTTTTAAATTTAATACCGAATACTTTATATCGCTCGAAATCCACAAATGCGAGCCTATGTATCTATTAATGAGTACACCAGCAGTAAAATTGCCAACTATTGGAGAATACGTTGAATTTATTTTGTTTAAGCTAGCAACCGAAAAATGCTCGGAAACACTAATTTGAGGTAAGTTGTAACCCAAACTAACGCCTAAACCCCACGTTTTGTGTACCTTATATAGATTAAATAATTCCGAAAACTCCGAAGGGTCGGTTGATTGAATTTTATATTCGGGGTAGTTGCTAAGAAATTTTAGCATTAACGAGTCGGCATTATCTCGATTGTAATCGAAAAGATTAACCTGAATTAATAGCCTATATGCCTTTTGTTTATCTTCGGTAGAAAAGCCGATTTGAATGCAAGAGTCTAATAATGAAGGTATTTGCTCAATCTGTCCGGCATCGAACAATTGCTGAGCTTGCTGCAATTTACCTGTACAATCTTGAGCTACAAGATTATATGTAAAAGCAAAAAGGACAAAACTTATAGATAAAAATCTAATAATAAACAACTTCATAATATAATTATTCTTTTTATATCAATCTTAACGTCATACTAAAATTCGTTGACAATTAAAATATGTACATTAATTACTCGAATTTGTTCAAAATCAATACTAATTTAGAATTAACTATATTTAATTGATAATTAGCATAATGGCTTAATTTCTTCGGTTTTAAAGTTCATTTAAAAATTCGTATATCAAAGGGGAAATTATCAATATTTGAGATTCTAATCTTAGAAAAATCGGTATGATTCGGATTAATCAAAATATTAAAATCGCCCATAGTTACTGCTGACGGTACTTTATAAATGCAAAACTTGTTTTCGACTGCGAATTTATCTCCAATTATTTGTGTTTTGATAATATAGGGAAAAGTATTCCAATTTGGAGATAAATTCTGTATATCAATAATTTGAACATTAATATCATCTGGAATGTAAATAGTCATCATTACATAATCGGATGGTAGTGTTGCCAATGTGAAATGCACCGAAACCTCTGCCATTGCCAGCGAACGATTTGACGCTGTATAAATCAGTTCAACTCCTACAGAATTCCATCGAGCACCTTTTAATGCTGAACCTTTACCTGACAAAGTATCGGCAAATTTTTGGCGTGATAATCGATAAACTTCCATTATGACAAAATGCCAAAATTAATTCGAGTTAATTCGCTAATTACCATCTCTTTACCATACGAATCTTTAAGTAAATCAAATGGTTTTAAATTACCTAATGAATAATTTGGAGTATCTAACCACAGTTTAAATTTGTCGATATCGCCAAAAACATCTAATCCAATATTAGTAACTTCTGCCATTTCAATTATTTTTTCTGATTGTATTGATTTGAATTGTTTTGAAGTCTGTTTGTAACGCTGTAACGACTTGGTTGATATATCAAGAATATTTGCCCAATCATTATCGGTAAAAGGAGTAGTAAGTTGAATTAAATTGAATAAAGAATACGGTACGCCTTGCTTTATAATATATATTATAAGCAATCTATTTGAAAGAAAATTTGAATAAGTTAAGTTTTCAATTGATGAAGAATACTTATCGTCAAGATGCGATTGCCTAAAGAACGAGACAATTTCTTTGTCTAATTTATCTGTAATTTTCGAATCGGTTTTAGTCATAATAAATAAATTAGACATTTGTCCACAAATATAAGACATATAACTGGAAATACAAATTACGAGCTCAGAATTTGAAACTCATCAAGAACCAAGAAGTAAGAACCAAGAAGTAACAGTAAAGATGTGATAGGCTGAAAATTAATGCGTTTAATTAATGTGTCGGTTTAATAAATTCGTTACATATAAATTTACGAAATTATTCGCAAGTTTTTTCATATTTCAAATCGGAGCCGATGTATGTGTTCCATTCATCGTTAGTTAGGTCTCGAGTAATTTTCGAACACAATAAATCGGCCATATATTTTGTTTGAGAAGGTACCGAAATAATAAAATCGGGTTTGTTTGTAGCCATAATAAGATATTTATTATCAACACTTAACGCTACCGACAGTATCCATGTAGCAGGTTCTCTAACAATTATAGGTGGTGCATTAACATATCGTGTATCGAAAATATATACGCTACCATCGTAACTCGACGAAACCATAAGATCGCTTTTGGCACTGAATTTAATATCGACAACCCGCGCACTGTGGCTTTTAAAGCTTTTTATTAGCTTTTTGGAATAAGGATTCCATAGCTTAACATTTCCCTTTATATCGCCCGATGCCAGTAGCGTGCCCGAATAATTAAACGACACGGCGTAAACAGGGTTTCTGTCGTCGCCACCAAAGGTAACCATTTGATTATTTCTAATATCCCACACCAAAACACGACCATCTTCGGCACCGCTAGCCAAGAATTTTCCGTCGGGACTGATACTCAAAGCTCTAACCGTATTTCCTTCGTTGTAAATAACCGACGGTGAAGAAGTTGCAAGATCCCAAAGCAGAATTTTCTTATCGGCACCAGTAGAGAAAAGCTGTTGACCGTCCTTAGAGAAAGTTATGCTATAAACAGCACCTTGATGAGCCTTTAATTGAACTGGCTTTGCAGTTGGATTTATTAAATCGATAATTTGAATATTTCCAACTTCGGAACCCACAGCAAGCAATCGGCCGTTTTGGCTAATAGCGAGACTAAGGTTACCACCTCCGCCTTTTATGTACGTTGTTGCAGGCACATCGGCTTCATTCAAGTTCCACGCTATAACCTTTCCATCGCTGCCAGTGGAATACATTATATTTGTGTTAGAATTAACGCATAAAGCTTTAACTGAACCGGTATGCCCTTTAAACTTACGGCGAAGATTTATGCCGTTATCAGATAAAGAGTTGAAAAGCGCATTATATATGTCGGGATGACAATCGATTCCGCCATACTTTGTGTTAAATTGATAAGCTTGAGCTGCCAAAAGTGCTTTTAGCGTTTTATTGTTCAACACTTGACTCGACTTAACAGCAATGGCCTGAGATATAGTTAACAAACGTTTTTTAAAAGTTTCTTCCTTTTCTTTTTCGGCCTCAGTTTTTTGGAGACTGGCTTGAAGTGCCGCTTTCTCTATCTGTTGATTTTGCTTAGTAATTTCAATAAGATTTAATTCCGTTTCCGAAGTTTTTTTAACTGCCTCTTGCGCAGTTATTTCGGCAAAGCTCTTTTGTTGACTTAGCACTTCTGTTTCCTGCAAAGCTTGCAACTTATTTTTTTCGGCTTCGTTGGCTGCAATTTCGGCATGAAACTTATCTTCGAGGGCTTCTTTCGATATTTTTTCGGCAGTAATAGATTTAGAGTCGGCCTCTTGCATCTGATAGAGTGCTAATCGCTTCTGAGTTTCGGCATTACGACGCAATACTTGCGAATACAGCATTACCATCATTGCCAAAATGGCTGTAGTGCCTAATATTATTGACAAAGAACGTACTTTGCGTATGGCTTTTTTTGCCTGTACCTTTTTTAGCGCTTCCTCGGCTTCGAACGAATTGAGGCTTGTACGCAAATATACCATAGTTCGTTCAAAAGCAAGGCTATATCGTTTAGCCCAGGCATTTGTAGGCTTCTGCTTTTCGCGCCAATTAATTGCAAACTGAAGATCGGGAGGACGAAGTAAGCCTACTCGCCCAATTTGATAAGCTGCAGATGCATTGGACAGTTGCTGAAACATTTGCCCCGAAATGGCCTCATCGTCAACCCATTGCCGAAGATTATTCCAAGCACGCATAAGGCTTACATGCGAAAGTTGCACAAATGTTTCGGGTTTAATATCAGGCGTATCCGACACTAAAAAACCTATTTCGGGATGACTAAAAATTGAAACAATGCGCACAATATCAGCAACTTCAATCATGGCTATTTCGGCAAGTTCATTAACAGAACAAACACGAGTAAGACCCTTGTTTTCAGAACCTCTTTCGGTAAGAGATTTAAAAATAAGCTCGCAAGTATTTCTGTCATTGTCGTTTAACTCATCGAAAACGAAATTAGCATGTGCCGCAATCGACCCTTGAATACCGCCAACCGATTCGTATTCCTTTATGGATATTGGTTTGTCGGCACTATGCAAACTGCTCCACGATTCCCATGTACGTTTCATGGCGTGTTGCAAACGCGGGAGAAGGTCGTCGGCAGTAGTTGCGTCGTTTAAAATCTGCGCCAAGCAAGTTTTGTCGATTTTTATATTTAAGGTGTTTAACGGACCTAAAATGGCTTGTTGAATTTGATTACGCGACATCTTAGGAATCAATACATTACTACGATTTATCATTTCGGCTAAAGCCGGAAACATAACGCAATCGTCGGTAAAATCGGAGCGAATGGAAACAATAACGTAAATGTTGTATTCCTTATCGTTACAACCTTCTAATAAGAGGATTACAAACTCCAAGGCTTCTTCGAAAAAATCTACCTCGTCGGTTTTGGAACGAGTGCGAAACAGATCTTCGAATTGGTCGATAACAAAGAGATAGTTTGTATTTGTGGGCAATTTTAGTTGCTCAAACAACTCATGAATACCAGATTTTCCTCGTCGCAATACGCTATAGCTAATTTGTTCCAGAATAGGTTTGTTTTCGTCGAAAAAATCGTTCGGCTCCGAGCAAATTGATTTCGCCAAATTCCTTATCGGATCGTATCCGGGTTGTGAATCGAAAATATGCCAATTGGCGTTGCTATCATAAGCAAAACCACTGTAAAGCCATGGCTTAATATCGCAATTAATTAACGAAGTTTTACCAACACCAGCGCCACCTAGCAGGCAAACGAATTTGTTAGCCTGTAATTTTGCGATAACCTTTTCGCTGGTATTGTGCTGACCAAAAAACAGATGACTTTCTTCGGTACGAAATGGTCGTAAACCTACGAAAGGAATATTTGGCAGACTATGAGTTAATATATTGCTAGTTATATCGTTACGCTTTGCGTTAGCAGGTTCCTGGTTAATCATATTGTTATGCTTGATATTAAGGAAGTTAATGCTGTATCTAAATTACTTTTGTTGTATGTTTGCGCTATCACTTTTACGTTAGCGCATTTGGCTATTTTTCCGCTCGCCTCTGGCAAAAGTAACCCAATAGTGCTTTTTCGGTTTGAGCTTGAGAAACTTTTTGATCGTATTAAAATACTGGTAATACTATTAGCCCATAAATTGTTACCTTTAGTACTAACAATCAAAAAGTTAGAGTACCTTTTAAATTCGTCGAATTTTAACGAGATTAGGCTGGTTTCCTTATGCAACAATGTAAAGTTAACATATTCAACACCTTGTTTACGAAGCTTGCCTTCAACATTTACAATAACTTCCGAATCGACTTGATCGGAGATTAGTAGAATTGGAGTTAATTCGCCAAAAAAATCATCATTATTAGCTTTCCCTAAAAGAGTAAGTTTCTCATCTACAATATCTTTAAGGTCGTTAAGGGAGGAGTGTATCAGTTCGGTATGGTTGCTATCAACAATTTCCTTTTTTAAACGCTTTAGATATTGAATTTGCTTATCGTCGAAAGGTTCGAATACAGGAGGAAACCACACAATACGTTGAATATGTTGGGTGCTTTCTTCATCGGAAATTTTCGAAATAAGCTTGGTAAACATTCGGTTTTGAATTTCCACGTACGAATAATCCGATTCGGTGGGCGTATCGCCATAAGCTTCACCCATAATATTAATTGATAACACACACTGCGAGAGCTGGTCGGCAACTGTCATTTCACAATGGGTTATAGTTGATGGCAGTGGTTTTTCGGGCAGCACACGGTAACCCGACAGAAGCAATTCGCGAAGTAGCTTTTCGCGATTTTTCGCCTGATCTCCAGACACTTCTGCTAGAAAAATAGTATTTTCAGCTGAAGAGACATTAGGTAAATTATTTGATTTAGAGCAGAGTAACTTTACATCGTAAGCTAAATCGGTAATTTTATTCCAAAATTGGTTTGATATTTCGCCTTGCCCACCAGACAAAAACTCTGTAACTTCAAGATTATAAGGATTGTTGTCGAAAAAATTGTACGATGGCAATGCCTTAATAGTATCGGTAGCTACAACATCGGTATTATACAACCTATAAACTAAAAACACGTTCGACAATGCAATGTTAGGCAACATGTTAAGGATAAATTCGAAATCGGAATCCTTAACTTTCGAGCTTAAAATAAAAATTACCGCGTTTTTGTCCACTAGGTCGTCAACTGTCTGGTATGTATATATTTGCGCTCCATAAACATCGATATTCGACAATAATATTGGGGAGTATCCAACAATTTGTTTAATTACAACCGAAAAATTGTAACTAAATTCGGAATTCCACTGTGCATTTTCATCAGTATTTTCAATAAAGTGGAGGTATATTTGCAGGTAGTCTTTCATTCTAATTTAATCGATTAATAGAAATTACTGTTTTGAATGTATTTAAACAATGCATCGGATAATTCCTCGTAGTTAATAACCAATGAGCCAATTTGTTCCGCTTTGGTCAGATATACAACCGAGTCGGAGAAGGCTTTCAATTTAACCCCACCAGCATAAAGTCCAAGTCCATAGAGGAAATTTCGGTTTAAGCGAAACACTCTTTTATGCAAATCGACCAACGAAACCTCGCCAAATGGCACAGTAAATATAGGCAGAACTTCCTCATCGGAACAATGTAGGAACGTAGAGTTTCCGGCCTGCAGGTATTCCTCGGTAAGCACTTCGGCGAAAGGCAATAAGTGGTGTCCTTTAACCTTTTGGAAATGGCAAATCTTTTTTAAAGTTAATACTTTATTAAATAACAACTTATATTCGAAATTTTTGCCAACTTTGAGTATTGCACTAATTTGCTGTTTAGATTTTTTAGGCAAACGCTTATACAATTCGGCTGCAATAGTTTTATTTTTTTTGTAAAGTCCAAAAAATGCTACTTCGGCAAGTAATGCCTCGTTATTAAACACTTGCGAGAAAATATCGTCGGAGTTCATGTCTTCTAAATTGTCGATAAAGGCATTTAATGCGCAAGCTTTAGACCATAAACTAACGCGACCCAAATCGGTATTTACTATTTCGCGTAAAGCGTCGATATAATTCTTAATATCAATAGGATAAAACTCCTTAAGTTGAGTTAATTTCTCGTGCAACGCATTATTATGCAATAATGGAAACAGAAACTTTTTTAAGTCGGTATCGATAACATAATCAAGCAGTTCAACACCCAATTCGCGCTGCTCGTTATTCGAATTACCAATAATATATCCCTTTACCTCGCTAATTACCCCATCGCTATATTTTAAAGCTAATAGATTAAACAAAAGGTCGATTGTAACTGAATATTCCTCAACTAAAGCAGCTTTTATAGGGTTAATTCTGTCGATTGGTTCCACACTTGCTTCCATAGAAAGAAGCCATGCAGCAGCACCAATAGTCTTTTTAATGGCCGTATTAATTACAATGTCGTCGCTTTCTAAAACTTTGTAATTGTTCTCGCTAAGGGACTTAACAACTTCAATAACAATCCATTTGTTTGGGTACAAAATAGTTGCGAGTAAAAACTTAATGGCTCGCTCGCTCGAAATTTTGCCAATAATCTTAATTATTTTAACCTGTATTCTAAACTCAATATCCGACTTATGAAATAGCCCAACAAGCGAATCGACAGCTGGCGCACCAATTGTGGCAAGTACATCGGCTGTAAGATCGGCAAAATCCTCGTAACTAATAAACTCGAGCAACTCGTTAATAAGATCGTAATTATAACATGTTGCTACAGTAATAATTGCATTCCGTTTAACTTCGTCGTCGGTATCGCGCAATAACATTTTTAAAATGCCGAAAGAACGCGAATCGAGCGACTTTTGAATCATTTTAGCGGCATCAATTCTATCCTTCACTCTATACGAAATGGCCAACACTTCAACATCCTTATCTTTAATATTATCGTTGGAATCGTAGAAACTAATTGGCCTTTCTTCTTCTGCAAAAACATTTGCTATGCGCGAAGTAGAAAATGCACTATTAGAATTCGAAATCTTTAGCTTATCTTTTAAATCAATAGGAATTGCTTCGATAGTTTTTAGGAAGTTATTAGGCTGATAATGACGCTGATAGTTTAAAAGATACCTTAATCCCGAAAGATTAGTGGAAATCATAACCCTGTCTTTAAACTTCTTTTGATGCTCGGCAGTACTAGGTTTATAGTCGGTTGTAAGCTTATAAACAAGTCGGGAAATAGTATTTATGTATCTCTTTGATGTAAAAACAGTAAACAAAAGCCAAGCTACGGCAATGGCCATGTTGAGATACATTATGAATGTAAAGGTTTTTATGTCCAAACTTAAAAGCATTAATAGCACTAAACCTGCTACCAAAAAGGACCAGAACCCAATTACGTTAATTAAATTACGCGAAAGAGGCTTTCGGTTAAACGATTCTATTGCAATAAAATACTGCTTTGCCGAAAGGTTTTCGAACGATTCGCGAAGCAAGAACGCAAAGAACCTACTAAACAAAACCATAAGAAAAACCAATGTAAAAGGGCTGGAAATAACGGCACGGCTTGGCTTAAGTAACAGAATATTAAGTATTAATAAACATCCAACAAAAAATATTGGCGATAAAAATAATGCTTTGCCAATTCGGAAAGTCTTTATAAGATTCTGATAAACAAATACTTTAAAAACGATGCTTACCATCATAACCGATCCAAAAAAGAACGCTACGAATTTTACAAGATTATCGATATCGGTATAAACGCTACGAATTACGGTAAAAAAAGAAAAATCGATGAAAATAAAATTAAGAGTAGAGAAAAAACAAAATATTACCAACGAAAACACTGCTTTTTTAGGGGTAATGCTAGTAAAAATGGTTATCATAGAGTCGATACCCGATTCTTCTATTTTTTTCTCTTCGAAATCGAGCTGGCGGACGATAAAAAAGTAGTCGAAAATCACAAACAATATCAGTATTACCTCGGTTGCAAAAAACGGAAGGTTTATTTTGGTAATTGTAAGAATGATAATTATAAAACTCGATATAGCAGCCCCAAGCATTAACCCAGAATCGAGGAAACGCCTTAAGTTCAGGTTTTCTTTTGCGATAGGAAGGTTATTGCCCATCGACAGAAATATTTGATTTGCGACTATTGTTATTGGTAAGTAAATAGTGAATAGGATTACATGGCGCGAAAACTCGGGTATAATAAAGGGGAACAGCTTAGATAGACTTAATAATGTGAGTACTAAGCCCCAAAACATGAGCCACGAATATTTAGAAGTAAATTTACTTTCATAATATTTATACAGGTTATAAAGTAACAACCCTATAATACCCGAAAGAGCCATTATATAAGGGAAATAGGCTAATTTACCTTCTTCGAGAAACCCCGACACAGCTTGAATAAAAAACACGGCATTAAAGCCGCCCAAAGCCAGCGACATCAATAAAAGATGGGTTAACAGCCATTTTGGCAGAACATCGATACCCAGCAAATTAATGATGTATTTTACCATAAAAGTTTATTAGTTATTGAAAATAGGCTGTAGGCTGTAGGCTAGAGGCTGTAGGAACTTCATTGGAATTTGTAAAATTGTATGTAAAAAATATATATTTACCATCGTTTCTTTCTCCTAAAGCTATGGACTAAAGCCTACAGCCTTTGTCTAAAGCATGAATAATAATTAATATGCAATTATAAACAATTGTTTATAAATTACTTATGCAAGTGAGAATATGTATCTTTTTAGATATGAAATATATAGAAAATAATTAACGCCACCAAAACTACATAGTTTTATAAGTGTAAATCCGTAATGTCGATAATGGGCAAAATAATGAATCGAGAACAGGCAAAACCTTTTTAAAATAACAGATTATAAGCTTATTGCAGCGTAAAATAGAATACTCAATGAAAAGGTTTCGCCTGTTGCCAGACATTACGGATGTTCACCGATTAATACCCTGGCCAATTAGTGAAATCGTAGTTTTTGTAAGCATCACATTTAGAACACAATAAAATTTGTTCGCGTTCGCCTTTGCTAAGAATATCGCGGTATTTTTGATTGGTTTCGCCAAGCCAAATCTCCTCTACGGTATTTTTGGTAACATTACCAACAATGCCTCTGCCAAAAGCGTCCCAGCAACAAAGGGTGGCGTTACCGTCGGTCATAAAAAACATTTCGTCGCGAACTTTCATGCATGGTGCAAGGTGCGGCTCGGTTTGTCCAGTCCAAGGCCAAGCGTACAAAGGCGTTACAGTAGCTTTGTTTACATATTGGCTCCAATACTTAACAAAGTCGGCATGCTCGTGTCGGTTTTCGTCGAGATCGATAATACGAACCTCAATATATGTATCGCTTTTCTGTCTATTACGCTCATCGATAAAACGATGTATATTTTCAACTATTTTTTCGAACTTTCCACCACGTCCGCTTGCTTTAAACGATTCGGCAGTAAAACCATCTAAACTAAAGCGCACCCAATCGATATTTGAAGCTATAAGTGCCTCTACATCAGTTTTTACTGCTAGGTTTCCATTCGAATTAAACTCTACTTTAGCAGTGGGATCTTGTTTTATGTACCGCACTATTTCGGGCATACGAGGGTCGATTAGCGGCTCATTAATCATAAACGGCCTGTATATGATACCTTTACCGCGACTTTCGTCGATAATTTTCTTCCACACCCAATCCTCCATATAGTTAGGGCCACGTTCCATTTCTTCGTGAGGACAAAATACACATTTACTGTTACATACCACCGATGTCTCTATCTGTATGTACTTAGGAAATAAAACCATACGTTTCTTTTAGTTTTTGAATAATTATTTGGGTTGCCCCTATGTTTTGTTCAATTAAATTACGTGCTCGGTTGCCAGTTTCAATTCTATCGGCTTCGTTGCCTATAAACCTATCTAAAATATTTTCGAGTTCCACAGTGTTCGAGCCATTAAAAGCACAGCCTTCGCGAATAAGTTCAAGTGCTTCGAACGAATTATGATATTCTGGACCAAATACCACTGGCTGTCCAAATACCGCAGGCTCCATAACATTGTGAACGCCCGAACTAAAGCTTCCACCAACGTACGCAATTTGAGTTTGCTTGTAAATACGCGCCAACATACCAATTGTGTTGATAATAGCAATGCGCTTTGTGGTTCCGCCAGTTTTTTCGAACAACGTATAACGTTCGCTTTCAATACCCGATGCATTTAAAACATCTTCAATATCAGCAATATGCGATTCGTGAAGTTCGTGTGGCACTAATATCAGTTTCAGAAATTTATATTTCTTATATAAGTTAATAAGTGCTGTAAGTAAGTGTTTTTCGTCGGCTGGCCAAATACTACCCGTAATTAACTTAATACCAGCATTATCGGCAAAAATAGTAACCTCTTCGGATTCTATTACCTTTTGTGCTTTAATAAAAACCTGATCGAAACGTGTATCACCCGCTACAACAATCCTTTCGGGATAAGGAAAGATATTCAAAAATCTGTTTTTATCAATTTCCGATATAGGAAAAACCAACGATATATTTCTGTAAACAAAGGTGTTAAGCCATTTCGACAAACCCTTATCGCGACCTGAATTCGACGATAACGTGGCTGCCGTTAACACTACTGGAACGTTCATTTTACCAGCAATATAGAGATGCGATGGCCACACATCGAATTTCGAAATAACCCACAAATTAGGCTTTACTATGGAAATAAACTGTTTGGCATTCGAAAAAGTATCGAATGGTAGATATGTTTTATAATCGACATTATCATAACGCTTTACATAGTTATACCCCGATGGCGAAAAAAAACTCACCAGCACGTAAATATCAGGATTACTTCGCTTTATCTCGTCGATAATAGGAACGGCTTGCTCCCACTCGCCCACCGAAGTGCAATGAAACCATATCCGTTTTCGGCTGCTATCAATCTGCGATAATGCATGCTTAAGATTAATATACAGCCCTTTACGACCTTCAATACCAAGCTTCATTTTAACATTAAAAAAGCTGCCGAGGTAAAAGCCGAGCCTAAAAACTGGGATAAACAAAAAATTGTATAAAATAAGAACTAATTTCCCCATTTAATTAATTTATGATAGATTCATTAATAGTATCTTAGCCGCCTTCTCTACATCATCAACCTCAATATCGGTCATACAACGAAAATGTTTTTTAGGACAGTAGTTCAGCCCATTATGCGTACAAGGCCTGCAAGATACTTTTTTTTCAACAACTTGGCTACGTTCAGGAAATGGAAAATAGCCAAGCTCTTTAGTTGTAGGCCCAAAAATAGCTACAACCGAGGTTTTTTGCGACTGCGCCAAATGCATCATGCCCGAGTCGTTTGTAATAGCCAGCTTTGCAGTTTTTAAAAGCACTGCCGATTCGAGAAGTGAAAATTTTCCAGCAAAACTAACACTTTCCCTTTTCATCACATGCATAATGCAGTTACACAGGTTAATATCCTTTTCGCCACCATGAAACACAACATTGTATCCTTGTTTCACAAATCGGTCGGCTAATTCGGCAAACCTATCGGGAAGCCATTGCTTATTGGTATAACTAGCAGCAGGACAAATTACTATAATTTTATCGCTAGAAGACAAGCCAACATTGGTTATTGCCGTGTTAACCTTTACAGCATCGGCAGAAGAATAAAACACTTCCGTTCCACCATTATCGTAAGCCACGCCAAACTGTTTAACTGCCTTAAAATAACGAATATAAACAGGTTCTATGTGCTTATAATAATTAATCCCAAATTTAACCAGCAACGTACGTCTAAATATATACTTAGGGTAAGTTGAGGAACTCGCTTTCGATGAAAGTTTTATGATTGAACTACGTAGGTTTTTATGAATATCGACAATATGATCGTAATTTTCGTGTTTAATTTTATCTTGTAAAGTTTCAATACCAAGTTCCTTTTCGAACACTAACAAATTGTTTATATGCGGATTGTGCCGCATTAAATCGGCAAACTGACTTTTAATAGCAAAGTCGATTTGAGCATTCGGAAATGCCGCACGCAAAGCACGTACCAAAGGAGTTGCTATAATAATATCTCCGATGGAACTGAAACGAATAATTAATATTTTGTTTAGTGCTTTAATGGGTGGTTAATGGTTAATTGCACTAAGTAATTAGTACTTAGTAATTAGTAAATAGCACTTGGTACTTGATACTTGATACTCAGTACTTGATACTTGGTACTTGGTACTCAGTACTTGGTACTTAATTAAAACATCTGCAAATCATATAATTTCTTATAATATCCGTTCAATTCGAGTAGCTGGTCGTGTTTGCCACGCTCAACAATTCTACCTTCGTGGAGAACGCATATTTCGTCGGCGCTTTTTATTGTCGATAATCGATGAGCAATTACTATCGATGTTCGGTTTTTCATTAAATTAGTAAGTGCTTCTTGTACAAGATATTCCGATTCGGTATCGAGCGCCGAAGTTGCTTCGTCTAAAATTAGGATTGGTGGATTTTTAAGTACTGCTCGCGCAATGCTAATACGTTGACGCTGACCACCTGAAAGCTTGGAACCCCTATCACCAATATTCGACTCGTACCCGTTTTCGATTGCCATAATAAAATTATGTGCATTGGCAACCTTTGCCGCCGCAATAACCTCCTCTAAAGTTGCAGTTTTTACACCAAATGCAATGTTATTATAAATGGTATCATTAAACAAAATCGATTCCTGATTAACGTTTCCCATCAGCGAACGCAAATCAAACATTTTCAAATCCTTGATAGGTATACTATCTAATAAAATTTCGCCACTTTCAACATCGTAAAATCGAGGAATAAGATCCACAAGCGTTGATTTGCCAGAACCCGATTGACCTACAAGCGCAATTGAACGACCCTTTTCAATTTTTAAATTTACATTTTTAAGCACCTCGGCATCCGTGTATTTAAATGTAACATCTTTAAATTCAATCGAATCAACAAAATTGGTCTTAGATATTGCATCAGTCTTATCCTTTATCGACACTTCAGCCTTAATAATAAAGTCGATACGATGAACCGACGCAATTCCTTTTTGAATATTGTACCATGCATTCGATAGCGATTTCGCGGGTGTTATTATCTGCGAAAAGATAACTAAATACGTAATAAACTCTTCGGGTTTTAATTTACTCGAAAGGTCAAGAACCTTAGAACCACCATAATACATAATTATTACTATCACAATAGTGCCCAAAAACTCACTTAATGGAGTTGACAGCGATCGGCGACGAGTAAGCTTATTTACAATATGTAAATAACTATCGTTAAGGCTACTAAATCGACCCGACATTTTTTCCTCGGCGTTGAAAGCTTTTATAATTCGCAATCCCGAAAGAGTTTCCTCAACCATAGAGATAATCTCCCCCATTTTTATCTGACCAATCATCGATTCCTTTTTCAGATTTTTACCCAAATAGCCTATAATGCCGCCTCCAAGAGGTAAAAGCAATAGTGCAAAGAGAGTTAGCTGAGGGCTTGTAAAAAGCAGAAACGTCAGGTATATTATAATGGTTAGCGGATCTCGAAAAACCATGTCGAGAGAGCTCATAATGGAAAACTTAACTTCGTGAACATCACTTGTTATACGCGAAATAATATCTCCTTTGCGCTCGTCGGAGAAATAGCCGATGGGTAAAATTAAAATCTTATCGTAAATTTTTTTCTGAAAATCGCGCACAACCCCGTTTATTATTGGGGCCATACAATAACTAGCAATATAATTAAATGCTGTTTTAAAAAAAGTCATTGTAATTAAAAGTATGCTTACAATAAGTAAAGCACGTACTTCGCCTTGATTAACAACTATTTGACTTAGGTAATAATATAAGTTGTGCTTAATATTGTCGAATGTCCACGGCAAAAGTGTTAATATTCTTTCGGTTCCAGTGGAATTAAATAGAATGGTAAGAAATGGAATAACCATCGTTAACGAACCTAGCGAGAATACAATAGACACCAAATTAAAACCTATATTTCCTGCAGCATACGATTTATATGGAAAAACAAACCTAATCAGTCTTAAAAAATCACGCATTTACGGCTTCTTTATATTTGGGAAAACTTACTTTTTTGAATAAGTTTGCAAACTTACTAAAAATCATTTATACTTCCATGGTTAGTATTATTACCGCTATATATAATCAGATATCGATGAACCGATTATTTATCGAATATCTAACACAGTGTACTAACAATAAGTTCGAACTTATTATTATTGATAATGGCTCAACAGATGGAAGCGCAGACTATTTCGAAAAAAATGGCGCTGTTGTAATACGAAACCACGCGAATTATTCGTACCCTCATTGTATGAATCAGGGTATAGCAATAGCTAAATACAACACGTTCGCCTTTTTAAACAACGACCTTTTAGTGTCGAAAAACTGGGATGTAAAAGCTCTGGAAATAATGAGCCTGCATGAACTTGAAATTGCAACATGTTGTGCTACAGACAGAATGGAATCGAACATTGCAACATATCGTAGTCAAAAAAAATGGAAGTATATAAGAAATCCCTTATTGTTTCTTTTCGGAGCAAAATATTGCAATTTAAAGTTAATGCATTTCTTACATTGTGGAAACTGGGAGAAATATGCTGCTAAGCGATATTCGACTTTTGGATCGACTATAAATGAGGGTATTGCTGGTTCAAATGTAATTATGAAACGCTCGGCTATTGACAAAATTGGTTTATGGGATGACAGAATACAAAGCGCCGACTTCGATTTGTGTATTCGAGCCAAACTAAGAAGTATTGAACGTGGAGATATTAAGCCAGTACACTTATTACTAGGCTTGTATTTTCATCATTACATAAGGCTTACCATTAAAAGCCAATATCCTCCTTTTAAAGATTTCGACAATCTAATATCAATTCAAGATAAATGGAAAGATTTAGATAAAATGAATGAAATACTTAAAGATAGTGGCATGAGCATTGATTAAAACACCCCTGTATATGTCTGTGGTGTAACACCTTGCAATTCGGCTTTAACTAAATCGCTAACATTAAGCGTATTAATAAACTCACTAATAACCTCGTGTGTCATTTTTTGGTTAGTGCGTGTAAGATCTTTCAGCGCCTCGTAAGGGTTTGGATAGCCTTCGCGCCTTAAAATAGTTTGAATGCCCTCGGCAACCACACTCCAGTTACGATCCAAATCGTGGTGTATGGCATCGAAATTAACTATAAGTTTATCGAGCCCCTTTTGTAACGACTTAAAAGAAAGTATAGTATGAGCAATAGGCACTCCTATATTACGCAAAACTGTAGAGTCGGTTAAATCGCGCTGAAGCCTGGAAATGGGCAACTTAGCAGCCAAATGTTCGAATATTGCATTTGCCATGCCCAAATTACCTTCCGCATTTTCAAAATCTATCGGATTTACCTTATGTGGCATGGCCGACGAGCCTATTTCGTCCTTCTTAATTTTCTGCTTAAAATAGTCCATCGAAATATACGTCCAAACATCTCTGTTTAAGTCTATTAATATAGTGTTAATGCGTTTCATAGCATCAAACAGAGCGGCCATATTATCGTAATGTTCTATTTGAGTGGTAGTTTGGCTGCGATCCAAACCTAAAACACCATTTACATAAGCATTGCCGAACGACACCCAATCGATTGATGGATAAGCTAATACATGCGCATTAAAATTACCTGTAGCCCCACCAAATTTTGCCGAAAAAGGAATTGCAACAAGTTGTGTAAGTTGTTTTTTCAAACGTTCCACAAATACAAAAAACTCCTTTCCAAGTTTTGTTGGCGAAGCTGGTTGCCCATGCGTTCGTGCTAATAACGGTATATTTTGCCATTCAACGGAATACGTTTCGAGCTTTTCAACTAAATCTTCCAATAATGGAATATATACCTCATTAACAGCAACTTTAAGCGAATATGGAATGGCTGTATTATTAATATCTTGCGACGTTAAACCAAAGTGAATAAACTCCTTACTCGCTTCGAGCCCAAGCTCATCGAACTTATCCTTTATAAAGTATTCAACAGCTTTAACATCGTGATTAGTAATCTTTTCGATATCTTTTATACGTTGAGCATCTTCAATCGAAAAATCCTGATACACCAAACGTAATTTCTCGTAAATATCAGTACTAATGTTCTTTAACTGAGGTAATGGTAACTCGGCTAAAGCAATAAAATATTCAATTTCAACAAACACCCTATACCTTATTAAAGCATATTCCGAAAAATAAATAGCAAGCTCGTCAACCTTAGAACGATACCTACCATCGATGGGCGAAATGGCCGTTAACATAGTAATTTCCATATTATCTACTTCTTTTAAAAAACGGTGCGAAGTTACAAAAAAATATCAAGGTATTTTTGCTAAGGAAACTGTATCTTTGACGTTGGTTGAACAATATATAAGATGCAAAAAATTAACGTTTCGGTTGTTTCGTATTCCAACTCATTACCTTTCGTTTACGGCCTTCGTAACTCCGAAATTATTAGCGATATTAATCTAAGTCTCGATATTCCTTCGGTGTGCGCCGACAAATTACTTTCTGGCCAAGCCGACATTGGTCTGATACCCATTGTTGAGCTACTTCGCATGAAAAACTTCGAAATTATTTCCGATTTATGCATTGGAGCAAACGATAACGTGAAAACAGTAATACTAGCAGCAAATCAACCAGTTGAAAAACTTTCGGTAATACATCTCGACTATCAATCGCGTACGTCGGTAATGCTTATTAAGGTATTGGCTAAACACCTATGGAATATAGCTCCAACATGGGTTTCTACCAAAAATGGATTCGAAAACGAAACTATTAACAACACTTCGGGGGCTGTAATTATTGGCGACCGCACATTTTCGGTAGATTCCAAGTATAGGTACGATTTGGCTCACGAATGGAAAACCCTTACTAATCTGCCATTTGTATTCGCCGCTTGGGTTACAAACAAAAAACTAAGTAACAGTTTTAAAGAGCGGTTTAATAGTGCTTTAAACCACGGAATTAACAATTTGGGAGCTTCGGTAACGCTTAATAACCACGCACTTACTAACGAAGTAGATATTTTAAGCTACCTTACCAATAATATTAGTTATCAGTTAGATACACCCAAAAAGGAGGCCATGAATTTATTTTTAGATTATGCCAAAAAAATTATTTTAAATGACGATAAAAACACCTAAATCAATAATCAGTTTTATGAAGAAGCAATATTTACGACTATTATTTATGTTGCTAACTATTAGCATATTAAATACCGCTTTCGCGAAACCAAATCGCGACAAAATATGGAAAAGCACAAACAAAGTTCTTATATACACATTCGACATAAATAAGGAAATAGGCCCCGCTATATGGCGTATTACAAACCAAAGTTTTGCGGAGGCCAAAAAAATTAATGCCGATTTAATTATAATTCGCATGAATACTTATGGAGGCGCCGTTGATGCCGCCGATTCCATACGTACCTTAATACTAAACAGCCACATACCCGTTTATGTGTTTATCGATAATAACGCCGCATCGGCCGGAGCACTCATATCCATTGCCGCCGACCGTATTTATATGCGCGGCGGAGCCAGCATTGGAGCCGCAACAGTAGTTAACCAAACTGGCGAAGCAATGCCCGACAAATACCAATCGTTTATGCGATCGATGATGCGCTCTACCTGCGAAGCACATGGTAAGGATACAATAATTACGGGCAACGACACAATAATACGGTGGCATCGCGATCCCAAAATTGCCGAAGCAATGGTGGATCCACGAACATACATACCTGGCGTTAACGATTCGGGCAAAGTGCTCACATTTACCACCGAAGAAGCAATGAAACATTATTTTTGCGAAGGAAAAGCCAATACTCTAAAAGAAGTAATACAACAAACCAACATAACTAACTACCAGATAAGAGAATACAAACATACAACCCTCGAAAAAATGATAGGTTTTCTGGTAAACCCTGTTATTCAAGGCTTTCTAATAATGATAATTGTTGCAGGAATATATTTCGAAATGCAATCGCCAGGAATGTTTTTCCCCATTGGTGCAGCTATACTGGCAGCTATATTGTATTTCGCCCCTTTATACCTCGAAGGTTTGGCACAGCACTGGGAAATGATACTTTTCGTAATTGGGCTTATACTTATTGGACTCGAAGTATTTGTAATACCGGGCTTCGGTATTACCGGAATAACAGGCATTTCATTTGTAGTTATTGGGTTATCGCTAAGTATGTTCGATAGCAAATTATTCGACCTCGAACTAGGCAAAGCACTTACGGTATTGTTCCGATCGCTGTTTATTGTAATCACATCAATTATAATATCGCTGGTTACATCGATATATCTCTCACAAAAACTTATAACAAGCTCGTACATACAAGGAATGGCGCTTAATGCCGAACAAAAAAGCACCGATGGATACAAAAGTTTCGACGACAAATCGGAACTAGTTGGAATGTTGGGCGTTACACTTTCTATTTTACGACCATCGGGTAAAATTGAAGTAAACAATAAAGTATGTGATGCCTTTTCGGAGTTAGGATTTATCGAAGCTGGCGAAAATATTAGCATAACTCGTTACGAATCGGGACAATTATACGTAAAAAAAATTACATAGTATTTACTTGATATACAAGTCTTTACCCTAACATTGTCATCAAATGTCATCGAATTGTAAAAAATTGTCAAAAAATAATTGGCAAAACGCTTGCAAAATGAAATTTTTGGCATATTTTTGTACCCGTATCTTAAAAACAAAATAATATTATGAAAAAAGTATTTTTCTCTCTTGCTATCGCTGCTATGTTTGCAGTTGTTTCTTGTGGTCCTAATGCAGCTGAACAAAAAGCTAAAGCTGAAGCTGATTCAATCGCTGCTGTAGCTGCTGAACAAGTTCGTTTAGATTCTATCGCTGCTATCGAAAAAGTAAAAGCTGATTCGATTGCTGCTGTAGCTGAAAAAGCTAAAGCTGATTCGATTGCTGCTGCAGAAGCTGGCAAAAAAGGTAAAAAGAAATAATTTTCTTTTAACACATTGAGGAAAGGAGTGAGAAATCACTCCTTTTTTTTTTGTACTAATCCAGAACTCCTAACCCATTAATTGGTAATCAGTCATTTGTTTGAGCTTATTACCAGCGGTGAGGGTTTCGGCGTTCGTAAATATTTTTGTCATAACAATAAGGTAATAAGGTTGTTTGTATGGGTTCATATTTTTCTACTAAGGTTAAAAAAGTATAGTTGCAAACCTTATTTTGAATTTGTTAACCTTTGTAGAAATTAACTATATCGAAATTTCTAAAAACCTTATTAACCTTATTTTATGGAGATAATTACGCCAATATAGTTTACGCCAAGTCAGGAGGTCTGAAATTGAAAAATACTATTGAATTTTAAGCCTAAATTTGCTACCTTTATACATGAGCTAATTTGTTTAACGCATACATCAGTAAATCAATCACTTTAAAGCAAATATCTTTAACACACATGAGACAAAACCGTTCACAAACCAAAGTAATTGCAACCATAGGCCCTGCATCATCGTCGAAAGAAATGCTCGAAAAAATGTTTCACGAAGGTATCGATGTATGTCGCCTTAACTTCTCGCATGGCACACACGAGGAACACCTTCAAGTAATAAATTATATTTTGGAATTAAATGCGGAACTCAATACCAACGTTGCCATTCTTGCCGATTTACAAGGTCCTAAAATTCGCATTGGCGATGTGCAAGACAATAAAATTGAGCTAAAGGACTGCACGGAAGTACTATTTGTTACCGAAAAATGCATTGGCACAGCGCAAAAACTATATCTTAGCTATACTAACTTCCCAAAAGACGTAAATGTTGGCGACAGCATACTTATCGACGACGGCAAAATAAAGTTGGAAGTGCTTGAAACCAATAAACTTGACACGGTAAAAGCTCGCGTAATTTACGGAGGTTTTCTTTCGTCGAAAAAAGGTGTAAACCTACCTAACACAAAAATATCGATACCCAGTTTGACTGAAAAAGACATTGCCGATGTTAACTTTGCCCTCGATAACCATGCCGACTGGATTGCGCTATCGTTCGTGCGCTCGGCCAACGATCTGTTTCAACTTAAAGAAATAATACGAAAAAAGAAAAAGCTTGCGCGAATAATAGCCAAAATTGAAAAACCAGAAGCTCTTGCCGATATCGACAATATTATTGAAGCCTCCAATGGCATTATGGTTGCACGCGGCGATTTAGGCGTTGAAGTGCCTTTCGACCAAGTGCCACTTATTCAAAAAGATTTGGTAAAACGATGCATTGAAAAGGCTAAGCCAGTAATTATTGCAACGCAAATGTTAGAAAGCATGATTACCAATTTTCGACCAACCCGCGCCGAAGCAAACGATATTGGAAACGCAGTAATCGATGGCGCCGACGCTCTTATGCTTAGCGCCGAAACATCGGCAGGCAAATACCCACTTGGCTCTATCATTGCAATGCAACGAATTATCGATTGGACCGAAAAAGGATTCGTTTTCGACCGCGAAACGCCTCCTACAGCCAATTCCATAACCTTCCTCCCCGATTCTATTTGCTTAAACGCTTGCCGATTAGCAAGTCAAACAGGTGCAAAAGCAATTGTAACATTCACTAATTCAGGACATACGGCTTTTAAAATTTCGAGCCACCGACCAAACGCCGATATCTTTGCCTTTACCCGAAATAAAACATTGCTGCGTAAATTATCGTTGCTTTGGGGCGTACGAGCCTTCCCTATTGCCGAGCACAAAAAAATGGACACCGCAATTAAACATTCTATCGAATTTCTAAAAAATAACGACTATCTGCATGATGGCGATATAGTTGTACACGTTGGCAGTATTCCATTCGAAAAAAGAGGACAAACTAACATAGTTAAACTGAGCTTTGTTTAATAGCTGTTTAGTCTGTAGGCTAAAGGTTAAGGTTGTAAAACCTTATTTTCAATATTTTAACCTTAGGCTTTGTAATAAAATAAAACATTCGATTTAAGCCCTCACCGAAGGTAATCCAATACGGGTGCGCTATTGCATTACTTTCGAGCGTTCGTTTGAGATCCCGACCTACGTCGGGATGACAACTCCACTACGTAGGTCGGAACTAAATATTTTAATTTTTAAAGAAAAATGTGATTTTACTAGTTGCACTGAAGTTCCTACAGCCTAAAGCCTACAGCCTAAATAAATACAGCCTAAACAATTACGCCAATGACTTCAAACATCGATAAAATAATTCGTAAAACCGAAACAATTTGGCTCGAACCATTGATGATTGCTTGTACACAGCAATTTGCTAACACACATTTACCATCGCACAATCAAACCCATCACAAACGTGTTTGGGAATATGCTAAAGACCTCATTATTAAAACGTCGCAAAATGGAATGATAATTTCCGAAAACGATATTGAACGACTTATCATTGCGGTGTTCATCCACGATCAAGGAATGAGCGAAACATCTTCCAAAGATCACGGAAAAATTAGCCGAAAAATGTGTAAAGCGTTCATTAACAAGTGTAATATTCCAAAGCCCGACTTTTTCGAACAAGTGCTGGATGCTATTGAAAATCACGACAATAAAGAATATTTAAAACCTATATCAATAGCCGATGAATTTAATATTCAAGTATTTATAAACACCGCCGACGATTTAGACGCTTTCGGAACAATTGGAGCATACCGTTATACCGAAATATATTTACTGCGGCAAATAGCCGTTAAAGCAATACCTGAGGCGGTTTTAACCAATATGGAAAGGCGCTACAAACATTTCTCCGAAAACTTTGCTCATTTCCCTCAACTTGTTACTGCTCATTATCAACGATATATAACCTCGCGAAATTTCTTTAAGGATTTAAATTTTCAGATTGGTAGAATAGAATACTCGCCGCAAACCCTACTAGGCCCTATCGGCGTAGTAAATTACATCAAAAACGAAATACTCGATAAAAAAAGAAGCCCAAATGAGGTTTGCTTAGATAAAACATTGAGCAATACCGACTTCTATTGCCAGCACTTCTTCCATCGGTTACATAAGGAAATGCGCGAATTTGATAGCTTGTAAAGAAGTTCCTACAGCCTCTAGCCTACAGTCTACGACCAGAATAGTTTCGGCAGGTTTATTAAGCCAACCGGTAGTTCTTATATTCGAAAAGCCTTATCCCAGTATGCTTTTCAATAAAATAAAGGATTTTAGTACGTAGGTCAAACTTTTTAGTAGAAATATCGAATTCAAAATCCCAATCTCGCTTGGCAATACGGTCGGCCATAACGTTTGGGTGCGAGCCCCTGAAAACATTAAGGGAATCGACACAATTGAAGTTGAACAAATCATCTTCGCCAACCATCTTTTTAATCCATTCGTCGGTATGCCAATATTTATTAAAATCCTTTTGCTTTTCCTTAAGTTGATAAGGGTTTTTTACCCAACCGTAATGGTAAACGTATGCATTTAAAGGCTTCACTTTCAGTTTATTAGTTCCCGAAATTCGGAAACCCTGTGCATCCTTATACGATCGAATTTGTTTATTATTTCTGATAATTCGTATCTCATGTCTATACCACTTGCGCGAATCGGCTATATATTTATAGTTTCCAAAAAAATGTTCGTACTTAAATAAAAGTCCTTCAACTGAGCTGTCGTTCAAGTATTTATGCATCGATTCGCGTATTTCGGTGTAATATTTTTCGTGCACAACCTCATCGGCCTGAATGTAAAAAGCCCAATCGTAATCGCTAGTTATGGCATCGAAAGCTTTATTGGTTTCAATAGCAAGTACAGCACCGCCTTCGCGCAACGAATCGTCCCAAATGCTATCGATAATTTCAATTTTATCGCTATTAATTGCCTCAATTGCCTGTCGGGTAGTATCTTCGGAATTACCTAAGCAAACAATAAATTTGTCGCAAACAGGTAAAATCGACATAATCGACTCAATTACAGGATAATCGAATTTAATAGCGTTTCTAACTATTGTAAAGCCGCAAACTTTCATAATTCATGCGTGTAAAACATTATCAGTTAAGCAAAAACAGTTACCTCACATAAAAATCGAGCATCAATTCATTTTCGATATACGCCTGAAGACGATCGCCAATTTTCACTTCACCAACACCAGCTGGCGTTCCTGTAAAAATTAAATCGCCAATTTTTATTGTTATGTATCTGGAAATATGCGAAATAACCTTCTCAAACGAAAAAATAAGGTCTTTGGTATTGCCCGTTTGAACGGTTACGCCATTAATATCTAAACGGAAGTTGATATTGTTAACGTCAATAAATTGATTTTTAGGCACAAAGTTACTCACAGGAGCCGATCCGTCGAAGGCTTTTGCTATTTCCCAAGGAGTGCCATTTTGCTTGCATTTAGCTTGTAAGTCGCGGGCGGTAAAATCGATGCCTATGCCAATTTCGTTGTAATACCTACTGGCAAACTTTTCGTCAACGCTTTTCCCTACCTTGTTCAATTTCAATACTATTTCAACCTCGTAATGCAATTCTGCTGTAAAATCGGGGTAAAAAAATGGCCGATTATTGTGTATCAACGCCGTATCGGGCTTCATAAAGAACATAGGCTCCAGCGGAATCGCGTTGTTCAGCTCCTTGGCGTGATCGATATAATTGCGACCGATGGCAAAAATTTTCATGTTATTAGGTATCCTTGCTTAATTATTTTTTCTTATTGAAACCTCGTAACTTAATGGCTGTAAGCACCTTTTTGGTGTATAAAGGAAATTCGTTATTCATCATCCAACCGTAATAGGCGGGTTCTTTCTCAAAAACATCCTCAACGGGAACACCTTTATGCTTGCCGAATCCGAACACTTCAACATTTTTCTCGTTAAGAATTACGCGACCAACAAAATCAACATTTTTTGTTTGTGCCGAGAAATCCGACAATTTATCGATATCGTTTTCCAAATCCTTGTATCTATCTAATTGCGATTGCAAAACCTCGTAAGTCGCTCTGGTATCGGCTTCGGCAGTATGAGCATTCTCTATTTCCTTATTGCAGTAAAATTTATATGCTGCTCCAAGTGTGCGCTGCTCCATCTTATGGAAAATAACCTGAACATCAATAAACTTACGCTTTTTTAAGTCGAAATCAATTTCGCAACGCAGAAATTCTTCGGCCAAAAGTGGAAGGTCGAATTTATTAGAATTGTACCCAGCAAAATCGCAGCCTTCGAATGCAGTAACCAGATTATGAGCTATTTCTTTAAATGTAGGAGCATCTTTCAAATCCTCGTTGGTAACGCCATGAACAGCTGTAGCTTTAGGGTCGATTGGCATTTCGGGGTTTACCTTCATAGTTTTCGATTCTTCGCGACCATCGGGGTACACTTTTAGGTACGAAATTTCAATAACTCTGTCGGTTACAACATTTAAACCAGTAGTTTCTAAATCGAATATTACGAGAGGATTTTTTAGATTTAATTTCATTTTAGTTTTAGTCAATTATTATTGTTAAAGCCTTAAAACGTGCTAGTTAAAAACCAAGCGAGGTTATCTAGTAATCCAGACAACCTCGCTTGCATTAATGTATGCTTGTATTAACCTTAACCCTTTGATTTAATGTAATTTGGTGTTTTTGTGTTTTAGTGGCAAAAATTATGTAATAGCCACCAAATTACCAAGTCACCAAAGAGTTTACCGAAGTATTGTTAACCTTCTCAATAATTAAATCATCATTGGCATAAGCAACATAAGCACATCTTCGCCTTCAATATCCGATTGAGCCGGAACCACAATGCCAGCGCGCGATGGGTCGCTCATTTGCAAAATCACATCGGCCGACGACAGGTTCGAAAGAATTTCGACAAAGAAAGTTGACTTAAACCCTATGTCTAAATCATCGCCTTCGTACTGACCACTAAGTCGTTCGTATGCCGAGATAGAAAAATCTAAATCCTGAGCCGAAACAGTAAGTTCGTTGCCTACTATCGACAATTTTACTAAGTTACTAGCCTGATTAGCAAATACCGACACTCGGCGAAGTGCATTATAAAGCTCAACCCTATCGATAGTAAGTGCGTTAGGGTTTTCCATTGGTATAACCGAGTTATAACTAGGGTAATTACCTTCTACCAAACGCGAAACTAAGGTAAAATTAGTAAGTGTAAACACGGCATTTTTGTCGTCGAATTCAATTTGAATATCGTTCGACTCCTTAGGTAAAATATTTTTTAATAACGAAGCAGGTTTTTTTGGTAAAATAAACGAAGCTTCAACGCCAGGTTTAACGTCGTTGCGGCGGTAGCGCACTAGTTTATGCGCATCGGATGCCACAAAGGTAAGGCTGCTTTCAGCAAGTTCAATAAACACGCCATTCATTACAGGGCGAAGCTCATCGTCGGCAGTGGCAAACAACGTTTTAGAAATACCATTAAGCAACACTTCGTAATTAACGCGAAGAGATGTTTTTTTATCGGACTTAACACTAGGAACTTGCGGGAAATCAATTCCATTCTGACCAATAATATTAAACTGTCCATTAGCCGAAATAATAGTTACCGAAAGGTTTTCCAACGATATGTCGAAAGTTAAAGGCTGGTCGGGAAATTCCTTTAATGTGTCGAGCAAAATTTTAGCAGGAATAGCTATACTACCTGGTTCGGATGCATTCTCGAGTGTCATCCGTGTAATAAATGTCGATTCCAAATCGGATGCAGTAATCTCTAACACCTTGGCTTCCAAATTAAAAAGGAAATTGTCAAGTATTGGCAATGTATTTTTACTGCTAATAACCCTACTTATCGATTGCAGATGGTTAAGCAAATCGGAACTTGATACAACAAATTTCATATCTATCTATTTTAAATTATCAAATATTATTGACTTTCAATTAATTATTCGTACAAAAAGTAATTCCAATAATACGAAAAAAATATCATTGCACACAACGATATATCTATTTTTATTTTGAAGAAAAATCGGTAAAGCTTTTCATAATAGGGTCTAAATCAACGTATTTTACAATTACAGGTTCTGTATCGTCCTGAATGATAGCGTACATAAAATTGATGTTAATTTTACCCAAATTCTTTGTGTCGGGCATTTGGTATGTTTTTACAGTTTTTGTTTTATTCTCGATATTTTTTACTCGTATTTCGCAAAATGGCTTTTGCAATATCAGTGAGTCGTAAATGTGCTTGGATTGCTGTTTATCAATTAATTGATACGGTAATGCCGAAAAATTTAGTAGAAAGTTCCGAGCTGTATTTTTTTCAATATTAAGTATCTTATGGCTGCTTAACTGCTTAATCTTCATATCGGTAATTCCGAAAAACTGGTATGCAAAGGAGTTTTCGGGGTGTAAAGTATATTCAATTTCTACAGATAATATATCGGCTAAGCGATAGGAAAACAGCGTATTGTCGCGCCAAAACCTGTAATCGAGAGGGAAAAGTTTGCTAATGCGCCCATCGTAACCAGCAATTCGAACCACGTAGGGGGTATTATCGCCTATAAGCATAGCAAACGAGCCTATTCGTAAACTATCGTTTTCAGTAATTTTGTACTCCTTTAAAACTCCATCCAACGACTCTACCGTTACCAATAAAGCGTTGTATGTAAAATTGTTTAACACATCGGGTAACATACTTTTCGAAACTGGCGAGCTTACCTCTAGGTTCGCAATAACATTCAAAAGTGCCTTAACAGCCTTACTACGTGCATGTAATACATTATTAACATTCCATCCGTTACCCTGCCTCACAATGGCGAGCTCCGAAATACCATCGCTGAGCCTAATAGTTGATATAGACATTGTGTCGGTAACAGCAAATACGCTACTTTCAACTTTCAATGTACCCGCTTTATCGTTGTTGTAAATTACTATAGAAATTACACCCAAAGCAACAGTAATGCCAATATATATAAGGTATTTCTTTATCATAAACATATAACTAAAAAACCATTAACCCATTTTTTTAATTGGCTGCAAAAAACTGTTTCATACTGTAAAATAATAAAAGCGCATCAATATGTTCTTAATCAACATAATAACAAAACCCTGCCCCAATCTCTCGACTATGGCAGGGTGTAAATTATACTCATTCAATACACAAAGCGCTTTCTGAATCGAATGTTTAGTTAAATTTTATAGCAACCTTATAGGATCATTATGGAAAACCTACAATTAATGAATATTATAAGGGAAATAAGTGATATTACTTCACTTTCGATTTTACCTTAGCTACAAATTCTTTCGATGGTTTGAAAGCAGGTATAAAGTGTTCAGGAACAATTAAAGTTGTGCCTTTCGAGATATTTCTGGCTGTTTTCTTTGCTCTTTTCTTAACAATAAAACTGCCAAAACCTCTCAAATACACATTCTTGTTTTTTACTAATGAACCTTTAATACTTTCCATTAAAGCTTCAATTGTCTTTCCTACAGCGGCTTTGTCAACGCTTGTACTTTTGGAAATTTCAATGATCAAATCGTTTTTAGTCATCTTAATTTGTTTTTTTGTTGAACTATATAGTTTATTTATCTAGTTAGCAAATGTATATAAATTATTTTGATTCTGTAAGTAACTGTTAAATGATTTTTCATTTTATCGAATATTATTTTCTTTTGAGCATGTCTATCGTCTGCGGCTATGCCCAATTATAAATCTGCGGCGCTCAAGCTTTATCTGCCGATACCGAAAAATGATGCGGGTGATGCACTCCGAAACCCACTGAAACCCTTATTGGATAAGAGCCGCTGTGAAAATCTAGCCTTATTTTATAGTTTCAATAAATTGCCTGGCAGTCATAGTTGGCAATTTTGATTTTTTAAAATCTTTTAGATTCCGCGTTATTATCAATTCTTGTCTATGTTCAATTGCAGTAAAATATTGAAGACTATCCTCAAAATTTAAAAAAGCATCATCATTCAATGCTATTCCAATTATTTTATCATCTAAAGGCAATATCTTTATTATCAATCGTAGTTTACTAATAACTGTTTTCACCCTTTTCGAGTCTATTTGCCTAAACAACACATAACTAGCATTAGCAATAGTTAAAGAAGAAACTGATAATTCGACTTCATTTTTGTCTGCTAATGAAAACAATATTGCTGCTTCTTCAAAAAACGGTTCTCTTCTTGATAATAAATCTATTACGATGTTTGTATCTACAAAAATCTTTTTCATTTATACTTATTATCTAAATAATCACGATACTCCTTTTTATAATCAAAGGCAGTTTGTAAATCTATTACACCAATCAAACTATCAACAAGTGGAGTAATTGAAAATTTTTGATCTAATAGTTTTTGTCTAGTTATACTATCAAGATAGGATTCAATCATTTTTGAAAGACTAATCTTATGATTAAAAGCGTATTCTTTAGCTCTTTCAATTACATTATCATTTAATCTCAATGTTAATTTTGTTTCCATAATTTCAAAATTATTTATTGCGTATAAAAAAACAACTTAATGCGTCAAATGCAAATTTACTATTTCATAATTGTAGCTAATATATTAATTGACTAATTATTAATATACTCTTTGCAACTTTGTCAATTTGTAATTATCTTATTAATAGGCATACAAAGGTAGCGAAAATCGAAAATGTTTTTTTACAACTTGCTGATTATTAATGCCTGAAATAATATTTGGTATTTTTTGATTTAAAAATAATTCATGCATAATGCTAAAAAAACACCCTATAAATATATACATTTGTTGAAATTATTAAATTCCCTCTAATATACATCCATTAAACGGGTTTAAATGAACATAAATTATGAGTCTCGACACAATTATTGAATTCGATAATGCATCAATATATCAGAACGAAAACCTGATATTGAAGGATGTAACTTTTACACTGCAAAAGGGCGAATTTGTTTACCTAATTGGTAAGGTAGGAAGCGGAAAATCGAGCCTTATTAAAACCATTAATGCCGAGATACCACTATT
This sequence comes from Bacteroidales bacterium, assembly GCA_025361285.1. GTDB lineage: Bacteria > Bacteroidota > Bacteroidia > Bacteroidales > JAAUTT01 > JAAUTT01. The sequence goes on along the minus strand of JANYAP010000156.1, from coordinate 17,582 downwards.
ATCGGGCGAAGCAACTGTGGCTGGATACAACCTGCGCAAAATTAAACAGAGACATATACCCTATTTGCGACGTAAAATGGGCATAATTTTTCAAGATTTTCAGCTACTTATCGATAGAAACGTACATAACAATCTGCTTTTTGTATTAAATGCTACCGGATGGAAAAATAATACGGAAATAGAGCAACGTATTAACGACGTGCTGGAGAAAGTTGGTCTTGTAAATAAAGGTTACAAGATGCCACATCAACTTTCGGGTGGCGAGCAGCAGCGCCTAGCTATTGCACGTGCTTTACTTAACGACCCCGAAATAATTTTGGCCGACGAGCCTACTGGAAACCTCGACCCAGAAGCATCCACAGAAATAATGAATTTACTTACCGAGATAAAAAATACTGGCAGAGCAGTAATGATGGCAACGCACAACCACACTTTGTTAAAGAAATTCCCGGGCAGAACGTTTAAATGTGATAAAGACGAGATTAAAGAAATTGATCAAACCGAAGAAATTGACTTTGCAGGATTAATGGAGGATTAAGTATTACGTATTATTGCTTTCATTATATAGAGCCAAGAACTTGTAAATAAATAAGTCATGCGATTAAGTGTCATTCCGATGCAGGTAGGACTAGCGAAGCCCTCACCGAAGGTAATCCATAAAACAAAAAACCACTAGGGATTGCCTTTGGCGAGTTCGTATACTCGGTTCCGACCTGCGTAGGAATGACAGCATACTTTTATGGATTGCCTTCTTGGAGAGCTTTGCAGTTCAAACATTTGTACAACTTATTTAATTACAACTCCCAAGTACCGAACCAAATAACAAGAACCAAGTTGTAATGAATTGTAAATTAGTGTGTTAAAATTGTAGCGTTGGTTTATTAAAAATTCGTTTTATATAATTTAAGCCTGAATTACCGAATCCACACTATCAAATTCCATTTTATATTTAAATTGCGAAGGCGTAATGCCTTTCAGTTTTTTAAAATGCCTATTAAAATTCGACATATTCTCGAACCCACAATTATAAGCTATTTGCGAAATATTAAGCGAGCCGTCGGTTAGTAGTTTGCAAGCATAGCCAATACGCGTATTTAACAAATACTCAGTAAACGTCATTCGGTAAGTCTTTTTAAACGACAGGCAAAACGCAGTGTTCGACATATTTGTTAAATTTAGCACCTCTTTAATAGAAACCTCACGGTGAAAATTTTGCAGAATATACTCAAGAACTTTCTGCATAGGCTCGTTTCCCTTTCTATGAAATGGCTCCCTAAATCCTTGGCTTGCAAGTAAAGTATATTCTTTGGTATTAGCTATAATTCCAAATATCGACAACAGCGAGTAAAGCCTTGCAGATCCATCGTGGTCATGGTTTTGCAACATCAACAATCGTATTTTCTCTTTTGTTTTGCCAATAAATTTAATCCCTCTCGACGAATCGCCTAGCAACCGCTTCAAATTTCTGTTTTCGGGAAGTTCAAAGAATTCGGAACCTAAAAAGTTGGGAAGAAACATATAAACAATACTTTCGCCCTGAAAACCATCGGAATTACCAGAAACCTCGCTATCGTATAACCATTCGTGCGGCAAGCCTGTGCCAACTAATACCAAATCGTTCGCCACAAACCTGTCGATATGGTCGCCAATCATTCTCTTACCTCTACCTTTTACAATTAAAACTAATTCGTATTCGAGATGATTATGCCAAAGCGAGAAAGGTTGAGTGTCGTGACAAACAATAAACGATTTGTCGAGGTCTTTTAGTAATCGTATGTTTTCCAGTTTCATCCGTACATAAATAATTTAATAGTTAAGCTTTTGTCGCTGTTATAATATCGCAAACCCTAAAAGCACTATCGTTTCAAAATTAATAAATTTGAAATAACAATGTACTGCGATTTTAAAAAGATTTTATGCATATTTGAATGCGTATTAAAAAAATACAAAATGAAAACTAATAACTCAAAGCCCCTACCACCAGCTATTTTCCGATGGGGCGTTTTGCTCCTAATAAGTATGGCAATGTTCGGCAACTACTATATTTACGATAGTATAAGCCCCGTTGCTGATTTGCTTAAGAAGCAACTTAATTTTTCCGATTCGAATATTGGAACGCTCAATGCCATATACAGCATACCCAACGTAATTATGGTGTTAATTGGCGGTATTATTATCGACAGAATTGGAACCAAAAAATCGGCGTTATTGTTCTCTATTCTAATGATGTGTGGCGGGTTTATAACTGCTCTTAAAGGCGATTTATTTACCATGGCACTGGGCAGGTTAGTTTTTGGACTTGGTGCCGAATCGATGATTGTTGCAACAACAACTGTAATTGCCCGATGGTTCAAAGGCAAGGAATTATCTTTCGCATTTGGGTTGAACCTCACTATTGCACGGCTTGGCTCGTTTACTGCTCTCAACTCACCATCGTGGGGAAAAGCAATGTACATTAACTGGCACGATCCGCTTTGGTTTGCGGCGTTAACAGGCATAATATCGGTTGTTTGCCTATCGCTTTATTGGATACTCGACAGATATTCGGAAAACAACTACAAATTAACCCCCGAAGGAACACAAGATAAATTTGTACTTAAAGAGGTGTTTAAATTCGGTAGATCGTTTTGGTTTATAAGCTTATTATGCGTTACTTTTTACTCGGCAATGTTTCCATTTCAAACATTTGCAGTTAAATTTTTCCAGGAAGTTCATAGCGAAAGTCGCGAAATTGGAGGCTTTTTATCGAGTATTTTAACCTTGTCGGCAATGGTGGCAACTCCCCTATTCGGATTGTTGGCCGATAAAATTGGAAAACGCTCATTATTAATGATGTTCGGCTCAATATTAATTATACCCGTGTATTTATTTATGGGCTATAAAATTGATATTGCTGGTTTTTTCGGAATTGCCGATAAAGTTCACGTGTCGCTTTCGCTTTTTAGTATCGATGTAATTATCAGCACAAACCTATTAATTCCGATGATAATGATGGGCGTTGCATTTTCGCTTATACCAGCTATTATGTGGCCTTCGGTTGCGCTAATAGTCGATCAGAACAAACTGGGCACCGCCTATGGACTTATGACAATGATTCAAAACATTGGTTTGGCAGCATTTAATTTGCTTATAGGCTGGGCAAACGATTATTCGCAGGCTGGTGCAGCAAACCCTGCGGGCTACCATTTAGGGATGTGGATATTCAGTATCTTAGGCTTTATGGGCTTTTTATTCGCATTACTGCTACGCATAAACGAACAAGGTTCTCATTCTCATGGCTTAGAAAAGGGAATGAGTAAATAAGAATACCTCGAAGCAATACGTTGTAATAAAATAACGTAACGTAATTTAGAATGATAAAAATATTATTATACTGCTACTTTAATGATTAATATGCGTGTTTGCTCCTACAATGCGATTGAGCGTCATCCCCACGTTGATCGAAACCGAATGTACAAACTCGCCGAAGGCAATTCAAAACGACTTTTGATAGAAATGCTATAACCAAATAGTCAACATGTTAAACAAACTAAAACCCTATCTAATTATCGTTTGTTTCCTGTTGGGACCAACCGATACAATGGTTATAGGCACTTTTACCTCATGCTCGATAAAGCTAATATAATCGAGGAATTCCTTTGGTAATTCGTTAAGTGTTGTAGCATTTGTTAAATCCTTCTTCCAACCCTTAAACTCCTTATATATTGGCTCAATGGGCAAATTTACATCGTAAGGTAATTGATCGGTTGTTTTACCTTCAATTTTATACGATGTGCACACTTTAATTGTGTCGAACACCGAAAGAACATCGGCTTTGGTAAGGATAATTTGTGTTACCCCATTAATCATAATCGAATATTTAAGTGCTGGCAAATCCAACCATCCGCAGCGGCGTGGGCGACCAGTTGTTGAGCCAAATTCGTTGCCTACCTTACGCATTTCCTCGCCAGTATTATCGTTAAGTTCGGTAGGGAATGGGCCACTACCTACGCGCGTGCAATAGGCTTTTACAATACCCATAACTTCGCCAAATTTGTTTGGTGCAACGCCAAGCCCTGTTGATGCTCCAGCGCAAATTGTGTTCGACGATGTAACGAATGGGTACGATCCAAAATCGATATCGAGCATGGTTCCTTGGGCTCCTTCGGCTAAAACCGACTTCTTATCGTTCAGGAATTGGTTAACCATATATTCGCTATCAACAAGTTGAAACGACCTTATAGTATCTATACCTTCAAACCAATCGGCCTCATATTCATTTATATCGTAGGTAAAATCATGCTGATTAAGAATGTCGATATGTTTCTTTTTAAGAAATTCGTACCGCTGTTTAAAATCGGGAGCCAAAATATCGCCAACACGCAAACCGTTGCGACCAGTTTTGTCCATATAAGTTGGTCCAATACCTTTTAAGGTCGATCCAATTTTAGTAACTCCTTTGGCTGCTTCCGAGGCGGCATCGAGCATGCGATGCGTTGGCAAAATAAAATGCGCCTTCTTCGAAATGTAAAGGTTTGAAAATGTAAGGTTATACTTTTTTAGACTTTCTATTTCCTTGCGAAAAATAACTGGGTCGATAACTACGCCATTACCAATAATATTAACCTTTTCGGGATGAAAAATACCAGATGGTATTGTATGCAAAACGTGCTTTATATTATTAAATTCCAAAGTGTGGCCAGCATTTGGACCGCCTTGAAACCGCGCAATAACATCGTATTTAGGTGTTAATACGTCAACTATCTTACCCTTTCCTTCGTCTCCCCACTGAAGACCTAATAAAACATCCAATTTCATCAGTATATAATTTATTTTTAATGAGTTTTCTATTTTCTTAAATAATCAAACGCAAAATATTTTTCTTCTAATTTACGTTTCACTTATACTATATAGAACGCAAGAATCAAGAGCCAAGAATCAAGACATGATAAACTGTAAACTAGTGCGTTAAAATTTAATATGTCAGTTTAATAAATTCGTTGTATATATTATTAATTTTTTTGAGCGAATTTCTACTTTTTTGTTAACCCAGCCTCTTTAAGTTCTCCGTAAATATACAGGGAATGATGGCTTGGTTCAAAATTATTAAGCTCGCAGGCTGTTTTTATAATTTCGAGTATTCGAGGGTCGCAAAACTCAATAACTCTACCTGTTTGAGCGCATATAAGATGATCGTGTTGAGTGCATTGGTAGGCCTTTTCGAATTGCGATATATTTTTACCAAATTGATGCTTTACCACCAAGCCGCATTCCAAAAGCAAATCCATTGTGTTATAAAGGGTTGCGCGGCTTACACGATAGTTTTTATTTTTCATGTAAATGTAAAGCGTCTCTATATCAAAATGGGTATCGCGGGTATATATCTCATCAAGAATAGCAAATCGTTCGGGCGTTTTTCTATGACCTTTCTTTTCGAGATAGTCGGTAAAGATTTTCTTTACTGTTTCGCGTGTACTTTCTTGAATCATAAATTAGACTAATTATAAATAAGGTATCAAAGTAAACCTTTTTTTTGCTTTGATGCAAATATTTTAGACCGATTAAAAATTACGGTAATTCGTTCATGCTTTCAACCCTGCTAACTTGCTCAACACCCTTGATGTTCAACATATTAGTAATTAAATTATTTAAGTCCTTTGCATTATGTACGTACAAATCCATAGTACCCTCAAAAATTCCATCGTGGCTCGACAGGTTTATTGCTCGTATGTTAACATTGAGTTCCTTACAAATAATGGTGGTTATTTGGTTATATATCCCAAACTTATCGATTCCCCTTATGGATACTCGTGCCAGAAACGAAAGTATTTTGTAGGTTGTCCATTTTGCCTGAATAAGCAAATCGGCATGAGCCGAAACAAGCTTAACAGCATGTGGGCAGCGCGATTTGTGAATAATTACGAAGTCCTCGTTTGCGTTTCGGTGCCCCACAATATCGTCGCCTGGAATTGGATTACAGCATTTTGCGAGTTTATAATTTGCTTCGGTGCCATCGGGGTTTTCGCGCAATAGGAACGGTGCTTTTGTGTCAATAACCACTTTTTCGTCATCGGTTGTTGTTGCAACGGAAGTATCGTCCTTGGTAGGAATAACCTTTGTTAACTGAAGCTCCCAATATCGGATCCATTTATTTTTGGTGTTCTTTTTCAGAACTTTTTGTAAATCTTCGAGCACAATTATGCCGCTTCCTATTTTACTGTAAAGCTCGTCCTTAGATGTTACTTCGTATTCTGGAAGTAGTTTTTTAAAGATTCGCGAGCTTGGAATAAGATTCATTTCGCTTAATTTTTCCTCGATCATTTGTTTGCCTAGCTCTGTACGGTTTTTTATGTCGGTTTTAATAGAATCCTTGATAGCTGTTTTAGCTTTCGCTGTAGCCACATATTCGAGCCATTCGCGCTGCGATTTCTTCTTGTCGGAGGTTACTATCTCAACCTGATCGCCACTGCTAAGCACGTAGTTCAGCGGCACAAGTTTATGGTTTACTTTGGCAGCAATGGCTGAGTTTCCAATTACCGAGTGTATATCGTAAGCAAAATCTAATACAGTTGAATTTTTGGGTAATGTAAGTATCTGACCTTTTGGGGTAAATACATGTATTTCGGAATAAAACAAATTAAGTTTAAACTCATCGAGAAATTCCAATGCGTCGGCACTAGGGTTGTCGAGCATTTCGCGGATGCTTTTAAGCCATTTATCTATCTCCGACTCCTGAGTACCAGTATTTTTGTATTTCCAATGGGCGGCAAAACCACGCTCGGCTATCTCGTCCATTCGGCGTGTACGTACCTGAACCTCAACCCATTTGCCGTGAGGGCCCATTACGGTAGCATGTAGCGCCTCGTAACCATTTGCTTTTGGCGTACTAACCCAATCCCTAATCCTGTCGGGCTTGGGCATGTACTGGTCGGAAATTAACGAATATATATTCCAGCATTGCGTCTTTTCGGGTATTTCGCCCGATGGATCGAAAACAACGCGAACAGCAAGCAAATCGTAAACTTCCTCGAAAGGAACACTTTTATGCTGCATTTTATAATAGATGGAATAGATTGATTTGGGGCGACCGGTAATTTCGAACGAAATATTATTTTTTCGAAGAACCTCGCTAATAGGTTCCGAGAACTCACGTATCTGTTGTTTCCGGTTCTCTTCGTTATCGGCCAGGCGGCTAACTATTTCGTTAAATATTTTAGGATGACGGTATTTTAAACTTAAGTCCTCCAATTCGGTTTTAAGGGAATATAGGCCAAGTCTGTGTGCCAAAGGAGCATACAGAAATATTGTTTCGCCCGAAATTTTAATTTGTTTGTGCGCTGGAAGCGCATCGAGGGTACGCATATTGTGCAATCTGTCGGCTAACTTAATGAATATAACCCTTACATCGTCGGAAAGGGTGAGAAGCATTTTACGGAAGTTTTCGGCCTGCAACGATGAGTTTTTATCGAACACACCCGATATTTTTGTAAGCCCATCGACTATTGAGGCTACTTTTTTACCAAAATGAGTTTCGATATAGTCTAACGTATAATCGGTATCTTCAACAATATCGTGCAATAAAGCACTAATTAACGATGTTGTACCTAAGCCAATTTCGTGAATTACAATGCGTGCAACCGCAATAGGATGAAGGATATACGGCTCGCCCGACTTGCGACGCATCTCCTTATGAGCTTCGTTTGCAAGTTCAAAAGCACGAATAATTAGTTGTCGGTCTTCCTCGCCTTTCATTCGTGTACAATGCGACAGCATTTCCTCGAATCGCTCTTTAATCAAAACCTCGTCCTGTGCTGTAAGTACTCCCATTGACCTTAAATTTCAGTAAACTCGCAAAATTAATTATTTAAAGATAAATAAGCGATAAATTTCCACTCTTTTCAACGGTTTTACCTGAGCTGGTTTTAAAGGTAATAAAATACACGTAAACGCCATCGAGAGCGGGTTTTCCGTTATAATTACCTTCCCATCCGTTGTCGATATTTTTAGTTTCGAAAACCTTAAAGCCAAACCTGTTGAAAATAACTAACGAGTACGAAATTGGCGTAAATGCAAACCACGGTTTAAACACGCGGTTTACATCGTTTCCGTTAGGTGTAAAGCCTTCCGGGATAAAAATTGAATTTTCCACATTAATACATACTGTAGCCGATTTGCTAACGGAGTTAACGCCCTTTGCTTCAATATAATAACAAACCTCGTCGGGCATATTTTTACCCATTAAATCGGAAATTGGGTCGGAAATAGTGGTGCCGGAAATTTCGCTTTCAATTTTACTTCCGTTACGAAAAATATTGTACTGTACGTTATCGCCCCAGCCTAAATACTTATCCCACTGCAAATTAATAAATTTATCATTATTTTCAATTTTTGGCACTATTGCGGTGGCAACATTGTTGGTTAAATTAACGCCCTTTTCGCAATCGTTTTTTAATAGCCATTCTATTCTGTAATAAGTTGTTGCAAATGCCGTGTCGGAAATAGTTATTGATTGATAACTGTTTACCGAAGATTTTTCTGTAAATACCTGAAAACCACTATCGGGATAGACCGATTTGGTAACATGGTAAATAAAGTTGTTTACAGGAGTAGGTGTGAGCGAAAACTGAACTTCTACTTTGTTATTGGAAGTAAAATTTGCATTATCGGCAGTAATGGTAGGGGCTAGTGGACCAGAAATGTTAATATCGACGCGGTTGGAGTTCGAAATAAAAGGTTGGTTATTAGTTTTTTGAAAAGCTGCTACATAATAACTATACGGTTGTCCAAATTCGAAATTTTCAATTACAAATGTTGTGTCCGAACCAGTATTTACGCCTAATGACAAGCTATTATTGGGTTTATATACATAAATCTCATATTTTTCCACATCCCAGCCAATGTATTTTGTCCATGTTAAAGTAATGGTGTGGGCGCACGAATCGACAGCGGTGGTTAAAAATACTGTGCGATGGTTAAGAATAGATAAAACCTCTCTGAGCGTACCTTTTACAGTTGACATTGCTAATGTTACAGCACGAATGGTAACAGTATCATATTTGAACAAAACGTTCCGTAACGAATCTGTAAAAAATATTGTGTCGCCACCCGAAATATAAGGGCTATCGTATTCGTAAATATTATACCCTTTGAAATTAATGGTAGAACTGGGTGTCCATTGAATAAAAACGCTATTTGAGTCGGGAACAACGCTAACATACTCAATTGCAGGGGGTATAGTTATTTCCTGACCTAATAACTCAGATAAACACGCAAAACCAAACAATATTAAAATTAAGTGTTTCAAGTATATGTAATTTAGTGCTTTGCAATCAAATATGTCGTTCGTTTTATGAAAATAAAAATATTCTAATTTACTCTTTTTATGTTAAATCTGTAATTCTGCTTCGATAATACAATTTACGCAGATTAAAGTAGTGGCATTGTCATCCCGACATAGGTGGGCGCGGCGAAGCCTTCACCGAAGGTAATCCATAAAGATTTCGTTATTGCATTATTATCGCTCCTGTGCTTGAGATTACCTTCGGTTAAATCTTCGCCGCGCCAGCCAACGTAAAAATTACACGAAAATTAAATACCAGAACAGAATCAATTATTCGAGTTTTCCCACTATAACTTGATGAAACGAAGATGGTTCGAAATATTGGTTTGCCAGCTCGAGAATATTGGTTGATGAAATAGATTTTATTTTTTCTATAGTTTCGTTGAAATGTTTGTATTGTAAATTGTATTCCAACAGCGATATAAGGCTTTCGGCCTGAGCAAAAGGACCATCGAACATACGTACCATTTCGCCAAGCATATAATTTTTTACCCGCGACAACTCTTCTGCTGAAACTAATTCCTCACGAAGCAATTCAATTTCGGCATATATATCGTCAATAGCATTGTTTGTAACCGATGTACCTATTTCGGAAGCAATTGTAATATACCCTGCGCTACTAAAGGTTACATACAGCGAATTTATTCCATAAGTGTATCCTTTTTCTTCGCGAATCGTTTTCATTAATCGCGAGCCGAAGTAACCGCCTAAAATACAATTCAATACGGTTAAGCCAACATAATCGGCATGATCCTTATTAACCAGTATTTTTCCAATACGCACGGCACTTTGAACAGCCTCGGGCTTTTCGATAAATACACGCTGTTCGGTTTCGGTTTGTATGGCATATTGCATATCAATAGTAGTTTCAGGCGAACTCCAATCGTTACTTCCAAAATGTTCTTCTATAATATTTATTTCGGCTTCGGCTACTTTGCCCGAAGCTATTATTTTACAGCACTTTGCGTGATAAAATTGTTTATGAAACCCTAGCAACTGCATACAGGAAAGTTGGTCGAAATCGGTTTCGTTTACTACACAACCGTAAGGATGCTCGTTGCCGAATAGCATACGTGTATGCACAATGCGGGCTATACTCTTAAGCTTGGTTTGTTCAACCTGAAATTGTTGTTTATGTTTGTTTTTGAAGGTCTCCAATTCTAACTCAGGAAATGTGGGATTTTTAATTATATCTTCAACAAATTCGAGTATTTGAGGCAGGTACTTGCGCATGCACATTAACGAAACGAAAGCGTTATCCTTATCGACATGAAAACCCAGATGCCCGCCATAAAACTCAATGCTTTCGGCAATTTGCAACGACGAATACCGTGCTGTACCTTCAATTAACATATTATTAACTGCAAACGCCACTAATGATTGCGATTGATGCCAATTACCAGCGTTAAACATCCATTCCACTTTAATCATTTCGCTGCTGCCAGTATTCAAATAATAGAATGGAATACCGTTGGGCAGTAGTAACGATGGGGCTTTCGATATATTAAACGATTCTATATCTTTTATTAATGGTTGTTCACTTCTGTTTAAAATCATGTTTTATTTGTTAATTTCTTGGTATTTATTTTATTAGATGCGCAAATCAATCATATTCTCTACTTTAGAAATATATTGAAATGCATAGAAATATTATTCTTGGCTCTTGGCTCTTGGCTCTATACACAAAAACTAATTATTTTCGGCCATATAATAAAGTGTTGAGCAATTTTGCTCGGTAAATATTGCTTTTGCTGTATTTGCTACATCGCTTGGTGCAATGGAACAGTACTTATCAACCTCGTGGTTTAATAGGTTAGCATCGCCAAGCATTTCGAAATAGGCAATATTCATAGCCTTATTTAGCGCATTGGTTTGACTAAGAAGCAGATTGGTTTCGTAGCGATTTTGTACCTTTTTCAGTTCGCGTGCCGAAATAGGTGTTTGGGAAAGGTTCGATAAAATTTCGAGTATAGCCAAATTAGCCGTTTCCGTTGGTACGTTTTTCATTACTTTACCGCCAATAACCAATATGCCTGCATCAACATCGCCACTAACAAAGGCGTTAATATCGCTAAACAATTTCTTTTCCTTAACCAAAGTTTGGTATAGCCTAGCCGATTTACCGCTCGAAAGCAGATCGGTTATCATATCGCAAACGTAATAGCCCTTATCGAGGCGGCTTGGTATATGCCATGCTTTATATATGGCATCGAACGGAACCTTTCGCGTAACGGTAAGGGTTCGCGCCTCGGTTTGAGCTGGCTCTGGCACTATTTGCTGCTTTTTGCTTGCTGATGATTTTATATTACCAAACCACTTTTCCACTAAGGCGAAACCATTGCTGGCGTTAATGTTTCCCGATATTGCTATAATCGCATTACTGGGCGCGTAATGTGTTTCGAAGAACGACTTTACATCGCTCAACGTGGCTTCCTGAATATGCTCCATTTTCTCGCCAATGGTGGGCCAGCGATACGGATGCACTTTGTATGCCAACGGCCGTAATAAAAGCCAAATATCGCCATAAGACTGATTAAGATATCGTTGCCTAAACTCCTCCATTACCACGTTTTTTTGAACGTTAAGGCTTTTCTCCGAAAAATCTAAGGCTAGCATACGATCGGATTCGAGCCATAAGCCTGTTTCGATATTATCGGCCGGAAGCGTAATATAGTAATTTGTTATATCGTTGCTGGTGAATGCGTTATTCTCGCCACCTACCATTTGTAAAGGTTCGTCGAACGATGGAATATTTGCCGAACCACCAAACATTAAATGCTCAAAAAGATGTGCAAAGCCAGTCCTATCGGGGTGTTCGTTGCGCGACCCTACGGCATACAAAATATTTATTGCTACCAAAGGTGTTGTAATATCTTCGTTGATAAGAACTTTTAACCCATTCGGCAATTGAAACCTAGTAAAATTGACCATACTTTTATGTAAATGCAAGGCGCAAACTTACTAATAAATGTGGAAATGTGAAGATGTGGAAATTACAAATTACAGATGTGCAAATTACAAATTACAAATGAGTAAATGACAGATGAGTAAATGTGAAAATTGAAAATGTGAAAATTGAAAATAAAAAATAATTTTAGCAAAAGTCGGCATATTTTTCCAATTGTTCTAGGTTAAGGATGGTGATATGTTTGCCAGATAGCTTTATAATCCCTTCGTTATTAAACTCGTACAAAATTTTAATTACATTTTCGCGCGAAATATTGCTGTATTGGGAAAGCTCCTTTCGCGATAGCAACAAATCGAAATTAAGGCTATTGAAAACCGATTTCGAAAGATAAATCAGAGTATTTGCTAATCGACCGTGTATATGATTATGATTGAGCGTAAGCATATTATGATGAATATAATGCATGGTACTATCACTCATTTCTTTAACCAAGCACTGTGCAAACAAACCGTTACACTTTAAAAATGAATATATTACATTAATATCGATTAATAAAACCAATGTATCCTCCAAGGTGGTGATGTCGAATTCGTGTTTCTCTCTGGAAGTCATCGTAGTAAGCCCAACAAACGAATTGTGCCCATGAATGTTTATAATAAACGACTTGCCTTTAAGCTCGGAATGCACTTTAGCATAACCCTTTTCGATAAAATAAATATACTTTACAAACTCTCCCTTTTTAACAATGCGCTCATTTTTAGTGTAATGAACTTTGGTAAGATTTGACCACAACAACTGTAACTCACTTTCAGTTAACGTGTCTATCATTCTGCATTTTTTTAAGAACTCAAGGCTATCCATATTTTTGATGCTATTTTTCTAACGTATTTATATTTAACAACACTTCGGTACATTCTTGCAACTTACTTATAACCAACAAGTTGAAACACATAGAAATAATTTTATATTTCTATGTGTTTCAACGCATTACAAATACGTTGAAATTAAAAAAATTATAAGTTTACCGAACTATTGCTAGTCTGTAACTTATTTTACAATAAACTTATCGAAATAATCCATTAGTTTCGCGAAATGTATTGCATATTACATTTTCGTGTATCTTATATTACATTGCTTTGAAATAACAAATACGCTAATTGCTTTGTATAATTAGGCAAACTATACATACTTTTAGCGCGAAAAACTATCGAACACCTTAAATTAATATAAAAAAATGAAATATCAGTTAAAAGGCAAGACAATTTTAGTGGTGGACGACGATCCGAGTTCGTTAATACTTCTGTGTGAGCTAATTGAGCCAACGGAAGCAATAGTTTTAACCGCCCGTTGTAGAGAATCGACAATAAATAAGGTACTTAACAATAAAATAGATTTGATTTTGCTTGATTTGAAACTAGGAGACACTACTGGTTTTAACTTACTGCCCGAAATTAGGAAAATTAGCGGCGACATTTGTGTTATAGCCCAAACTGCGTTTGCCTTTAAGACCGATGCCACAAAATGTTACGATGCTGGATTCGACGAGTATATATCAAAGCCCATTCATGCGGGCACTCTGTATTCAATGCTAGAAAAGCATTTGATGTAATGAGGTAGGGAGACTGGAGCTTTAAGGCTGGAGGCGTTAGACTGAAGGGAAATAGGTTAGGACAAATTTTCAGAGATACCGACTTTACATAAATTATTATGTCGTAATTGTTTCCATAAAAAAAAAGATTAATAAGGTTTTTTTTAATCTAGGTAAACAAATTTATACTAAGATTAACAGATTGAAAATAAGAATTTTTACAGTTTATTTTTAAACCTTAGGCTTTGTAATAAAATAAGTCATTCGATTTAGTGTCATTCCGACGCAGGTCGGAACCGCTGTAGTGATGTTGTCATCCCGAAACAGGTCGGAACCGAGTTTACGAGCTCGCCGAAGGCAATCTCAAACGAACGTTCGAAAATAATGCAATAAGGTTCTCTTTATTGATTACCTTCGGTGAGCGCTTCGCCGTTCCGACCTGCGTCGGAATGACAGCACACTTTTAGGGTTTGTCTTCGATGAGAGCTTTGCCATTACAGCATTAGAATGAAAAACTATTCTGCCAATAACTTATTTTCAAGAACATATTCAAATATTTTTTCACGTACATTAAACTCATACAAATCGTTTAAACCCAACGCACTGACTGCAATTTCGAGCAATTTATCATCGGTTTCATCTCTTGTAAAGAATTGTTTATCACGAAAGTATCTGCCAGCATCGAGTAGGCATTTTAGAGGCACCAAGCCAACAATTTCCGATCCTATAACACTAAGTCCTCTGCCTTCGGCATTAGTGCAAACTTCCTCAAAGGCCAAATGCAATGGAGTAATGTTAGTATTTGTAAGATTCATTGACACTTGCGCAATACCATATTCCTCAATAAACCAACCAATTGCGCGCACCGATTTTAATTTCCCTCCTATCTTGCTTGAAGTATCAACCTCGGTATATGATTGGCTTATAGGTTTAATGCGACCTTTTTCGCGTATATCCAAAGCAATTTGATTGGCTATTTGTGCCGACGTAGTATTTAAGTTTACGTTGTAGGCTACCAGAAAATTACGCGCTCCAACAACCGTAGCGCCTGCCTGAGCGTTAAATTTTGCAGGTCCAAAATCGGGTTTCCATTGGGACTGTTCAATTTTAGCTTTCAAACCTTCGTATTCGCCCAATCGGCAATACGCTAGCTCCTTTCGCTCTTCGGTAAATGCTGCGTAGGCATAACAATAAACGGGTATAAAAAGCTCATTGCCAATTCGTTTAGCAAGCTTCCGTGCATAATCTATTGTTTCGTCCATGGATATTCCCGAAATGGGAATAAGAGGAAGCACATCGGTAGCACCAATTCGTGGATGCTCGCCCTTGTGCGTGCTCATGTCGATTAGCTCGGCTGCTTTACTTACAGCGAGAAAGGCTGCTTCAACTACCGCATCGGGATTGCCAGCAAATGTAACAACGGTGCGGTTTGCAGCTTTACCAATATCGATATGCAAAAGTTTTACGCCATTAACCGACGAAATTTCTGCAACAATTTCATTTATAATAAGTTCGTTGCAGCCTTCGCTGAAATTTGGTACGCATTCTATAATTCTAGTCAATTTGCTTACTCCAAATAAGTGTAACCGTAAAGCCCCGAACGATAATTAGATAGAAATTCCTTTCCTTCTTCGGCCGAAATAATGCCCGATTTTACCGAGGTAGTTACCCAAGTTTCTACGGTTCGTACAAGTTTTTTTGGATTGTACTGAACATATTCCAAAACTTCGGCAATTGTTTCTCCATCAATAATTTGATCTATTTCGTAGCCTGTATCGTTAACCGAAACGTGCACAGCATTAGTATCGCCAAACAAATTGTGCAAGTCGCCCAATATTTCCTGATATGCACCTACTAAAAACACGCCAATATAGTACGATTCCTTACCTCGAAGTGGGTGTACGGGCAAGTAATACGACATATTTTTTGTTGAAATAAAATTGTCGATTTTACCGTCCGAATCGCAAGTAATATCCTGCAAAGTAGCCGACCGCGAAGGTTTTTCGTCGAGCCGTTGAATAGGCATTATCGGAAAAATTTGATCGATAGCCCACGAATCGGGAAGCGACTGAAACAACGAAAAGTTACAGAAGTATTTATCGGACAATAATTTAGGTAGTTGACGCAGTTCATCGGGAACATGTTTCATTTCCGAAGTCATTTGATGAACATCGCGAGCTATAGACCAGAATAGGCGCTCAATTTGTGCCCGAGTTTTAAGGTCGAGCAGTCCTAAGCTAAACCTATCGAGCGCTTCCTCGCGTATTTGTTGAGCGTCGTGCCATGTTTCGAACATTCGCGGTTGGTTTAACATATCCCAAAGCGAATAAAGCTCGCGAACTAGCTCATGGTCGGTGGTTTGTATCTCTTCATCTTCTTCCCAAATTGGCAGCGTTGTTGCCTCAAGAACCTCGAAAATAAGTACCGAGTGATGCGCTGTAAGCGATCGCCCCGATTCGGTAATAATGTTTGGATGAGGAATATTGTTTTTGTCGCTCGCATCAACCATTGTGGATATGGAGTCGTTAACATATTCCTGAATGGAATAATTTACGCTGCTTTCGCTGTCGGACGAGCGCGAGCCATCGTAATCGACTCCTAACCCACCGCCAATATCAACAAACTCAACCTTAAAGCCTTTAACATGTAGCTGTACGTAAAACTGCGATGCTTCGCGCAAAGCAATTTTTATACGGCGTATTTTAGTAACTTGGCTACCTATGTGAAAATGAACTAGTTTAAGGCAATCCTTCATTTTGTTCTTTTCCAGAAAATCTAAGGCTTCAATCAATTCGCTCGAAGTAAGCCCGAATTTACTAACGTCGCCGCCCGAATCCTCCCATTTTCCGCTACCCGAACTGGCAAGTTTTACACGAATACCTAAATTGGGTTTTATTCTTAAACGTCTGGAAATGTTTACAATAAGTTTAAGCTCGTTGAGTTTTTCCACAACGAGATAAATGCGTTTACCCATTTTTTGAGCAAGCAAGGCAAGCTCTATATAGTCTTCGTCCTTATATCCATTACAAACGATAATAGAGTCGGAATCGGTATTGATAGCAATTACGGCGTGCAATTCGGGTTTCGAGCCTGCTTCCAAGCCTATGTTAAACTTTTTCCCGTGGTTTACAATCTCCTCAACCACAGGGCGCATTTGGTTTACCTTTATGGGGTAAATTATAAAGTTTTGAGCCTTATAGCCATACTCTTCGGCAGCAATTTTAAAACAGCTCGACATTTTTTCGATACGATTATCCAAAATATCGGGAAAGCGTATCAACAAAGGCGCGGAAACATCTCGAACCTGAAGTTCGTCAATCAATTCTTTTAAATCGACTTCGACGCCATTTTTATTTGGGGTTACTATTATGTGTCCTTTTTCGTTTATCGAAAAATAATTTACTCCCCAACCATGTATGTTGTAGAGCTCGGCTGAGTCGTCAATCCGCCATTTTCTCATAATATAAGTATTTGGTCTGTTGTATGTTAAACTAAAAAAAACAAATGCAAAAATATATAATGTTGCTGGATAAAACATTACATAAGGAGGCAAACAATGCAAAATATATATAAAAACTTATTTAGCTATTTATAATCAACGTATTACCCAACAATAATATCAGACCTCCTAACTTGGCGTAAACAATATTATCGTAATTATCTCCATAAAAATAAGGTTAATGAGTATCGGGTGTTGTACCCAATTTAAAATTCAAGTGTAACACATGTTGATAGCCTGTCTTATAGTGAGTTTTCTCGCTTTGCTC
>JANYAP010000132.1 GCA_025361285.1 Bacteroidales bacterium | reverse complement strand
CCCCTACAACCTCTACAACCTCTACAACCTCTACAACTTCTACAACCTCTACAACTTCTACAACCCCTACAACCCCTACAACCCCCTACAACCCCTGCAACCTTTACAACTTCTACAACCCCTGCAACCTTTACAACCCCTACAACTTCTACAACTTCTACAACTTCTACAACCTCTACAACCCCTACAACCCACTATAACCTCTACAACCAATGACAACAATCGAAGTATCGAAATATATAAAGCACACTCTCAGTAACTTATATCCATCACAGGAAATTAATGCATTTACTGCAATAATATTCAATCACTTACTTAATTACAGCCGGTTGGATATTCATTTACAATCGAATACTCAGCTTTTACCCGATATTGAAGCACAAATTTACGATATTATTAATCAATTAGAACGTTATCGGCCAATTCAATACATTATTGGAAGCACCGAATTTTACGATTTGAAGTTTTTAGTTAACGAATCGGTTCTTATACCACGACCCGAAACCGAAGAGCTAGTACATTGGATTATTGATGATTACACCGGATTAGCCCCACAAATAATTGACATTGGCACAGGTAGCGGTTGTATTGCGGTAACATTAGCGAAAAAGATTGATGGTTCGGTAGTTACGGGCGTTGATATTTCGCCGAAAGCCTTAAATTTAGCTCGCGAAAACGCTGCTTTTAATGCAGTAAACATGAACTTTATTGAACTCGATATTCTAGCCAATAGCTCTCCAGAATTTGTTACCTTTGATGTTATTGTTAGCAACCCACCTTATGTTACTATAAAACAGAAAGATAACATGAGTAGCAACGTTCTCAATTTCGAACCACATTTGGCACTTTTTGTTCCCGAAAATAATCCTCTAATATTTTACACTGCAATAGCTTCATTTGCAAACAAATACCTTAAAGATGATGGTAGCTTGTATTTCGAAATTAACGAAGACCTTTCTAAGGAAACCACCAATGCCTTATCCGAACTTGGTTTTACATCGGAAATTCGAAAAGATATTAACGGAAAGTGCCGAATGATAAAAGCTAAAAGGATATGACTAAAAACGAAGCACTTACAAAGGCAATGAAGTTGTGTAGCGTAAAAGAATATGCACCTTCGGAAATTGCTAACAAGCTTACTGATTGGGGTATATCCGACGAAATAGTAAGCGATATTATTTCCGAACTTATAAACGAGAAGTTTATCGACGAATTTCGCATGGCGCAATATTTTGCCAACGATAAGCTTCGGTTTAACAAATGGGGAAAGATTAAGATTAGGTACATGCTTCAACAGAAAAAAATATGCAAGGAAGCTATTGACAAGGCGATACAGCAAATAATTGAAAAAGAGTACCTTGAAATACTAAAGGCTGAGCTTGCCAAAAAGCGTAAAACAATAAAAGATACCGATACTTATATTGTGAAAGCCAAGATGTTACAGTTTGCCACTGGCAGAGGTTTCGAGTGCGATTTAATTTATAAGTTATTGAATAAGTGAGCTATTACTAATTTATGAACTTCCCCCATAATTAAATTCACCCATACATTATGCAACCATTGCCTTATATTTGTTACTTATATGGCTTACCGTACTAAACAATTTCTTTTAAACGATTGTTTATTAAATAGCACAGTAAGCTTTTAATATAAGTTTTTCAACTCTTTGATTAAGTGTAATTTGGTGTTTTTGTGCTTTGGTGGTAAGCAATTATGTAACAGCCACTAAATCACCAAGTCGCCAAAACTCGCCAATACTTTACCGAATTATTATATTACACAACATTCTTTAACTGTTTCTAAAGCACTGACAATGATATTTTTAATTATCATAACTTTATTTTTGTTCCTCGATGTTTACACGTTTAAAGGAATAAAAATATTGCTGGCAAACACATCGCGCCAAGTTCTAAAACGCACTATTTATATAACCTTCTGGGCAATAACTGTTTTTATGTTATTGTTAGTTATGGGGGGCTATCTTATGCGATCGTCAACCCGAAATTTGGCGGTATTTACATGGTATTATTATCTGTTTGGCTTACTTTTAGTTGTGTATGTTCCTAAAATACTGTTTGTTGCTTTTCACCTTACGGAAGATATAATTATTGGATGCACTTGGTTAGTTCGTAAACTTTATGTTTCGAAGCCTGTTGCTGAAGGTTCGATGCCTATTTCGCGATCTGTTTTTTTATCGAAGGTGGGTATAGTACTGGCTTCTCTACCGTTTCTTGGTTTTATTTGGGGAATGGTAAGAGGTCGTTTTAACTTTCGTGTAGAATCTCAAAAGATAGCCTTTCCGAATCTGCCAAAATCGTTCGAAGGTCTAAAAATCGTTCAAGTTTCCGATATTCATATAGGTAGCTTCAAAGGCTTTCCTAAGCAGGTAGAAGCCGCTATTGACATGATAAACGATCAACAACCAGATATTATTTTCTTTACTGGCGATTTGGTAAATAACTTTGCCGAAGAACTCGATGGTTGGATACCAATACTTGCTCGAATGAAAGCCAGAGTTGGGAAATACTCCATACTTGGCAACCACGATTACGGTAATTATTATCATTGGAATTCGCCAACCGAAAAGGCCGAAAATTTTAAAAATATAGTAGATGCGCATTCGAAAATTGGCTTTCAACTACTAAATAACCAGTCGGTTACACTTACAAACAACGACGAGCGCATTGCAATTATTGGAGTCGAAAACTGGGGGCGTCCGCCATTTCCGCAGTATGCCGATTTTGCCAAAGCATCGATAGGTACCGAAAACATTCCGTTTAAAATACTTTTATCGCACGACCCCGATCATTGGGGAGCCAAAATTATGAATAAAACTAATATCGACCTTACATTGTCGGGGCATACACACGGCATGCAGTTCGGCTTAAAATTTGCTGGCAAGGAGTGGAGTCCCGCAAAGTACAAGTTTAAGCGATGGGCAGGTCTTTATCAAGAAGGTAAACAGTACCTTTACGTTAACCGAGGCCTAGGTTATATTGGCTATCCTGGGCGAGTGGGTATGCCACCCGAAATAACGGTGCTAGTGTTGAGTAATGCCTCGTCCTAAAATCATTGCATGTCAAATCAATTTACAATAGTCTGTTTATTACCTTATTGAAAATATTATACCAAAATTGATCTGTTAATATAGCTTGCAAAATCGTTTGCTTTAGGTTTGTATTCCTTATTAAAGAAAGGCGATGAAATAATAAAATCGGCAGTTGATACTGAATTGGCTGTAACTGTATTATAAAGAACGGTTAAGCGGAGAAGGGCTTTCACATCAACGTCGTGCGGTTGAGGCTGCATTGGATCCCACAGAAAAATCATAATGTCAATTTTACCTTCGGCAATCATTGCTCCTAATTGTTGGTCGCCTCCCAATGGTCCCGACTTTAATTTGATGATATTTAACGGATACATTTCGCAATTCTGTTCTTGCATACGGTTAAGGGCTTCCTCCACAAGCCTACCCGTTGTGCCAGTGCAAATAAGCTTATGCTGAGAGACATTTTTCCAGTTCCATTCCAACCAAGCTATTAAATCCTTTTTACAGTTATCGTGAGCTACCAAACCAATTCGTTTCTTTTTCTCCATTTTTGTTTTGAATGTGTGTTTTATGGGTTGCAAGTTAGGTAAAAATATTATTAGCCTAGAAATATCAATAAAAAAGGAGGTAATATTTACCTCCTTTTTTTTATTGTATTCAGTAAAATAAGGCGTTTATTCAGCTTCTGTATAAGCAATTTCGCCATGTTGCGAAATATCTAATCCTGTGGTTTCTTCATTCGATGTTGCTTTAATACCAAGGGTTTTGTCGACAATCCAAAAAAGTGCAGCAGTTAAAACACCACTGTATATAATGGTTGTGCCAACAGCTTTTAATTGAACAATAAATTGTGTTGTGTTGCCTTCGAACAAGCCTGAATATGCTGGTTGTATGGCCGCAGTTGCAAACAAACCTGTTGCTAACGCACCCCAAATACCGCCAATACCGTGTACTCCAAACGCATCTAACGAGTCGTCGTATCCAAGTTTTGGTTTTACTATACCAACCATTATAAAGCAGAACACCGATACCAGTAAACCAATTATAATTGCACCCGATACTCCTACAAAGCCTGCTGCTGGGGTAATGGCAACTAAACCTGCTACCGCGCCAGTGCAAATACCAACTACGGTTGTTTTTTTGTTAATAAACCAGTCGATTAATCCCCACGACAATGCTGCAGCTGCTGTAGCAATATGTGTTACCAGAAAGGCGTTAGCCGCTAATCCGTCGGCAGCTAATCCACTACCTGCATTAAAGCCGAACCATCCAAACCAAAGTAATGCAGCACCAATAACAACCATTGGAACGTTGTGTGGCGGTGTTGGATGACCTTCGTAATATTTACGCTTACCAATCATTAATGCAGTTACTAAAGCAGCAATACCCGCGTTAACGTGCACTACTGTTCCGCCAGCAAAATCTAACGCGCCAAGTTTAAACAACCAACCGTCGGCCGACCAAACCCAGTGAGCAACAGGGTTATAAACAATTATAGCCCATAATATCGAGAATATTAAAAATCCACGAAATTTAATGCGTTCGGCAAATGCCCCGATGATAAGCGCAGGCGTAATTACCGCGAACATGCATTGAAAAAGTATAAATACAATATGAGGAATTGTTCCTGTTGAACCTCCGCCTGGAAGTGGCTGAGAGTGCGAAATAAAATACGGACTTAGGTCGTTAATTCCTATGCCCTTTAAAAATGCCCAGTCGAAGCCACCAATGTATGGAGCTAATGCGCCTTGCGACGAACCAAAAGCATTACTGTAACCAAAGGCAACCCATTCCAAGCTTATTACTGCCATTAGTATAAAGCATTGCATAAGAACGCTTAATACGTTTTTGCGGCGCACCAAACCTCCATAGAATAGCGCCAAGCCTGGAATTGTCATCAGCAACACTAATGCTGTGGCAACAATCATCCATGCAGTATCGCCCGAATCGATTTTTGGTGCTGGAATAGCAGTTGCCGTTGTAACTTCTTGAGCAAAGGAAATTAAAGTGGTTACACCCGTTAAAAACAAGGGTAAGCCTATATATTTTATAATTTTTTTTATCATGACATGTGAATTTTATATTGATTATTTTTTTTATTGTTAATATGGCAATGATTGCTATTTAATGTCGTATAGAGATTCGTCGCCTCTATCGCCAGTGCGTATGCGAATCGATTGATCTACGGTTTCAACAAATATTCGGCCATCGCCACTTTCGCCAGTATATGCTGCTTTAAGGATGGCATTAATCGATTTCTCGACATTAATTTCCCGAACAACAAACGATATAAATATTCTATCGATAGTATTAACATCGTAGGCTACACCTCGAAAAATTAACCCCTGCTTAGCAGTTCCCTGTCCTTTTACGTCCCACCACGATAAAAAATCGATATCGGCTTCGTGCAGTGCTTTTCTAACTTCTTCGAACTTAGTTTTGCGTATAATCGCTTCAATTTTTTTCATAATTATTTGTTTTAAGATAAAGTATTTCAATTATTTACAAGGTAAAGCCAACAACAAGCATTAAAACTTCGCTATTAGGGTTTACAATAATTTGACCCACAACAGGAATTGAAAAGCTATCAGTTAGCTTTATTGTTTTTGTGGTGCTTAACCCTAGGTTGCATACCTCCCAATCGCTATCAATTGCATGTGTATGCCAGCCATTACCACCACCAACAAATGCACTAAACGATTTGAATGCATAAGTAGCTTGCAGATATACATCGCTACCAACGGAATGAACACCACCGGCTTTATTAAAAATGTAGTTTGCGCTTAACGTAAATGCACCTTTTGTAAAACCGAAATTGGCCTCGAGCGCGTGGCTGCCAAGGGTATCCGATATTTCGGTTAGTTTGCCGCCATAATAATAATCGGAAACTCCGAAACTTAACCCAAATGGTAAACTAATAGATACATAAGGGTCGGCCTCGGTATAACCCGATGCATCGAACGAGCCCCAAACACCGGCGGTAAATACCCCTTTTGTATATTTAACACTTGGCTGAAAGGCTGGGCCAACGCCGAATTTTGTTCCTCGCCATACATAATTACTATATACATCGGCACCAACCGAGAATGGCGATGTAAGTGTGTCCTGAGCGTTTACTGAAAACGACAGTAAACTAATTAACCCCAAAAATGCTCCAATCAAAATGTTTTTCCTTTTCATAACTAAAAAAATTTGGTTTGTGTATGTATTAATAATCTGATGCAAATATATGAATTATTTTTATAATTCTTATATTTTTATGGGGTATAGTTTAAAATTTTATATAAATATTAAATATAAATATCAAAATATAGGGGGGTGTGTTTGAGATA
>JANYAP010000129.1 GCA_025361285.1 Bacteroidales bacterium | reverse complement strand
GCGGTGTTCTTCAAACTTATCGCTGGCGAACTTTAAGAAAATTAATCCTAATACTACGTGCTTGTATTCGGCAGGCTCAACGCTGCCTCTCAATTTATTGGCTGCATCCCAAAGGGTTACTTCAATTGCTTTATCGTTTCCGTTCTTTTTTGCCATTTTTTATTTTCGATTCCTTTATTAAAAGCTCAAATGTAACAAATTAGCACGAGTGGGTCGGCAAAAAAACAGCTCTTTTATTCTAAGTTCATATCTATACCGATATATTGTCTATTTCCTAATATTTTAGTAGCCATTCCTGTTGTAACGCTACCGTTAAAAGGGTCTGAAATGATATCACCTTCATTTGTTGAAGCAGCAACAATTCTTTTAAGCAATGACAATGGTTTTTGAGTTGGGTGTTTCCCAAATTCTTTATCACTTGGTGCTGGTGTTGAAATTGACCATACTGAGCGCATTTGTGTATCTGCTATTTTCATTGGATCTTCGGGGAATCTGCCATTCTTCATGGCTTCATATATTTTTCGTTCACAATATGATATAATTATATTTATATTTGTTTTTTTGCTAGATTTACTATATATCTATTTAAACTACTATTTAATTTAGAACCACACACTATTATGCAATTACCCTCAACCGACGAATTTAATTGGAGCGAAAAGACGATACTAATTGGCGAGGACGAATTAGTAAACTATCGTTTACTTGAAGTAATGCTTTCTAAAACAAAGGTTAAGACTCTGCACGGCAAAAATGGGGTTGAAACTTTAAAGCTTTTTAAGGAAAACCCACAAATCGACCTCATTTTAATGGATATAAAAATGCCTGAAATGGATGGTAGTGAGGTAACACGCGAAATTAGAATAATAAACCAAGAAGTGCCTATAATTGCCCAAACTGCTTATGCATTGGAGGAAGAAAAGGAAAAATCGTTGGAAGCGGGATGCAATGCTTATATCACAAAACCTATAAACAAAAAAGAACTATTGTTACTTATTAATTCTAAGTTTGAAGAAACAAAGAATCGTATGGCTTAGACGTTGAAATAAGTCATGCGATTTAGGACTTGTAATAAAAAAGTCATTCGATTTAGTGTCATTCCGACGCAGGTCGGAATCGAATTTACGAGCTCGCCAAAGGCAATCCCTAGTTTTTTTATTTTTATGGATCCCGACCTACGTCGGGATGACAGCAAACTTTTAAGAATCGCTTTTCTGGAGGGCTTTCCTGTTCATATATATGTACAACTTATTTACTTACAAGTCCTTAACGCATTAAATATATAGTTGTTAAGTCGTAAATATTTATATTTAAGCATTCAGATTGTCTGTTAACTAACTATCTATTACAATTTTATAAAGTTTGTCGGAGCGGCGTACCTGCATGTCTATTGGTAACGATACTAAGTCGCCCTTTAATGCTTCACTGTTATTTAAAAGATTAACCCTCAATTCCTTTACTGTTGTTTCTATAACGCCAGTAGTAGGTCCGGTAATTAATATTTCATCGCCAACCATAAGCATGCTAGCTTCTACTAAAACCTCTGCCACTTTTATATTCGCAAAATAATTTAGTGCTTTTCCAACATAAATTTTCCGCTTTGTAGCCTTCGAGCCATAGCTATTGCTCCATTCGCCTAATTTACGACCTAAATAATAGCCATCCCAAAACCCTCGATTAAAAACGGTAGAAAGTCGTTCCTTTAAAACAGATATGTTATCGCTTGTAAATGTGTTATTTAGATATAATATAATTGCCTCATTATAACATTCAACAACGGTTTTAACATATTCTGCCGAACGGGCTCTTCCTTCAATTTTTAATACTTTTACACCAGCTTCGAGCAATACGTCTAAAAAATCGATTGTACATAAGTCCTTGGGCGACATTATATATTGATTATCTATCTCAAGTTCATGTTCAGTTTCTTTGTCCTTAACAGTATAGGCGCGCCTACAACTTTGCAAACAACTGCCCCTATTTGCCGAAACATTGTATTGGTGTAAACTAAGGTAGCATTTGCCCGAAATTGCCATGCACAAAGCGCCGTGTACAAACATTTCAATTTGCACCTGCTTGCCCGCTGGCCCACAAATGTTTTCTTCGCGAATTACTTTGGTAATATGTGCCACCTGGGTCATATTCAGCTCGCGTGCTAAAACAATAACATCGGCAAATTTGGAGTAAAACTTTACTGCCTCAATATTCGATACATTCACCTGCGTGGAAATATGAACCTCAACCCCTACCGAACTAGCATAATTTATAGCCGACTGGTCAGATGCGATTATAGCCGACACTTTATGCAATTTTGCAGCGTCAACCAGACTGCGCATAAGATCTAAATCGCTGTCGTACATTGCGGTATTCAATGTAAGATAGGTTTTTACGTTGTTCGAATTGCAAATGCTAACAATTTTTTCGAAATCATCCAACGTAAAATTTACTGTAGATTTCGATCGCATATTTAGCTTGTCGATACCAAAATACACCGAATTTGTACCTGCCTGAATTGCAGCCATTAACGACTCCCACGAACCTACTGGAGCCATTATTTCAATATCGTTCCTTGTCATATTAAATGTGCTTTGTACCTATACAACCTTGCTAAGTATTTGTTCGACGCTTTGTTTTACAATTGGAAGAATAATGCGGAATGTTGTTCCCTTATTAATTTCGGAATGTAAAACCAGTATTTTACCGTTGTGATATTCTTCTACAATACGTTTTGTAAGCGATAACCCTAAACCCCAGCCACGCGCTTTTGTGGTAAAACCAGGCTTAAAAACTCGGCTTACATTACCTTTCGAAATTCCCTTACCGTTATCAATCACATCTACAATTACTTTAGTTGTGTTAGTTGATATTTTAATTTCGATAAAACCTGTATTAACCACTGCATCAAGCGCATTCTTAATTAAGTTTTCCAAAACCCATCCAAATAAATGTTTATTTAGTGAAACAAATATTTCTGTATTGTTGGTTAAAATATTCATGGAAATCGATGCTGGAGCGCGTTTCTGCATATATTCAATGGAATCGGATATTACGGAGTATAGATTAACCTTTTCCAAACGAGGTTGCGATCCTATTTTAGAGAATCGTTCGGTGATAGTATTTAAGCGGATTACGTCTTTCTCTAATTCTGCAATTAAGGAAGTATCATGATTTGTTTCTTTAAGTAACTCTACCCAAGCCATTAACGATGAGGTTGGTGTACCAAGCTGATGAGCAGTTTCGCGAGATAAGCCTAGCCATACTTTATTTTGCTCGGCTCGCCGCGAAAAGCTAAAAGCCATGTATGCAATAATAACGAATATAATAATAACCGATAATTGAATGTACGGATAAGTGCTTAGTTTAGTTAATATTATAGATTCGCGATAGTAAATAAAATTCCATTTCCCCTTATCCAATTTTATTGTGATAGGTTTCTTGTACTTCTTCATTATAACAATCTGATTTAAAAGGTACACCTTTTTTTGTGCCTTTGTCGAATCGATGTTTCGATAGTATAAAATATTGTTATTCTGATCGGTAAGTATAACTGGAATTGTGGTATTATTTTCGATAACTTTCAACAAAAAGCTTAAATCGATTGATTCTTTATTCGACTCCAATACATAGCGAGTAGCATCGGCCCACAGCTCAACTTTTTTTTCTTCCTCCTTCGATAACTCTAGTACTAATTTATTTGTGTACCACAACGAACCAATGGCAATGGCCATTGCAACAAGCAGCAAAAGCAATTTCCACCGTTCTTTAGTTGTATATAAATCTAATATCGTCATATTTAATTAATTAGAGCAATTCATTCCCATTCTACCTTCAATTTGTCTGAGGTAGTACTTTTTTTTGTTTTATTATCAATTGTTTTGACATCCTTCTCATTTTTAGATTCTTCCGAGTTATTTTGATCCTCCCATTCCACCGAAACATTCGATTTCTTCACTTTTTTTCCTCCTATTACAGTCGAATCTTTTTTAAACCAACCAAACTCGCTATTCATTATTTGCTTAAGTTCAACTTTTTGTTTAACAAAGCTTTCCTTTAATACATCTAAAGCTTTACGCGAATCGTAAGTAATTTTATAGTTGGTATCAAAACCTACAATCGACAAATATATGCTTGTTCGGCCAAGTCCGTCGTCCTCTACAACACCAAATTCGCTGTTTTCTTTTTTTGCTTTTCTAGCTTTTCGTGCGAGAACATCCGATAGCAATACTTTAATCTTGTAATTATAGTGATTATCAAAATAATGCGTACCCGACCCCGAAATATTAAATGCTGATGATTCAATATCCATTTGCGGGATAACCACTTGATTATCTTTTACATAAATTCTATTTTTTAATGTAGAAAACTTTACAGTTTGTAACTCGTTAAGCGATATAAATTTAGATAAGCCCATCATTGGTTCGAAATTAACTAATTCACCGTTTAATATGGTTATATCGCTATCAATTAGTATTTTATCCTTATTCAAAACTAGGCGGTTATTCCATACCGACGAAAAATTTACTTTGCCTGTCAGTTTACCCCTTAAATGATTGTCGCGCACAACGTTTTGCGAAAAATTATTGAATGTATAGAATAGTTTTTGAATTTCGATTTTCGAAATAACCGACTGTCCTTTAATTATGAAATTTTTGTAAACATCTTGAATTATGGCTCCGTTGCCCGAAACGTGTCCCGAAAGAGTTTCTAGCGAAAGAGACTTTACAACGAACATACGAGGTTTATAATTCAAGTTACATGTAAGCCATTTAGCATTGAATTTGTTTAATATAAAGTTATTTACCGAAAGTTTTACATCAAGTGAAATATTGTCGGGAAACAGTAATTCGCGCGCATATTCATCTGTATTTTGCTTCACGTCTTTTGAAAAATATTTTGACAGGTCGAGATTTCGTGATTTTATTTCGGCATTAAGAGACAGTTCGTCAGTACGTTTAAGCATATATTCTATTCCGTTATGCAAAGTACCGTTTACCAAGAAGTCGTTATCGTGTATGTAAAACGACAAATTATTTAAGAAAATATCGTTATTCAATGATAATAAACCATTGATTTTCTGGAAATTATAATCGCTTTTAACTGCCTTAAAAGCAACATCGGTAAGTTTAATTGTGCCTGTAAACATTAAATCTTGAATATCAGATAGTTTTAACTCCGATAGCTTTCCGAATTTTCCAGAGGCGGAAATAGTCGACTCTATCTTACCATCAAGCTCTTCCAATGAATCTAGCTTAAAAAACGATTTCACTTCCTTCAAATCGGTTTGTGCAATAACATTTCCCGAAAACGACACATTATTAAAATTTGTAATAATTCCACTCCCCGAAAGCGACCCTTTACCTAACGTTGAACTATAGTTATTTAATTTAATTACTGATGCTTGTAAGTTCTTATTTGAACCATTTGAATAACTGCCATTCAAATCGATATCGGTAAGTTTTATGCCCGAACTTTTTTCGGTAATGCTTCCGTTTGCCAACATAAAACTTAGATATACTGATGGGTTTTCGCGAGCGCCTATACCTCCTTTAACGCTAAGTTTTAGTGTGCAATTGCCTTTGCCTCTGTAATGATTAAATTTTAAGGCTATAGTGTCGGGCAAGGTTTCGAGAACACTGCCTAGTTTTAAATTATCTCCATTTACCATCATGCGTATATTCGGCTTATTACCAGTATTTAATTCGCACGAAGCCAATAATTTAAGACCAGATACATAAAAATTAACATCGGAAAACTTATAAATACTATTACTAACGTTCAACTTACATGCAAAATTTACATGCTTATTATGCAAGTAATTGATATTAATTACGTTAAATCGACTTACTAGTAGTGAAGATTCAATATTTAAATCGATTGCATTTGTACGAAAATTCCCATTAATGCGTATTTGGTCGGTTTTTCCTAAAAAGCTTATTGAGCTTCTACTATCGGCATATTCAACGAAAGTGTTTGAAAAAACTAAATCGTTAAATTCTAAATCTAATGCATTGGCCGCAGGAGTTTCGCTTTTCTTAAATATGTCGAAATTATTGGAGTTACTATCAACTTTTAACTTCATATAAGCATCTTTAATATTTAATCGCTTAAGCTTATATTGTCCTCTAAATAACTGAAAAAGATTAAATTCGAGATAAACTCTATCGGCTATTAATAGAGTATCGTTGATAATGAGCAAATTAGCTGTCCTGAATTTGTTCGACGATTGTACATATACTTTATCGAACTGCACCGATGCATTTGGGAATTGTTTCCAGAGCGAAAAATCGACTTTATCGATAGTAATTTTAGCTTCAACCGCACTATTTATTTGAGCAACAACATATTGTATTAGTCGATCTTTAAAAAAATAATTAATTATAAGTGTAGCCAACAACAATAATGAAATTACAAATGCCGCCGTTAAGCCTGTAATTTTAAGATATTTGCGTATTTTATTATTCATTTTTAGATAAATTGAATCATTCGTATTTTATAAGTCTCGGAAATTCCCTTGGGTTCGACTTTCGTCGGAATTACGCTTCCATCGAAAATTGTCAGGCGGATGGAATTCAACTTTTGCTTATTAGAAAATTTATATCATCCTGTTCTCCAACGTCGTAATAAGCGTTATTGTAAGTAAATATACGACCTTTTTTCTCTCCAATTAGCTCAAGTTTATTGTTGGTTTGGCGTAACATTGTTCCTTCCCAAAGCCCTACAACCGTTTTATCTTGGTTAGCAATGAGATACTCTGTAATTCGTTGATTACGAGTTTCGCCACCATGCCCGCTAGGCACAAAATCGATATAATGCGGATTAATTTGAAATGGTATAAGGTTAATAGACTTTAAACTTTGAGGTTCCACAATTGGCATATCGTTAGTTGTACAAATAGTTGGGCATGCAACATTTGCACCTGCACTCCAGCCTATGTAAGGCGCACCATTCAATATTTTTTCCTTAATTGGAATTAATAAATTGTTGGTTTGCAATAACTTGAGTAACTGAAAGGTATTACCTCCACCAATTACAATAGCATCGGCATTTTTAACTGCATCGGTCATTGAGCTTAGCTTATGTATTGAAGTAAGGTTATGCCCTATGTCATTAAAACGCTCTTTAACAATATGTTCGTAATCATCGAACGAAATGGTAACAGCGGCAAACGGGATAAATATTATGTTTAGTGATTTCTGACCCAAAAACTCGTTAATTTGTTTTAATGGGTATTTCAGAAACTCTTCGCCGGCATTGGTGGAATTGCTTAGCAATAATAGTCTCATAGCAACAACTTTAATTATGGTTTCAATAGGTTGGAAGCAAAAGTAATATTTTAATCGCTAGGGAAAGTGTTTATATTAAAACGATGTACTCAAAGCAGCGTTCTTTGTATGCCCAATCCAAATTGCACAGAATGCAAAAACTTGCACTAAACAAACGGATTTCTTTTGTCGATATAATTCATAACCAAAGCTAAAAGCCCAATGTCAAAAATTAGAAAAAGCCAATCGAAATTAGCAAACTGATATGCCAAATAAGCCAAGCCGAACCCAATAATATTTAGAACTACCGCCGCCAGCATTGTTTTTTGGTGGCTCCATCCCGATAGCACCAATCTTTGAAAAGCGTGCTTGCGATGCGCTACCGAAAGTTGTTCCTTATTTCGAAATCTACGCCAAATGGTAATAGTAGCATCGTACCAAAATACCGACGTAAGTATTAACCAAACTGGGATGTTTGAAAAGTGCTGGTTTTGATAATATATAGCCATTACAGCAACCGTAAAGCCTAATAGAGTACTTCCTACATCGCCCATAAAAATTTTTGCTTTAGGCCAGTTCCAAAACAAAAAACCCAAAACCGCAGCAGCTAAAATCAATCCAATAATATTGTTGATCAATAGAAACGTAGCTAACCCTATAAAAACTATTTCGGCGGCTAAGTAGCCATCAATACCATCGAGAAAGTTAAAAAAGTTAATAGACCAAACAATTGCAATAAATGCAATAACTGTAAGAATAACAGGTATTTGAAAATTGAAAATTGAAAATTGAAAATTGTTTAATCCTCCCAAAAAATACAATGCAAAAGTAGCACAAGCAAATTGCACAATAAAGCGCACAAAGGGCTTTAAACCAAACACATCGTCGGCAAAACCAATTAATGTAAGTGGTACGCCACAAAGCAAAGCATAAAATAACGATGTTTCAATTTTGCCTAAACAAAACCACCAAACCAAACCGCCAAACCAAGCAATTGCTATAGCCAAACCGCCTCCACGAGGGGTAGGGATAGTGTGCGAACTTCTATCGTTTGGAATATCGATAATAGATTTGCGAATAGCATAAATGCGAACCAACCAAGTAAGAATGAAGGATGTTAGAATTATTGTTAAAAGAGCTATGGTCATAAATGTTACTAAATAAATTTTAAACCTCGCCGTTCACGAAACGTAAAAAGCACATAATTAAACAATTGAAAATTATAGGCTGAGTGAAACCCATATATCAATACAAACATAAAATTACAATTTCACAAAGATTCACAAATAATTCAATTCTTAGCAAATTTTAAATAAAATTGAAGATTATGGCGCATAGGCGCGACGAAACTATTGAAATACTGGTTATTATTTTCCCATTTTTTAGCGATTTGGCCATCTCAGCTACAACTTTGTATATATCAACAATTGGTTTGCTACACGAATAAGTACTAAGAGACCCAGTACCAACTTGCGCAATTTTTGTTTTAGGTTAATTCCTAAAACCAATTTGTATGTCGCTCTATATCAATATCGAACAATTCAACTTTAATTGTGTTATCTTCGCAGTAAATTAATTTCCATCAAATGTTTGAAAGAAATTTTCTTAAAACCATTAATATTTTTGGTTTTATTTTTTTAATGCTCAGTTGTTCAAATACTTCTAAAGTACCAAAAGCCGATACGTTTCCCTTCGAAATACATTTTGGCAGCACGGGCGGTTTTACCAACTTAAACCCTGTGTTTATTATAAAAAGTAATGGCGAAGTTTTTAAAAAGGACAACGCTAAAGCCAACCCCTTACTACTAAAAAACATAGATGCAACCAAAATCGACTCGATATATTTACTTATAAAGCAGAGCAATTTTGCTGATTTGAAAATCTCGAACATATCGAACTATACCAATTATATCGAAATTAACTACGAAAAATGTAACAATAAGATAATGTGGTATAACCAATCACAAATACCTACCGAAGTACAAAATCTATATAAATTTCTATTATCGATTATTAAAAAGTAAAATTATGAACCGATCTCTACTACTGATTGTTGCGTGTGTTTTTTCAGCATCGCTATTTGCACAAGTGCAAAACAAAGTTTCGAAAACACGATCGAAATCGGCTGCGCCTTATACCACTAGTTTTAAATCGGTTACAATTAACGGGCAAAATTCGTTGAAAGCATCAAAAGTAACTTCAACAACCAGCTTGTATACTAATGTTGGAACTTCCACATTAACCGTGCCAAGCAAACAAGTTGGCATTGCAACAATTATTTATGGTGCCGATAGTTTGGCTCCTATATATTTCGAGCGCAAAAATGAATCTAAATTAAAATCGGCTTCGGTACAAACACCTGAGCAACATTGTTTTAGCTTTTTAAACGATATAAAACATAACTTACACGTTACCAGTCCATTACAAAGTTTTGTTGTTAGTAAATCAACTACCGATGCCCTTGGGCAGCAGCATGTGCGCCTATCGCAAAAGTATAATGGTATAAATGTTTATAGTTCCGATTTTTATGTTCATTTTGCTGGCGACAACGAAATTATGAATGGCAAATATTCTGTAATTAACTCATCGATAAACACATTGCCAAAAATTTCGAAACAGCAGGCATTACAAATTGCAAGTAACGATTTACTTACCGTTGCACCCATTACCGAACTGCCTGATAATTTGAAAGATATATATAATTATAGTAGTCCAACAACCGACACAGTTATTTTAGAAGACAAACGCAGTTTCGCAAAATTCAGTTTGGCTTATCACATAATTATTCGGCCAAATGCAATCGACGAGTGGTACTATTTTGTGAATGCCGCCAATGGAAACATCATTAAAAAATTTAATAACACTAAATACGACGGACCTGCAACTGCTTCGGCTACCAACCTAAACGGAGTAAGTACAACTATAAATACTTATCTCCAAAAAGGGAAATACAGCCTTATCGATGCATCGGAATCAATGTTCGATGCCGCTAAAGGCGAAGGAATTATTCAGACGTTGGATGCACAAAACACTGCAGGAAACACGTATGCCGAAATAACCTCGGTTAACAACACTTGGAATAACCCCAAGGCAGTATCGGCGCACACCAACGCCAAACAAGCGTACTTGTATTTTAAAAACACTTTTAACCGTAATTCCATTAACGGTACAGGCGGAAATATATACTCGTTTATAAATGTTACAAATTCCGACGGCAGCCAAATGGACAATGCTTTTTGGAGCGATAAAATAATGTGCTACGGGAATGGTAATGTTGGTTTCGAACCTCTAATGAAAGCAATTGACGTAGCCGCGCACGAAATGGCACACGGTGTTACGCAAAACACGGCAGGTTTGGAGTATGAAGGCGAATCGGGTGCTATTAACGAAAGCATGTCGGATATTTTTGGCGCAATGGTGGATCGCAGTAACTGGTACATTGGCGAAGAGGTTACAAAAACCTCATATATTGCCTCGGGGCGCTTACGCGACATGTCCGACCCGCACAACGGAACCTCCGATGGAAATAATGGATGGCAACCTAAGCATACCTCCGAAAAATATACTGGCACCGACGACCATGGTGGGGTACACACTAACAGCGGTATATGCAATTATGCCTATTACCTGTTGGCAACGGCTATTACCAAAGAAAAGGCCGAACAGATATATTACAGAGCACTAACAACTTACCTCACAAAATCGTCGCAATTTATCGATCTTCGGTTGGCAGTTATTAAATCGGCAAAGGATTTATATACCGATGGCTCAAACGAAGTTACGCAGTGCGTAAAATCATTCGATGCCGTTGGAATTAATGAGGAGCAACCCAATAATTACACACAAACATACCCAGTAAACCCAGGGCAGGATTATCTGCTACTTTACAATACCGACATTAGTGATGATACTACGCTTTATCGTTCGTCGGTTGCTGGAACTATTTTTCAAGGACTTACAACCACCAACATGCAAGGCAAAGCAAGTGTTGTGGACGATGGTAGTGTTGCATACTTTGTTTCTGCCGACAAGGAAATAAAAGGTCTGTACCCAACACCCAATAGCACAGACGAAACAGTAATTTCGCCCGATAAATTTTGGCAAAATGTTGCAGTTTCGAAAGACGGAAATCGAATGGCTGCCATTACAAGTTACATCGACACAGCTATTTACGTTTACGATTTTGGTTCCGACATATGGAGGAAATTTATTTTGTACAATCCATCGACCGAGGGCGAGAACAAAAATGGTGGTGTGCTTTATGCCGATGCCATTGAATTCGATCACACGGGCGAATATCTCATTTACGATTCTTATAATGTAATCCGTTCGAGCGCCACCGATAGCATTAGTTATTGGGATATTGGGTTAATAAAGGTGTGGGATAAGCAATCGAATACCTTTGGCGATGGAACTATTTCAAAACTGTTTGGTAATCTGCCCGATAGCGTAAGTATTGGCAACCCTGTGTTTTCGAAAAATTCGCCCAATATTATTGCCTTCGATTACGAATTTGGTGGCACTGAATACGCTATTTATGGTTTAAATTTAGAAGATATGACATTGGGCAAAATTGCCGACAACAATACCTTTGGCTATCCGTCGTTCTCGAAACTCGACGATAAAATTGCTTACCACACAATAAATAATTCCGATAAATGGTCGGTAGCCACAGTTGGGCTAAACGCCGATAAAATATCATCGACAGAAACGCCATTAATAATAGTAACCGACGCAGCATGGCCAGTTTATTACGCCACTGGCACACGTATTTTGGGATTAGCGCCGAAAGCCAACTTTACTGTAAGCTATAAAAGCGGCGCCGCACCTTTAAGCACCTCGTTTTTCGACCAAAGCACCAACGAGCCAACATCGTGGTTATGGACATTCGAGTCGGGAAATCCCTCGTCATCAACTGCACAAAACCCAAACGTAACTTACAATTCAATAGGTACTTATGCAGTAACCTTAAAGGCAACCAACGGTTTCGGTAACAACACGGTAGTAAAATCGGGTTACATAAACATTGGAGATGGCACTGCAATTGGAGAAATTACTTTGAAAGATAAAATTAGCGTTTACCCAAACCCATCAACTGGTATTTTCGAAGTGTCTGCCAAAGAATTCGGGAACGATTATGAAATAGAAGTGTATAATAATCAGGGTATTATTGTTAAAAAGATAATCAGCCAAAACAACACAATTACCACTCAAATAAACCTAACAGGCTATCCGTTGGGTTTATATTTGGTTCGAATAAGTTCTGGAACGGAAAGTTTTACAACGAGAATTGTAAAAAATTGAAACTGCAAAGTAACTGAACGATAAGGCTTTCGAATTATCAAAATCCTTTGCTTTTCAAAAAAGCAAAGGGTTTATAAACCGATTAAAGTGTTGATATGAAGGTTTGAAATAGTTAATTACTTAATAATCACATTTTTAACCTCATTTCTGCCAAACTTTATAGGAAAATGCATTAACTCTGCCTTAGCTGGGTTTAATTTATAAGTTCCTGCGTATCGGGGTTGAAGTTTAATTAATAGTTATGCCACTTTCTTCTGATACAAATATTTTTGAAACTCAATAAATAGTGAGCTTATTTTAACCACATCCTATCGAGTAACTGAATTAAATTGGTCTTGAAACTATCAATTTCAATCCTGTTAGGTTTTACTTTCAAAAAGGCTTTATTAAGTGCCTTTCGAGGTTTCAATATACGCATTTGCACACCTTTAAATTATCTACAGTTTAAAAGTAGTAAATTTATAATTATTCAGTTTTATCTTATCGTTCGAACAAATTACCAAGCAGCCCACCGCTTTCTTTTCCGCTAGCCGAACCTGAAGGTGCAATGGTTTGAATAAGTTTCTTAATAGGCATGGATTGTAGCCAAATTTTGCCCGTACCACGTAGCGTTGCCAGAAACAAACCTTCACCACCAAATATGGTCGATTTAAGACTTCCAACGGCTTCAATACTGAAATCGATTTGTGGTTCGAAAGCCACAATGCAACCTGTATCGATACGCAACGATTCGGCATTGAGGGTGCGTTCAATTACTGTGCCTCCAGCATGAATAAAGGCTTTGCCATCGCCGTTAAGTTTCTGTAATATAAAGCCCTCGCCGCCAAAGAAACCAGTACTAAGTTTTCGGTTAAAATGTATGCTAAGTGCTGTACCTAAAGCTGCACATAAAAAGGCATCTTTTTGAACAATTAACTTACCTCCAATTGCGGATAAATTAATGGGGATAATAGTTCCGGGATACGGTGCAGAAAATGCAACATGCTGCTTTTTGTTTGATCGGTTGATAAAATGAGTTATAAATAGCGATTCGCCTGTTAATATTCGCGAACCTGCCGATAAAAGCTTGCCTATAAGTCCCTGATTTGGGTTTGTGCCATCGCCCATTTTAACTTCGAATTGTATACCTTCTTCCATATAAAGCATAGCTCCAGCTTCGGCAATAACGGTTTCGAACGGGTCTAATTCTATCTCAACAAGTTGAATGTCGTTACCAAGAATTTTAAAATCAATTTCGTGCGATTTCATAATAGGGGTATTATTGTTATTTTTTTAATTCTATAACACTTCGGTATAATTATAAAATTTCTACGAATTTGTAATACATTGAAATACTTAGAGATACAAAATATAAGTTGCTAACTATATGCAAGTTGCGTAAATGCTACGAACTATTGATACTAAGAAAACATTTTTATGGTTAAAGCTTTATGCCCCTGATAAACCGATTTTATTATTGTTTCAATTGCGTTTGGCTTCGGTTGTGAAAGCCTTTTAGGCTTAACTCACTCCATTGATTGTTTCAAATCTATGGATGTGAACATTTTAACCCAGATTACAAAGGCTAAACCGCATTGTATTAATATCTACAAATATGCGGTATAACAAATACTTGTTTATTTATTGCAATAATTTGAAATATCTATTTGTCCAGCAAATACATCAGTTGCCGGACCTGTCATAAATACTTTATCGTCAATCCATTCGATAAGTAAATTGCCAATGGCTAGATGCACAATAATTTTTCCCGAAGCCTTTTTATTCAGGAAGGAGGCTACTGCCGATGCACAACTGCCTGTTCCACAAGCTAAAGTGCTACCAGCGCCGCGTTCCCAAGTTCGAACTTTTATTTCCGATGTATTTATTATTTCAACAAAGTTAACGTTTGTGCCTTTCGGAAAGCTTGCGTGTTTTTCAATTTGCTTGCCAATGCTCACTATATCAGTCGAATCTACATCGTCAACAAATATCATTGTATGCGGCACACCCATTAGCATGCTTGTTATACTGAGCGTTTTATCAACTATGCTTATCGATTCGTTAATTACGTTACCTTCCGCGCCTAGCATGGGTATGTGGGCTCTATTAAGGTTGGGCGTACCCATATTTACAGTAACCGATTGTACAACATTGTTTTCGATATTAAGTTGAGGTATTATTATACCTGCAAAAGTTTCGATTGTAAAAGTATTGTTAGTAATTATTTTATTATCGAACACATACTTAGCAAAGCATCGAATACCGTTGCCACACATGTTTGCTTCGCTTCCATCGGAATTTATTATACGCATTTGTATATCGGCTTTATCCGACGGCAAAACCAGCAATACTCCATCGGCACCTATACCTAAATGTCTATCGCAAAGATATATTGCTAAGGCCTTTAAATCGTATTGTTGCGGATTAATTCCATTCAGGAGAATGAAATCGTTTCCTAAACCATGCATTTTACGAAAATCTGTCATGATGTATATTGATAATGTAAGTAACTTTTACAATGCTTATAATCGGTGCTATTTCCCTTATTCCGCAACAGGTTCCGAGAAATACTTAATTAAAATCTTTTTAATGGCATCGAGTTTTGTAGGCTTGGTAATGTAACCATCCATGCCACTACTTATTGCCTTGTTTTTGCTTTCTTTGCTTGCGTTTGCGGTCATCGCTATAATGGGGCCGCGATAGCCTTTCTTGCGTAAGTCCTTCGTGGCCTGCACGCCATCTTTCTCGGGCATCATCATATCCATAAATACAATATCGTAATTGTTGTTCATTACCATATCTATAGCTTCGATACCGTTTGTGGCAATTTGTATTTCGAATCCTATATTTTTGAATATTGTTTTGGCAACTTTTTGGTTAATCATATTGTCCTCGGCAACAAGTATGTTTATTTCCTTTCGTAATTGATTTAGTTGCGATGGAATACGTGTGTCGGGGCTAAGTGCGGGGAAGCTTTCCTGAATTAGGTTAAACACTTCCGACGATTCGTAGGGCTTAATGAGGTAATAATCAATCCCTAAACGCTTTGCGCGGATAAAATTTCCGCTAACGTCGTTATTGCTTATAAGTACAATTAAATGCTTGATAATTATGCCCTTATCCTGCATTTCTTTTGCAGCTTTAAAACCATTTAATTCCAGCGAATCGCATATAACAATTATCTGAAATTTGTCGTATTCTATTAACAGCTTGTTAATTAGCAGTTCGGGAGCATCGGCATGAACTTTGTATCGTTCGTAGTTGATACCAAAATTTTCGAAATATGTAAAAATTGGCTCCGTTTTGTTTTCCTCGCGTGTAATTACTAGTGCGTTAATTTGCGAATATTCCGTAATTTGGCTGTAATCGAAGCTTTTATCGGTACGTTCGTTCGAAAACACTTCTACTGTGAAACTAAACTTCGATCCGGGAAACGATGCATCGGTTGAAATAGTGGAAGGGCTTTCCACCCAAATTTCGCCACCCATTAGTTCTACCAATTGCTTACTAATAGTGGTTCCAAGACCAGTTCCGCCGTATTTTCGGGTTATGGAACCTTCGGCTTGAGTATATGAGGCGAAGATGTTTTCTATTTTTGCTTTCGGTATGCCAATGCCTGTATCCTCAATTACAAATAAAAGAGTAATGTTTCCCGAATATTCCTCTGCAACTTCCACGTTTATAACTATTTCGCCAGCGTGGGTAAATTTTAAGGCGTTGCTCATAAGGTTCGAAATAACCTGACGTAGCCTAAAAGGATCGCCGATAACGTGTGCGGGTACGTTGGATGCAATGTGACTGATAATTTTTATGTCCTTCTGGTCGGCAATAGGCTTAAACAGCTCTTTCACAAATTTTATTTCGTCTTTTATGTAGAAAGGAATTTCTTCGAGCATCATTTTGCCAGCTTCTACTTTAGAGAAATCGAGAATATCATTAATTATTGTTAGAAGCAAATCCGACGATTTTTTTACTATTTCGGCATATTCGTGCTGCTCCTCGGTTAGAGGTTGGGCAAGCAAGGCATCGGCCATGCCAACTATGCCATTCATTGGCGTGCGTATTTCGTGGCTCATTTTTGCCAGAAAATCGCTTTTTGCATGGTTTGCTGCTGCTTCGAGCTTTCTCGATTTTTCGATAGGCGTTACGTCGATAAAAGCTTCGATAAATAGCTCTTCGCTGTTTAAAACGAATGGAATATCGTTTTTATATATGGTAACCTCGTTTTCGTCCTTACCAAACACGTAAAAATGACCAGTATCATAAGCGGCATCCGATTTCACTTTGTCGGTGAAATTTTTAGGCGTAATAATATCCTTTACGTTGCGCCCTACAATGTTGGTTTCGTTTTTGCCGTATAGCATTTCGGAGGCCGTGCGGTTTATGTACCGTATAACTTTTTCGGGTGTCAAAATCATTACACCTACTGGCATCGAATCGAAAATTTTTAGCAAATTTTGTTCCGAATCGAGCGCTTTTTTGTTTTCGCGTTCCTTTTCCGATAAAACTTTAATTATTAGCCATATAAGAAAACAGCTAACGATAATAACTAACAAACAACTAAATAAGGCACGAAACACAACAGGATTTTGTACCTTTTTATAAGCTACCGAAAAAACCAGCCCGAAATTACGTTTTACAAGCGTTATTGGTTTAAACTGCGAATAACATCTTATAGAAGAGCTTTCGGTTATAACTTTTTGAAAAACAAGTAATTCCGATTTATTTTTTAAGGCCTGGTTTAGCGGCTCGAGGTTGGCAATTTCGAATTTACTTTCGGTGAGGTTGTTATAAACAATATTTTCCGATTCACTTATAAGCCACTGCCATGTAAGCTCGTCGTATTTATAATGCTGCAATACCGACTGTAAAAACGCCGGATAATTAATTGTAAAACAAACGCCACCAACAATTTGATTGCTTTTAAGAATGCGAACGGTATAAACGTATTCGTCATGATCGAGCTCAACACATTCCTGTGTTGAAAATTGTTTCTGTACGTGAGCTTTATAGTAATCTACAATGTAATTGCCTGTTTTATCGAGATAAATGCTGTATGCATTTTTGTTGTTGTCGAAAACAGTAATATTTGATAATAGCGTAGGAAATTCGGCGTATAAAAGTTTTAGTCTATTTATCGATTCGTTGCTATTCGTGCTTTTATTAAAAACAGATAATATTGTGTCGGAGGCTATTAATTCCTTTGCTTTTTTCTCGAAATTGCACGATGTTGTCTCTAAGTTTTCGGCGCAGGTATAGCTTTGCGATGCAAGTATAGCTTTTGCGCGCCAAAGTTGCTGGCGATATATACTTACGTAAAATGCAATGTTTAGTAGTAGTATAAATGCAATTAGCGAGATAAATATCGAATATATTTTCTTCATTTAGTTAGTAATCAGCTATTAAAAATTTCGTAAATATAATTTATTTAAAGTAATATAAGTTAGGGTTTTAAAAATAGTTGTTAGTCAAATTATCATCTATATTTAGTTTGCTGGTCATTTACAATGCTTACATAACTGTTATATCGCGATTTGAATATATTTCCATCGGTAACAGCCTTTTTTACAGCGCATTTGGGTTCGTCGATATGTATGCAATTATGAAACTGGCACAACGATGCGCTTTTAAATATTTCAGGGAAAAAATGATATATTTCTTCCTTATCCATGTGCACCATGCCAAAACCCTTAATGCCAGGTGTATCAATAATATATCCCCCTTCGGGAAGTTCAACCATCTCGGCAAATGTGGTAGTGTGTTTCCCTTTGTTATGATAATCGGATATCTCGCCCGTTTTTAGGTTTAATCCGGGAAAAATAGAGTTTATTAACGACGACTTGCCTACGCCGGAATTGCCTGCAACAACGCATACTTTATCGATAAAAACTTCTTTTAATTGATCTAAATTTTTGTTGTTGGGAACCGAGGTTTCAATTACCTTGTAGCCAATTGGTTCGTATATCGAGTGCAATTCGGTAGCCAAGTTTGCAAGCGTATCGCTGTACAAATCGGTTTTATTTAAAACTATAGTTACCGGTATTCGGTAGGCTTCGGCCGATGCCAAAAAGCGATCGATAAATTCGAGCGACGTTTCGGGAAAAGCGAGCGTAACAACAAGCAAGGCAAGGTCCAGATTGGCTGCAAGTACCTGCGATTGTTTCGAAAGGTTAGATGCTTTGCGAATTAAATAGTTTTTTCGTTCGTGTATTTTGTTTATAACTCCTGTGTTAGCGTCGGCCATTTCAATATCAACCCAATCGCCTACAGCCACAGGGTTGGTGCTTTTAATATCGAGAGTTCGTATTTTCCCTTTCATTTTGCAGTTTATGTAACTGCCATCGCCAGTTTTTACGGTAAACCAACTACCTGTCGATTTTATTACCAATCCCTTTTTCAACGCTTTGCTAGGTTTTAGAATTATGCAAATATAGCTTTTGACTATCGGTAATTTATATTTTTAGTAAAAATGTATGTAGCTTTGGTCATTAATATCAATGTATTTATCAATACATTGTTTAACTCATTAATTTAAAATGAAATATATAGAAATAAAAAATATTTCTATGCGTTTCAATGTATGTTTATGTATTTCAACGTATTCAAAATAAAAATAAGAAATTTTATATATGGAAACATCGTTTTATTCGTTCAATGTTAATGGTTTAAGGGCTGCTATAAAAAAGGGTTTTTGCGAATGGATGTTAGAGGCTAAGCCCGCCGTGCTTTGTCTTCAGGAGATAAAAGCTACACCCAACGATATCGACATTAGTTTTCTTACAAACCTAGGTTACCACCATTATTGGTTTCCTGCCCAGAAAAAGGGTTATAGTGGCGTTGCAGTTTTTACCAAACTAAAGCCCGATTTTGTTGCCTTGGGAATAGATAATGCCGAACACGATTTCGAAGGTAGGGTTATTCGCACCGACTATGGCGATGTAACCCATATAGCAACCTATTTTCCTTCGGGAACTAGTGGCGATGCTCGACAAGCGTATAAGATGAAATTTTTAAACGATTTCGACGAATATATTGCTAAGCTACGAACGGCGCGACCAAACATTATTATTTCGGGCGATATAAATATTGCTCATAAGGAGATTGATATAAATCACCCGAAGAAACATACCAAAATGTCGGGCTTTTTGCCTGAGGAACGTGCGTGGGTAGATAAGTTTTTAGCTAAGGGCTTTACAGATAGTTTTAGGGTATTTAACCAACAACCCGAGCAGTATAGCTGGTGGACTTACAGGGCAAACGCTCGCGAAAAAAACCTAGGCTGGCGAATTGATTACAATTTTATTACCGATACACTTAAGCCAAGGCTGAAACAAGCCGCAATACATGCCAACGTTGTTCAATCCGATCATTGTCCGGTATCGGTAGTATTGGATTTATAGGTGTTATGGAGGTATAAAATATTATTTAGAATTTCGTAGAAATTCCCAACAGCTAGCGAACTGCCGTAAACTCAATTACGGGCAGTTTTTATTTTTTATGTCAAATCCTTAATATCATCATGAAATACGTGGTTTCTATGATAATCCAAATACCTTTCACGGCTTTCTGGAAATATTCTCATTTTATTTTTTGCTGTTGGATTGATGTTAAGTTTTTCCCAAGTATAAGAACTTAATTGAGTTCCACAAATTAATTCTCAGCTGTCAGAGAATGTAATGTACCCTTGGTCAAATAGTCTGTCATACGTCGGTGAAAGTGCAAGTCCATTTAAATAATCCAATGCTTCATCTTCTCTTTTTTCTTTAACCCACATTGCAGCTACCCCGATGAAAATGCTTGCATTTGAGCGGAATGCATTTTTTTGAGTTCGGGTTTGTGTACTACAGATTTTTTCTTTACGAAGGGTGCATATTTGAATTTAAGTGCGTCGTAAAGTTGTCGTA
>JANYAP010000060.1 GCA_025361285.1 Bacteroidales bacterium | reverse complement strand
GTTGTATAGGTTGTATAGGTTGTAGGGGTTATAAGGGTTGTAGAGGTTGTAGGTTGTAGAAGGGTTGTAGGGGTTGTAGAAGGGTTGTAGAGGTTGTAGAGGTTGTAGAGGTTGTAGGTTGTAGGTTGTAGGTTGTAGGTTGTAGGTTGTAGGTTGTAGGTTGTAGAAGGGTTGTAGGGGTTGTAAAGGTTGTAGAGTTGTAGAGTTGTAGAGTTGTAGAGTTGTAGAGTTGTAGAAGGATTGTAGGGGTTGTAAAGGTTGTAAAGGTTGTATCATTCAACTCATAATTAATTATTTCCACATTTTTCATTTCCACATTTTTCATTTTTCATTTCCACCTCT
Organism: Bacteroidales bacterium; assembly: GCA_025361285.1. GTDB lineage: Bacteria > Bacteroidota > Bacteroidia > Bacteroidales > JAAUTT01 > JAAUTT01. The sequence goes on along the minus strand of JANYAP010000060.1, from coordinate 18,118 downwards.
TTTCAACAAATTTAAGCTAAGTTTTGTTACCAACGATGGTATGTTGTAGTTTTTTATTAAATCTTCAATTTATTATTTTGTATTACCTTTGCCACCGTTTAAAACCTAACATTAGTTAAGCTTCAATGTCCGACATTATTAAACTATTGCCCGATTCGGTGGCCAACCAAATAGCAGCTGGCGAGGTTGTTCAACGACCTGCTTCGGTGGTTAAGGAGCTGGTTGAAAATGCCGTAGATGCTGGAGCAACATCGATAAGCATTTTAATTAAGGATGCCGGAAAAACTTCGTTACAGATTGTCGATAACGGATGCGGAATGTCGGCAACCGATGCCCGCATGGCTTTCGAACGGCATGCTACCTCTAAAATACGCGACGCTAAAGATTTATTCTGTATACGAACACTCGGTTTTAGAGGCGAAGCGTTGGCTTCCATTGCTGCTATATCGGAAGTAAAAGTACGAACTAAAAGAGTTGAAGATGAGTTAGGTACAAGTATCGACATATCGGCAAGCAAGGTGGACACTCAGGAGCCTGTTAGTTGCGCCAACGGTAGTAACTTTCTGGTACGCAACTTGTTCTACAACACCCCTGCGCGACGTAAATTTTTGAAAGCCGACACCACCGAGCTGCGCCATATTGTAAACGAGTTTCATAGAATTTCGCTTACGCACCCCGAAATTGAGATGATTCTTCACCATAACAACGTGGAATTGTACAACTTACCGCAAAGTAATTTCCGGCAACGTATATGTAATGTTTTTGGCAAGAATATCAATCAATACCTTATTCCTATAAATGCCGACACGTCGATAGTTAAAATATCGGGGTTGATAGGCAAGCCCGAATCGGCTAAGAAAACGTTTGGTGAGCAGTTTTTCTTTGTAAATCAACGCTTTATACGCCATCCGATGCTGCACAAGGCGGTTATGAAGGCATACCAGCAACTGCTTCCATCCGATGCTATACCAACCTATTTTATTTATTTTGAGATTGATTCCGAAGCTATCGACATTAATATTCATCCCACAAAAACCGAGGTTAAGTTCGAGGACGAGAAAAGCATCTTCCAAATTCTATTGTCGTCGCTCAAGGAGGCGTTGGGGAAATTCAACATAGTACCATCGCTCGATTTCGATATCGACACATCGATAAGCATTCCAACACTTCGTAAAGGCGAGGAATATTCGACTCCAACTATCAACGTAAATCCACATTACAACCCTTTCGAATCGGAGTCGGAACGTGGCAATTCGAGCTATCCGTCGTTCGACCGCGAAAAAGAATCTATAAAAAACTGGGAGAATTTATATACAGGTTTGGAAATTAAAAAATCCTTTACCAACCTATGGCAGCCCTCCGAAACAAGCGATAATATCGATTACGTGGCACCATTGCCCGAGGATAGGATTGCGAACACGTTTCAATTTAAAAGTAAGTACATTCTAACCCCTGTAAAATCGGGCTTAATGCTAATCGATCAAAAACGCGCTCACGAGCGTATTTTATTCGAACGATATATGCATTTAATTAGCCATAACCGCGGTGTTGTGCAACGCAGCCTTTTCCCCGAAATATTAGAGCTTAGCCCTGCTGCTGTAAATTGTTTAAAAGAAATTTTTACCGATATTCGCGCTCTAGGTTTCGATTTGGAGTTTTCCACCGATACCAAAGTGCAAATAAATGGCTATCCGGCCGATTTAACGTCGCATAACCCAGCCAGTTTACTCGAAAATTTAATAGCTTCGTTTTTGAACGAAACACTCGATGCTGAAACCGAACGGAAAGAAAAAATAGCACGCGAAATGGCTCAAGCAGCAGCAATACCTTATGGTAAATCACTAACTCATCAGGAAATGAGAGAGTTAGTAGATCATTTGTTTGCCTGCGAAACGCCAAACTATTCGCCGTCGGGTAAAAATATAATAAGCATTTTAAACCTGGATGAAATTGAAAAACGATTTTAAAGAGAGGCTGTAGGCTAATAAATTACCAAATATATTGTAACGTATGTTTAATTTTGGTTTTAATAGGTTCGGAGGCACGCCTCCTTTAGTTAAGAACTTGATATTAATTAACGTAGTGCTGCTTGTGGCTACATGGGCTTTGAAAGCCCGTTTCGGATACGACCTTACCAATAAATTGGGGTTGTTTTATGTTGGTTCGCCAAATTTTCATCCGTATCAGTTAATCACGCACATGTTTATGCATGGTGGGTTAACTCATATCTTCTTTAATATGTTTGCGTTATGGATGTTTGGCAAAATTCTCGAAAGCGTATGGGGCAGCAAACGTTTTTTTATTTACTATATGGTTACTGGCTTGGGGGCTGCTGCATTGCACATGTTTGTTATGCACTTGCAACTCTCTAATGTTGAGACTGCTATTCAGGCCTTTAATAACACCCCATCGCCCGAGCTTTTCGCAAGCATTGTAAAAAAGCATTTCGACTTTGCTCAAGCATCGAGTGTTGGCTTTGTAGATGCCTGGAGTGTAGATCTAAATAACAGCGCCTACGCCGCGCAAGCTACCCAAGCTTTAGGCGAATATTTCAATTATTTGATTAACATACCTACAGTAGGGGCATCGGGCGCTGTTTATGGCGTTTTACTGGCTTTTGGAATGTTGTTTCCGAACACCGAACTTATGCTGCTTTTTCCACCAATTCCTATTAAAGCAAAATGGATGGTAATTGGCTACGGTTCGCTAGAATTGTACTTTGGTTTAACCCAGCCAGGCAGTAATATAGCTCATTTTGCTCACCTTGGCGGCATGCTCTTTGGTTTTTTTCTTATAAAGTATTGGAACACAAAACGAACGGAGTTTTATTGATATACAGGCTTTAGGCTAGAGGCTTTAGGCTTTAGGAGATAGAATATTGGATTTCGATTATTACTTGTCTCTATGAAGTTCCTACAGTCTACAGCCTACAACTTACAACCTCTACAATCCTTCTACAACCCTTCTACAACCTACAACCTCTACAACCCTTATAACCCCTACAACCTATACAACCTATACAACTCTTTTACAACCTAAAATTTTCGATATGATAAAAGTTCAGGACATTCTCGATAAAAAAGGTAGTCAGTTTTGGTTTGTTGCGCCTAACAATACTGTTTATGAAGCTTTAGAAATGATGGCTTCCAAAGATGTTGGCGCACTTATGGTGGTTGACAACGGAAGGCTGGTAGGCATGCTTTCGGAGCGCGACTATTCCCGAAAAATTATACTTCGTGGGCTAAGTTCGAAAAATTCGCATGTGTGCGATTTAATGACTAAAGCCGTAATTGGCATTAAGCCCGACACAACTATCGACGATTGCATGGCATTGATGACTAGTAAAAGAATTCGACATCTACCTGTGCTTGAGAAAGATAAAATTATGGGTCTTATTTCTATTGGCGACGTGGTTAACTCCGTTATTCAAGATCAGCATATTATTATTAAGGATCTTGAAAATTATATTTATGGTGGAAGGTTTTAGGAAGACGGAAGACGGAAGGCGGAAGGCGGAAGGCGGAATACATTGGAAAGAAGTCGGAATATTCCATTCATTGGTAGCTTTCTAAAAGCCTTACAACTTCCTTAGGATTAATGCTTTGCATACATTCGCAAATATTTGTGTTTTGGCACTTATTGCAGTTTTTGATAGTTACTAGAAACGTTGCTTTTGCACCAATAGGGCTCCAGCGACCAGGATGAATGGGGCGAATAGGCGGAAATAACCCCACGGTAATTTTACCCAATGCAGCTGATAAGTGTAATGGCCCAGTGCCTGAGGCAACTAGCCCATCGGCGGCATTAACAAAGCTTATAAACGACGTAAGATTCATAAGCCCTGTAATATCGGTAACCAAGTCGCCATATTTTACAAACAGGCTGTTTAGCAGCTTTCTGTCGTCGGATGTGCCCGAAATAAATATTTTGTATTTCGCTACGGGAAGCATTTCGATAAGCTCGCCAAAATTATCGAGTCCCCACTCTCTTCCATTTCCTTTCGATTTTGGGTGAAGTATAAGGTTAAAACGATTTGTGTCGAGTAACAATTTGTACTTACTGTCAAGTGGTTGCACTTTCGTAAAGCCACAATAACTTGCAATATCAGTTATCGAATAATTCGTATCGGCGCCCAAAGGCTGTAACAGCTTAATATTTAGCTGAGCTTCGTGCAGTTTAGAGTTTTTTCGTCCTAAACCTACTAGTTTATTGCAATATAGCCAATGAAATGGCCGGTGCGATGTTCCAATTCGTTGATTTATATCACTTTTAAAAGCAAGTTTAGCTATTTCGCGGTTCGGAAAAACGTGAACAATAACATCGGCTTCTAGATTCTTAAAAAAGATAAGTTGCTCGTTATAAGGCAATATAGATACTTCGTCCCAATTTATGAATGCATCGACATGTTCGCAAACCTCAACTACAGGCTGCGTGTACGACTTGCCAATAAAACAAATTTTAGCCGTTGGGTGCAATTGCTTCAAAACACCCGCCATTGGTAGCGTAAGTACCACATCGCCAATGCCATCGGTACGGCTTATTATAATATTCCTATACATTCCTTATAATCGGTAATTTGTAATTTGTCATCTGTCATTTGTAATTTGTCATTTGTCATCTGCACATTTGTCATTTGTCATTTGTCATTTGTCATTTCCACATTTCCACATCTGTCATTTGCACATCTGCACATTTGTAATTTGCAATTTGCAATTTACCCCTCATTCCTGATAATAAACCCGTTTCACCCTTCTGGAAATACTTGTAAGCACCTCGTACGGAATCGAATTCATTTGTTTAGCAAGCTCGGTAATTGGGTAAGTATCGCCGAAAACGATTACTTCATCGCCTTCGCTGGCATCAATATCGTTAAGGTCTATCATGCACATATCCATACATATACTACCAATAATGGGTGCTAACTGTCCGTTTACCAGTAATTTACCAACACCGTTTCCGAGAATTCGATGTAAACCATCGGCATAACCAATAGGCAAAATACCAATGGTAGTGGGCTTTGTAGCCTTAAAGCGTCGGCTGTAGCCTACTGTATTGCCAATTTCGACTTGCTTTATTTGTAAAATCACAGTTTTTAACGTACTTGCTTGTCGAACAACGTTTTGATCAACCGCGCTAACGCCATACATTCCAATTCCTAGGCGAACCATATCGAATTGGGCTTCGGGAAAACGCTCTATACCAGCCGAGTTAAGTATATGGCGCATAATGCTATATGGTAAAGCGTTAATAATTAGATTACTAACTTGCTCGAAAGCAGATATTTGACTGCGAGTAAAATCGTCGAACTGGCTTTCGTCGCTTCCTGCAAGATGCGAAAAAACCGATTTAACATGCAGGTATTGTTGATTTTGAAGAGAACCAATCAATTGCTCTGTATCATTTTGCATGAAACCCAAACGATGCATACCTGTATCGAGCTTTATATGAATAGGATAGTTACTTTTACTTGTACTAATAACTGCTTTGGTAAATTGCTCAAAAACCTTAAAATTGTATATTTCGGGTTCCAAGTTGTACTTAATAATTTGGTGGAAGCTGCTCTTTTCGGGATTCATAACCATTATAGGCAATGTAATACCAGCTTCGCGAAGCGTAACACCTTCGTCGGCAAAAGCCACTGCCAAATAATCAACTCGTTGAAATTGAAGCATATTGGCAATTTCGAAACTTCCGCTTCCGTACGAAAACGCTTTTACCATAGCAACAATTTTTGTCCCTACATTTAACTTCGATCGAAAATAGTTGATATTGTGCACTATAGCTGTTAGGTTTATTTCCAATACTGTTTCGTGCACTTTTTCTTCCAAAACCTTTAAAATATGTTCAAACTCGAACGACCGCGCGCCTTTAAGCAGAATAGTTTCGTTTGCAAAAAATGAAGGTTGGTAATTTTCGAGAAAGTCGTTTGTAGAAGCATAAAATGAGGAATTAGCTGCAAACTGGTGTCGTTCAGATAGTAAGTCGCTTCCAATGCCTATTAATCTTGTAATATTTTTTTGAGTCAATAACTTGCTTACTTCGTTGTACAACAACTCTTTACTTCGCCCACTTTGAAGAATATCCGAAAGAATAATGGTTTTACCGAAATGCTGGTTTTGTTGATTCAGAAAATCGAGTGCAATAGCCAGCGATCCCAAATCGGAATTATAGGTGTCGTTAATTATGGTACAGTTGTTTATACCTTGTTTTAGCTCCAAACGCATTGCCACTGGGGTCAAATGCTTTAGCCTATCGGCAATTGTTTTACTATCATAATTTTGTGTTAACAAAAAGGCTATGAGGTGAATGGCATTTTCAAGTGATGCTTCGTCGATAAAAGGAATTTCGACTGACCACGTTTTTTGATTATATAGTACTGAAATTGTGGTTGTTGAATCGCTTTTTTCAACATTTATAATTCTCAAATTAGCATCCGATTGTTGCGACCAAGAAAACTTTTCGATATCACCGAATTCAGGTTTAGCCAAACTTTTCGAAATAATTTCGTGATCGCTACAGTATATAAGCATCTTACAATGTTCGAACAATTTCAGTTTTTCGGCACATTTATGGTAATAGTCGGTAAAGTTCTCTTGGTGAGGCTCTCCAATATTAGTAATAATTCCAATATCGGGGCAAATCATACTTTCGAGCTTTTCCATTTCTTTGGGCATCGAAATACCCGCTTCGATAATTGCAATATCGTGCTGCGGCTCAATCTGCCACAACGAAAGCGGCACTCCAACCTGCGAATTAAAGCTTTTCGGACTTCGAACTACATATTTCTCGGTATGAATGGCTTGAAAAATCCATTCTTTTAGAATAGTTTTGCCGTTGCTGCCTGTAATTGCAACTACTTTATTATTAAATTGCTTTCTATTGAATACTGCAAGTAATTGTAAGGCTTCCAACGAATTACCTACAACAATAAATCCAGCGTCGGCGAACCGCGATATTTGGTCGGGAAGCGTTTCTACCACAAAGCATCGAACGCCAATGTTATACAAATCGCTAATATACTGATGTCCATCGTGGCGCGTTCCTCTTATTGCAAAAAAAAGCGAATCGGACGGAAATGTCACACCTCTACTATCAATTAATAATTGCGTTATTGTATAGTTCTTATTACCAATAATTTGAACTCCAATTACGGAAGCTATTTTGGCAAACGAGTATTGTGGCATGAAAAAATTAGGTTATTTACAATATTAATACAAATTGCACTAATTTTACAAAGGTATCGAAATACATAAATTTACGGCATGACAAACGAAACAATAGGTAAAATTCTGAATGAATTGAAGCGCGTTGAGTACATTTTAGTTAATATACACGAAACTGGCAAAGTGTCTGATATTGAGCGCGATATTATTAAGGCCAAACTGCGAACTATGTACGAATTTATTCAATTTATACAGCTCGAAAATTTCGATTTTGAGAAGCAAAGTACAAGCACGCAAGCCAAGCCTCAAAAAGACTTTCCGACGCCCACAAAGGTAGTTTTGGCTGAAAAAGTTGAGGAAGTATTTGAACCGCTTGCCGAAAATATCGATTTAATTTTAGATAAACAAACAGATGATAGTAAGCCTATTGAACCACTTATAGAAACTGAAAAACCAATAGAGCCCGTAAAACAAGAGAAAAAGCCCGAAGTTAAGCCGAAAGCCGAAATTTTAGGCGAAACCTTCGAAATGAAAGGGTTTCTTCACGAAACGCTATTGCAATACCAAAACTCGCACAATCTTTCGAAGAAATACCAACTCACACCTTTAAAAGATATATTTTCGGCAATTAGTCTTAACGACCGATTTCTATTTATTAAAGGTCTGTTTAATAGCGAAACGGTTGTTTATCAAAACACTATCGAAACACTTAATTCATCGGGCAGTTTTAACGAAGCCGTTCAATATCTCGACAATCAGTTTAAATGGGATTTTAACGAACCAATGGTTCAAAAACTACTCGACCTCATTCACCGACGCTATTTGCCTAATGAATAAGCATTTTTTGTATTTTGTTATTATTGGGCTAACTATCTCAATTTGTGCTGTTTCGCAAGATTTAGATTACGCGAAACAACAAGTTAAAACGCTTAGTTCTCCAAAATTTCATGGTCGCGGATACGTTAAAAATGGCGATGGCAAAGCTGCGGCATATCTGGCTAACGAATTTAAAACGTTCAAGTTAGCTTCGTTCGGTAGCAATTATTTGCAACCTTATAGTTTTGTGGTAAATACATTCCCCTCTGCTATGGAAGTGAGTATCGACGGTAAAAAGCTCGTGCCTGGCATCGATTTTATTGCTAACCCAGCATCGGGTAATTGCTCCGGCACTTTCGACATTGTTAAAATAGACAGCACACTGTTTACCCCTAGTTTCACTATTCAAAATATCTTACAACGCAATTATAATAACAAGTTTGTAATACTCGACACATTGGGCTTGGGAACAAACGGTTACCGAAAAGAGGTGCGCGATTTGTTTCTTTATAATTTCGTGAAAGCTGCTGGCATTATGTTGGTTAGAAATGGAAGCCTAACTTTTTCGGTAAGAATGTTTAATTACGATTTTGGATCGTTGGTGGTTAAACGCTCAAGTTTGCCAACAACTTGTTCCAAAATTACTGTTAATATAAAAAGTGAGTTGGTTGAACATAAAACTAACAATCTTATCGGATTTGTTGAAGGACAGGTAGATACCTTTATAGTATTTTGTGCTCATTACGATCATTTGGGCCGAATGGGTAAGAAAACATATTACCCAGGCGCTAGCGATAATGCCAGCGGTACGGCTATGGTTATGGATTTTGCACGTAAGCTAACCAGCGAAACCATTAAACCTCGCTATTCATACGCTTTTATGTTGTTTAGCGGCGAAGAAGCGGGGTTACTTGGTTCGAAATATTATGTCGATAACCCGCTATTTCCGTTAACTAAAATTAAAATATTGCTTAACCTCGATATGATGGCCTCAGGGATAAGTGGAGTTAACGTATTTAATGGTAGCAATTTACCTACCGAATTCGCCAAGCTCGATTCGATAAACAAAGTCGATAATCTTAATCTCAATTTGAAGGCAAAAGCCCCTTCTCGCTCAAGCGATCATTACCCGTTTTACGAAAAAAAAGTTAAAGTTTTATTCTTTAATACCGACGATAAAAGCTTGGGATATCACGTTCCGACAGATACATTTGAAGCTCTGCCATTTACAGTTTACGAAAATCTTTATAAGCTCATTTTTAAATATGTGGAAATTACAAATTATTGATGAGGAAATTACAAATTACAAATGTGCAAATTACAAATGTGCAAATTACCTACTAATCAATTCATTCATAACTCATTTTCATGGGTAAACTAATTGTTATTCCCACACCGGTGGGCAACCTAGAGGACATTACACTGCGAGCGATACGAATGCTAAAGGAAGTTGATTTTATACTTGCCGAAGATACGCGTACATCGAGTGTGTTATTGAAGCATTATCAGATTGATAAACGCTTACAGGCATACCATAAGTTTAACGAACACAAATCGTTACAAGGTTTTATACAGCGTATGCAAAGTGGCGAAACTATTGGGTTGATTTCCGACGCTGGAACACCTTCAATATCCGATCCGGGCTTTTTGTTGGTGCGTGCGTGCGTTGAAAATGGTATCGAAGTTGAATGCTTGCCAGGCGCAACGGCATTAATACCAGCATTGGTAAACTCGGGTTTCCCGAGCGATAGATTTTGCTTCGAAGGCTTTCTTCCGCAGAAAAAAGGCCGTCAGAAAAAACTTCAATTACTTGCTAATGAGGAACGTACAATAGTTTTTTACGAATCGCCTTTTCGTCTGCTAAAATTACTTCACGAAATTGCCGAGTATTTTGGAGTTGAACGACAAGTGGCAGTATCGCGAGAGCTTAGTAAAATTTACGAAGAAAACCTCCGCGCCCCTGTTGGCGAGCTTATCGAACAATTAAAAGACCGCACTATTAAAGGCGAAATTGTTGTTGTTATTAAGGGTAAGGAATGAACAACAATTGTTAACTTTGTATAAAATAACTATTTAGCATAAATGATAAAGCAATCTTTATACGGTAAAACATATAGCGAACTGCAACAAATAGTTAACAGCACTAATCTGCCCAAATTTGCTGCTAAACAAATAGCCGAATGGCTTTATAAACAACATGTTCAGTCGATTAGCGAAATGACTAACCTATCGATTAAACACCGCGAAACCCTTTCCTCTATATTCGAAATAGGGCTAAACGCTCCTCTTCAGGAACAAACCTCGATTGACGGCACAAAAAAATACCTCTTTTCAACAACATCCGAAAAATTCATCGAGGCAGCATATATTCCCGAAGCGGATCGAGCAACATTATGCGTTTCATCGCAAGTGGGCTGTAAAATGGGTTGCTTATTTTGCATGACTGGCAAACAGGGTTTTCAGGCACAATTAACTGCTAACGAAATACTTAATCAAGTACGCAGTATTCCTGAGCACGATAAGCTTACCAATTTAGTATATATGGGAATGGGCGAGCCGTTCGACAATGTCGACGAAGTGCTTAAAAGCCTCGAAATACTTACGTCGGAGTATGGTTATGGCTGGAGTCCGAAACGAATTACAGTATCGTCCATTGGTGTTATTCCTGGCTTGAAAGAATTTCTGCAACGCAGTAAGTGCCACTTAGCCATAAGTTTACATTCGCCTTTCGATAGCGAACGCCAGAAACTAATGCCTATCCAAAATAAATATCCAATTCGCGAAGTGCTGGAAGTGATACAAGCATTCGATTTTGGACTTCAAAGGCGGGTATCGTTCGAATACATCATGCTTAAGGATATTAACGATTCGGCGCGAGATGTTAACGAATTGGCGAAAATTTTAAACGGTATAAAGTGCCGCATTAATTTAATTCGGTTTCATGCGATACCAAATTCTACGCTAATAGGCTCCAACGAACAAACAATTACTAAATTTCGTGATGCGCTAACCGACAAAGGCATTGTTACCACTATTAGAGCTTCGCGCGGCGAGGACATTTTCGCTGCCTGTGGCTTGCTTTCAACAAACGCTATAATAAATAAGAAACAGATTGAATTATAAAATTTTATCAACTTAAGTATAATGCTGACAGTTAGCTATGCAGTTCCTACAGCCTTCAGCCTAAAGTCTACAGCCTATTTATCAACAACTTGCAATATGAAACATCTTCCATCTTCAAACCGATACAACAAAATGGTGTATAACCGCTGTGGACGAAGCGGCATAAAGCTTCCAGCAATATCGTTGGGTTTATGGCACAATTTCGGCGGTACCGATATTTACGATAACTACCGAAAAGTGCTTTTGCATGCATTCGATTGTGGCATAACGCATTTCGATTTGGCAAATAACTACGGACCACCTCCAGGATCGGCCGAAGAAAATTTAGGGTCGATTCTAAAAAACGACCTAAGTAGCTACCGCGACGAGGTAATAATTTCAACCAAAGCAGGATACACCATGTGGCCTGGACCTTATGGCGATTGGGGATCGAAGAAATACCTTATTTCGAGTCTCAACCAAAGCCTAAAGCGCATGAAGCTTGATTATGTCGATATTTTTTACTCGCACCGTCCCGATCCCGAAACGCCCATCGAAGAAACCATGGCTGCCCTCAGTGTGGCGGTAACGCAAGGAAAAGCCTTATACGTTGGCTTGTCGAACTACCGACCCGACGATGCCAAGCGAGCAATAAAAATTTTGAAAGAACTTGGTACACCGTGCCTTATACACCAGCCCAAATACTCAATGTTCGAACGCTGGGTTGAAGGTGGATTACTCGAAGTGTTAAACGATAATGGCGTGGGATGCATTCCTTTTTCGCCTTTGGCACAGGGGCTTTTAACTAATAAATACCTAAATGGCATTCCCGAAGGATCGCGCGCCAGCAAAGGTGTATTTTTAAAGCCCGAAATGATTACAGAATCGAAACTATCTAAAATACAGTTGCTTAATGAAATTGCTCAAAGGCGAAACCAGTCCCTCGCACAAATGGCATTGGCTTGGATATTAAAGGACAGTCGTATAACCTCGGTACTTATTGGCGCAAGCAGCATATCGCAACTCAACGATAATTTAAAATCGCTTGATAATGTTCAGTTTACAGCCGACGAGCTAATATCGATTGATAAAATACTTAATTAATTAGAAGCTATACCTAAAATATGGCAATAGGTGAAACCTTTCTTTTCATAAAAGGTTTCACCTGTACTGTATAAAAGCAAAAATGCACCGCCAGCTCGTAAAAAAATATTTTGAAAGTACCCGCGATGTACCTACTTTTGAACATTTTCAAAACATCATGCAAGTACCATCATCCGAACTACAATCGCGCATGCTCCGCTTCCGTAAATGCATGGATTCAGCCAATCCCGAATGGGATATAGCAGTCGTTTTCAGTAAGATAAACCAGTTCTACTTTACAGGAACCATGCAGGAAGGGATGTTGATAATTCCTCGACACAACGAAGCTATTTTATGGGTTCGCCGTAGTTACGAGCGTTCCAAAGCTGAATCGGTTTTTCCCAATATCAAACCTATGGAAAGCTATCGCGAAGCGGCACAAACATATTTATCGTTTCCCGAAACGGTTTATATTGAAACAGAGATAGTTCCGTTGGCAATGCTACAAAGGTTTCAAAAATACTTTCCGTATAAAAATATTAAGCCCCTCGATGCTCCACTAGCTTCCGTTCGATCGATAAAAAGCGAATACGAACTTAGACTGATGGAACAATCGGGCAAAATTCACGAACGCGTTATGGAACAGCGTGTTCCTGAAATACTTCGCGAAGGCATAAGCGAAGCAGAATTTGGTAGCGAATTGTTTTCGATACTTATTGAGGAAGGTCACCAAGGCATTGCGCGTTATGGAATGTTCGATACCGAAGTGATATTAGGGCATATAGCATTTGGCGAAAGCTCCGTGTACCCAACAAATTTTAATGGCCCTGGTGGAAATTATGGCATGAATGCCGCTGTACCTCTATTCGGAAGCCATAATAGAAAGTTAAAATTTGGCGATTTGGTTTTTCTCGATATTGCCTGTGGTTATGATGGTTACCATACCGATAAAACTGTAACGTATATGTTCGGAAAATCGCTACCCGAAAGTGCAATTTATATACACAAGCAATGCGTTGATATTCAATACGAAATGGCTGCAATGCTTGTGCCTGGCGCAATGCCTTCGGTTATATATCAATCGGTTATCGACAAGTTAAGTCCGCAATTTCTCGAAAATTTTATGGGATTTGGCAACCGCGCCGTTCGCTTTTTGGGGCATGGCATTGGACTTACCGTTGACGAAACACCAGTTATTGCCAAAGGTTTCGACCAACCTATTGAGGAAGGTATGGTTTTTGCAATCGAACCTAAAAAAGGTATCGCCAACATTGGTATGGTAGGTATCGAGAATACATTTATTGTAACCCCAAACGGTGGCAAATGCATTACTGGAAATTGTGTGGGACTGATACCTGTTTATTAGTTTATAGTGCTGTAATTTTGTTACTTAACTGCATTTTCGCTTTGTAACTTTAAAGCAGTTTCAGTAATTAGCGAATCGAGTGACATTCCTTTTTGCTGCGAATCCTTTTTCATCTTGGCAAGCAGCTCTTTATTATTTCGAATTTCTTTCTTATATTTATTTAGTAAGTCATTATTATTCTTGTTCTTATAATAAGTCTGCGGATTCGAAAACATCTCGTACGCATCGTCGATAAAGCCACTTCCAAGCTTTTTTAAATTTGTTTCGTTGCATAGCAATACAATTGCCTTATTTTTAAGTATTTCCGCTTTTAAATCTAATTCCCAAACTTCGGGGTTATTTGGGTTTTCGGGTATGATACTGTTATAGTAATACCATTGCTGAGAATTGTTAAATGCGTGTTGCATAGCACCTAAGTAAAAGAAACAGCGGAAATAGCTGTCGGCAATACCAAGTATTTTTTGCGGCACTACCCCTTCACCTTGCTCGTAACCAATACTTTGAGGATAAGCAAGCAAATCGCCTTTTGGGGCAGCCATTTGTGTTTTCGAAAAAATATCGCCATCGCGCACTAATGACGTGTCCATAACCTGAATATTGCTATAAATAATATTCGGCAAATTTGCATTCATTAACTTTTCGAGCTTTTTTATGGTAGTGTCAACCACAATACATTCCGAATAATAGCTCCAGTGCGAACCGCCGCGCGAAAAAAGCGGATATTTCGAAGTTTGTTTTAACTCTGCGAACATCTGAACAAAATCTATATAATTAACATTCAGTAACTTACACGCTTTAACATAACTTTCGTAGTTTTGCGGCTTCCGCTTAGTTTTTAATATTCGTTCGGGTAAATACTCGGTGTAAATTGAACTTTTACAAGGAGCAAACAATATAAGCAACTCAATACCAATATCTTTAAGTTTACTTTGAACGTATTTTGCCTTCCGTACCTGATCGGTAATTGCCTGATTACCAAAATAATCGTCGCCAAAATAGGCTTTTGTCATAGCTTCGCCAAAAATGTAGTTGTCGTTTCCGCTATAAAAACCTTCCAAATTTATTTTTCCAAATAGTTGATATTCAATATCATTCTTATATGTTTTTAATTCCTTCATAAAAGGTTTTGCAAGCAGTTTGGTTTCGGTATATTCCTGATATATACCACTTAAGAAATTACTAAACGACAAATCGATACCTTTTATTTCGGCTTTACCTTTCTCATTCTTAAGTTGTTTTATAAATATAACGGCAATAAAGCCGCAAATACAGCACCAAAGAATTATATGCAAAATATCGTTGTTTGCCTTTTTTATTGTAGCAATAGACGGTTTTGAAGCACCTATAGGCTTCTTAATAAGTGGCTTATTGCTGATTATATTTTTTTTGCTCATGTTTTAAAATTTGAAATAAATAAACGGATTGAACTGACCACCACTTAAGCATATAAGGCTAACATAATAAAGGGCTATGCCAGCAACACATAATATTAAAACACTCTTTTTTGATAATGTTCCGCCAAATAGCTTCTCCTGAAAAAGGTTTATTTTACTATTGAACGAACAAAACGAAAATATAAGCCCTAATATAAAGAAAAATAAGAAGTTAGGTTTGTATATCATTACGTAATCGTTGTTAAATTGAAACGAAAACATTTTTCCAATAAATTGAAAAGCAGTACTTATGTTTTCGACCCTAAACAGCACCCAGCCCACTACTACCAAAATAAATGTGTAAAACCAGCCGAAATACCGGAATACGCCTTTTGGTTTTCTATCGCGAACAAAAACTCGCTCAACAACCAGAAACACACCATAATACACGCCCCACAGAATAAAATTCCAACCAGCGCCATGCCACAAACCCGATAAAACAAACACTATGAACAAGTTAAGTAGTATTCGGCTTTTATCAACCCTATTTCCGCCAAGCGGAATGTAAAGATAGTTTTTCATCCAATTACCGAGAGTAATGTGCCATCGGCGCCAAAACTCTGTTACACTGAACGATGTATAAGGGTTGTTGAAATTCTCGGGAAGCTTAAAGCCTAGCATTTTCGATATGCCTATTGCCATGTCGGAGTATCCCGAAAAATCGAAATATATCTGCAATGTGTAGGCCAAAGCACCAATCCAAGCGATTGTTGTTGTTATTTGGTTCGGGTCGAGCGCAAATATAGCATCGGCTTGTTCGCCAACAACATTGGCAATAAGTACCTTTTTGGCTAAACCAATGCAAAAGCGCGTAAATCCGTTTATGCGGTTGGCAAAATTATCGGTATGTATATGAGTTTGAATCTGATCAGCTATTTCGTGGTAACGCACAATAGGTCCGGCAATTAGCTTCGGAAAAAAGATAATATACATCTGGTACTCCCAAAACTTTTTTAATGGCGCGTGTACTTTGCGGTAAACGTCAACCGAATAAGTAACACTTTCGAAAGTGTAAAACGATATGCCTATGGGTAAAATTATCTTACTAAAATTTCCAAGCGACAGGTTTAGCAGTCCTCCAGCATCATTCAAATTGTCGATAAAAAAATTAAAATATTTGCAATAACATAACAAGCTTAAATTTAACAATATAGGAAAAGCCAAAAATAACTTCCTTTTAAATGGATCGGTATAAGAATCCATTTTACGCACCAGAAAAAAATCGATTATTGTTGTGAAAAATATTATAAATACGAATTTAGGTTCGCCCCACGCGTAAAATATAAAGCTAGCCAAAAGTAAGTATAAATGCTTAATATTCAGTTTCTTAGGAAGAATAAAGTACCCCAGTAGAAAAACGGGCAAAAAAACGGTTAAAAATAAAATACTGCTAAATATCATTGATATAGGAATTTATGTTGAAAATAGGTGTTTTGTGTCGCCAAACTTAAAATAATTTGTTTATAAATGCAAGTTATACTTTGCATTACATGGCTATTGTTTCAAAACTTCAAAAATATATGCCTGCCACCAATTCGCCAAACCACCAAAAAACGCGAAATGCCGATAAGCAGAATTAGTGAGGTTTGTGTTTTGGAGCATTGGTGGCTATAAAACTCTACTTATTCTTAACATGTTCTGGGTGCGTTAAGTGTCAATTAAACCCAAAACAACTCCTCAATAATTTTATCGGAAACAAACATTCCCTTATCGGTAAGCGAAACATAATCATTTGAAATATTGATTGTTGGCAAATCTTTGTACTTCTTAAGCTCCTGTTTAAAATGTGTTAAATACTTGTCGCCAAACAACATGCATATTTCCTCGAAATTTGCGCCCCACGAGGTACGCAGGTGTGTAAGAATATAATCGTTAAATCGCTCATCATCAGTTAACTGTTCAATATCGAAATAAGATTGATTAGTTTCTATTGCCTTAATATACTGGCTATTAACCGATGTGTTCCATTGCCGAGAAATGCCATTGTACGAATGCGCCGACGGTCCTAAACCAATATAATGACCTTGTTTCCAGTAATTTGTATTGTGCTTCGAAAAATTTTCGTTCGTGCAAAAGTTCGATATTTCGTAATGTTTGTAACCATTAGCTTTGGTAACATCTAAAAGAGCGCCGTAATGGGCAAGACTATCATTTTCGTCAATTTCTGTTAATTTTCCTTTCCGTTTATAATAACCTAGTACGGTTTTTGGCTCAACCGATAAATGATAAGCCGAAAGATGAGGCACTTGCAATGAAATAAAAGTTTCTAGATTTTGTTTCCATCTTTCGAGAGTTAAATTTGGAAGACCGTAAATTAAATCGATATTAATATTCTCAAAACCTGCTTCATGCGATAGTTTAACCGAGTTTATAGCTTCGGCTGCCGTATGTCGTCGGTTCATCCAAACCAAATCATCGTCGTTAAACGATTGTATTCCAATGCTTAATCGGTTAATGCCAATCGATTTAAGATCATACAAATACTCAATTGTAATGTCGTCGGGGTTTGCCTCCAAAGTAATTTCGGCATGTTCCGACACTATAAAGTGCTTATATATAAGGTTTAGTATGGTCGATAATTTCTTAATGCTTAAAATTGAGGGAGTTCCACCGCCAAAGTAAATTGTTTCGATAGTTTTGGAGGGTAAATAATCAACTCTATCAACTAACTCTTTACCAATACATTCCATTACCTTATCCTTTAATTTCAAGGAAACCGAAAAATGAAAATCGCAGTAATTACAAACTTTTTTACAGAAAGGTATATGAATATAAATTCCAGTCATTAACAATATTTAACTTTGTGTGTTACCATAAATGATTGATATTTGTGAGTGGATTTATATCAATATTTCGATATTTTTTTTTGAATCTAACTCATAATTAATATTATAGAAATAAATAGTGTCTCTAAGAAAACTCTTCTTTGTCACTTTTTTAGAAAAAAAAGTAACCAAAAATTCTTGGCCGAGGGAACTTAGCGAAGCGCTCTCATGAGCGAAAGCGAATAAAAAAGCAACAAGAAAAAAATTTGAAACTCCTTATAAATATTGGCTTACAACTATAATTTTAACATTTTAATGAGTTTTCTTAGTAACACTAAATAGTAATATTTATTTCTAATTCTATTTCTATATTTCTATATCAATGTCGTT
>JANYAP010000055.1 GCA_025361285.1 Bacteroidales bacterium | reverse complement strand
TTCCAATTTACATGGCTTACCGTTAACCGTATAATTCATTGTTAGCTTAGGAAATTGTGGCGCCCCCAAAGCATAAATGCCCGATGCAGGCGTAACCGGATAAAATCCCATTACGGTAAATATATACCAAGCCGACATTTGTCCACAATCATCATTACCATTGATGCCATCTGGTGCGTTTTTATAATTGATTGCAGTATGTATTCTGGCAAGTTCTTGAGTTTTCCATGGTTGTCCGCAATAGTTGTAAAGATAAATATAATGTTGCCCAGGTTCATTATCGTGTTGGTAATGCTTCTCAGAAAAATTTTGGTCTAATTTAGATGCAAATTTCTCGTTTCCACCCAGCATGTTAATCATACCAGGAATATCGTGCATAGCACCAAAAAGATATGTCCATGGACTCCCTTCAGTATAGCCTTCGTCAGTTTTTATATCCCATTCTCCATTAAAAAGGCGTGGCGATAAAAAGCCTGTTTTACTGTTATATAGGTTTTTATAATTTGTTGACCATTGCATTAATTTATCGTAATCGTCTGTTTTGCCCATATCTTTAGCAACCTGTGCCACGCAATAGTCGTCAATACCATATTCAATGGTTCTCGACACCGATTCGGCTTTGTAATCAGAAGGTATGTAACCCAATGTGTGAAAAAACTGCAACCCGGCTTGTCCTTCGTAACATGACCACTCCTGTCTATCCCGCATTTTATTATTTGTAGCATCACATTCGGTAGCCATCATCGCATCTTTTCGAATTGCTTCATAAGCAAGTTTTACATTGTAGTTTCTGATACCTTTTACGTAAGCGTCGGCTATTACAGCATCGGAATGGGTGCCTATCATAATATTAGTTTCGGCTGGATTAGGCCACATTGGTAACCACCCACCTTCCTGATACATTTGAAGCATAGAAGTAATCATATCGTTAACCCGATTGGGCTGCACAAAAATAAGAAATGGGTGCAACGCTCGGAAGGTATCCCAAAGTGAGAAATCGGAATATGAAACTCCAGTATGTACTTTATCATCAAAAGCGCTGTAATATTTACCGTATTCCGAAAATTGACGTGGCAACAACAAACAATGATAATAGGCTGTATAAAAAATAGTTTTTTGGTTGTCGGTAATTCCTTCTACCTTAATGTTTTCAATTTCTTTTTGCCAGATATTTCTTGTTTTTAAAGCAGTTTTGTCAAAGTCCCAGTCGGGTATTTCCTTGAATAAATTTTCCCGAGCTTGTTCTAAACTAATGAAAGAAGTGGCGATTTTTACTTTTACTGTTTCGTTGTTTTTTGTTGCAAGGCTAATGTACGCACCGAGTCGCTTTTTTGCCGACATTTCTTTAACAAAAGGCATAATAGTATCGTTGTTCCAAGTTCCGTAAGTGGAAAATGGCTTATCAAATTGAATAATAAAATATCCTTTAAAATTTTTTAGCTCAGGGCCTAGATTTAAACTTTGGCGGTCGGAATTGTATCCAGTTATTTCGTTTTTTTCTTTGTTAATACTGATATAGGCAACTATTTTTTGAAGTCTTGTATCTTTGGAATTTAAACTTGGCATCCACCCCGGTTCTGGACTATCATCAACATTCAATGCCTGAATAATTATATGAGAATCATTTGATTTGGGAAAAATAAATTTTAATATTCCGCAACGCTCTGAGGCAGTCATTTCTGCTTGAATAGTGTTGTTTTTATCAACCTTCATTTTTACTTTATACAAATATGGGCTTACAAATTCATCGGCATGGCTAAACGACAGCTGACGCTTACAAGGGTTGGTTTGTAACCTACCTACTTCGGGCATTATGGACACATAACCATAATCGCCCATACAAATAGCAGGTTGGTGGGTTGCCAAAAATCCGAATATATATGAGTCTTCATACATATATGTAGAATTACAAATAGAGTTTTCGCGCGTTTGTGGTGTAAAATAAGTCATTGAAAATGGTGGGCCTACAATAGGGATTTGTCCACCATATAAGTGCGTGGATGTACCAATATAAGAATTAACAAAATCAACTTCTTGCTTTTGGCTATTTGCAATTTGTGCCAAACAAATAGTTAAACTTGTAATAAATCCAAAAACAAAACATTTTGCTTTCATTAGAGATGCATGTGTGATTGTGCTTGCGTTAAAATAATTCCACTACTATTTCCAATTTACATTCGGTTTCGATCCCATTTCAAAAACAAGCCTTTTGCCATTAATTATCTGGTTATGAGTAATAAAAGGCTTTTCCAATCGAACACCATCTAAAGTAACACTTTGCACATACATGTTCGCTTGCGAAAGCGCATTGGCAATAATTTCCAATTTA